>CAZSBS010000007.1:0-19258 GCA_964605095.1 uncultured Planctomycetaceae bacterium | reverse complement strand
CCGGCGTCTTGAATGTCCACTCGAAGTGCCGCCAGTCCTGGCCGATCTGGTCGGGGTAGGCCATCAAACCCAGCGGCTCTTTCTGCGACCAGGGCATGTCCCGGTCGGGCGTGTAAAGCTCTGCCCGCAAGTAGTCAGCCGCGCCGCCCTCCGGGCCTCGGGCATAGAGCGAAATGCGATATATCGTGCCGGGCCGGACCTTAACCGGCTGCTCGGCCGTGGACCAATACGACATCAGCGGTTTGCGAAGCCGCAGCACGCCGCCGTCGAGCCGCGCCTTGCTCAACGCCCACTTGTCCGTCAGCAGGTTCGGCCCTTCCGGCAGCGCCGGGCCGGCCGGAACGCAAACGCTGTCCAGCACCTCGCGAACGTCCTTGCGGGCCGTCACGATGTACCGCACGCCGTAGGCGGTCAGCAAGTCGTTGCGGCGGATCAGCCACGCCCAGTTGCGGTTCGTGCCGAATATCTGGAACTCGAAAAGCTGTGCATGTGCCGCCGACTGGAACGGGCCGTAACTGTTGATCGTCGATATGCCAAGGGCGTGCGCGGTCTTTGGTTTCAACAGCTCGGCCGGGCGGTCGTTGTAGCTCTCGCCAATGCCCCAGACGAGGAAGCCCCCGGTGTTTGGGGCGTGGCTGGCGATCCATCTCGCGGCCGGGGAATCGTCAGGGTCCGGCCCAACGGCCCCAACCGCCGGCACGTCCACGAAGCGCGTCACGCAGAACAGGTCCAGCAGCAGAACCGCCGCCAGCGACGCCGCCCGCCGCGCGGGGGCACCCAGCCACCACCGAACCGCCGCGATCGTCACAACCGCCAGCAGCGCCTGCACCCATACAGCCGGGTTCGTGGGCAGCACGCTTTTCAGCGCCGTCCAGGCCGAGCCGCCGAATTCCGGCAGGTTCCCGCCGTAGAGCCACACCGACAACCCCCCCGCCGCCGCCGTCAGAGCCAGCACCGCAGCCATGGCCGCCGGCAGCTTGACCGTCGCGCCGCGCCGCACGGATGTCGCCAGCCTCGCCGGCCAGCCCCCCGGCCCGGCGATTATCAGATGCACCGTGATGGCCGCGATAGTCACCAGGGCCATGTCCAACGCGAGGATCATCCTGGCAGGGCATCGCACTACCCCCAGCACCGGCAGCATGTGAATAAGTCTGTACGTCGGCAGGTAGTAGCCCAGCATCCAAACCAGCGCACCGGCACCAACCCACACCCAGACCCGCACGAGCACGCGGAAATGATCGACAGAGTCTTTTGTTTCTTCTGCTTCTTCTAACCTCTGTGCCTCTGCGTCTCTGCGGTAATCTTCTTTTGATTTTCGATATAGCTTCCACACCCCCACAGCCGCCAGCACGAGCGTGACAAGCCCGACGTACCCGAGCGTTTCGCACAGGTGCCAAGGCCCCCACCACGGCGCGGCAAGGAAGTTCTCCGTCCGGCACCCAAAGAGCATCGGAAACAGCATCAGCGCCGCCGACGCGGGGAAGTAGCTGTTCTCCCCCGCCATTGAGTAGCCGACGGCATTTCGCGTCACCTGCCCCATCAGCCGCACCGTCGCGTCGATCTGCGGGGCTGCCAGCATCGCCACAATCGCCGCCGCTCCGCCCGCCACTGCCAGCGACCGCGCCAGCGGCCTGGCGCGAAGCAGCAGATACGCCGCCCATATGACGCTCATGTGTATGAACGTCGGCCAGTGCCCCGCCGTCAGGGCCAGGTATGCCACGGGCACCATGCCCGCAAGCGCCGTAAGGGGACGATCCCGCAGCCGCTCGATGCACCATAGCCCCCACGGCAGCCAGGCGGCGGCGTGAAGGATCGACAAATGCACTCGATGCCCGACGAAAAACCCGCAGAACATCATCGCCACCGCGCCGAACCCCGCGGCCGCGTTGACCAGCCCCAGGCACCGCAGGTACGCATAGGCGCCCAGGCCCGCAATGGCGAAACCAAGCATCAGCGACAGGCTGTAGGCGGGCTTGGCGGGCATGACGGCGAACAGCCACGTCGGCGGGTACATCACCGCCGACTGTGGGTCGGCCATCAGCGGCATGCCGGTGGCCTCGTACGGATTTTCCAGGG
The DNA here is from genome assembly GCA_964605095.1 of uncultured Planctomycetaceae bacterium. Lineage (GTDB taxonomy): Bacteria > Planctomycetota > Phycisphaerae > SM23-33 > SM23-33 > JAUWQU01. The sequence goes on along the minus strand of CAZSBS010000007.1, from coordinate 17,182 downwards.
GCCATTGGAGCTTTCGCAGTTGCTCGCCGACCATTTTCCGCATCGGGTAGTAGTAGATCACGTCGTCCTCCCCGGCCGAGACGGGATTGCCCCACAGCGTGTAGAGCATTGCCATCGGCGCCAGGAGGATCAGCACGACCGTTAAGGTTGCAGACTTGCGCTTTGTGTGTATTGGGTGAAGCAACATTATCTCTCGTTGTTGTTCTAACGTGCTTCAGCAAACCTCAGCCATTGAGTGCCTTCAGGCTAAAGCCCGGGCAAGTAAATCCGCAATCCGCAATCCGCAATCCACTCACCCCGCCAGGACGCCCGCCTGGCGAAGAGTCCGCAATACCAGTTGCTCGAACGGCACGTCGCTGGGCGCGGCGACGTACGCGGCGCCCCTTGCCGCGGCGATGCGGGAAAGGGCGTCGCACATCTCCTGCCAGCGGAGGCGGTAGCTGGCGCGAACGTCGTCGGTGACGTCGACGGTCATATTCTGGTGCGTCTCGGCCTGCTGGAGTATCACCGGCCCGGCCAGGGCCGGGTCGGCATCCAGCGGCGAGTAGACGTGCAGGACCGTCACGTCGCAGGTGCGTGTCTTGAGTCGGACGACGGCGTCGGACAGGTCGTCGCCGCAGTCGAGCAGGTCGCTGACGATCAGCACGCTTGCCGGCGCGTCCAGGCGCCGGGCCAGGAGGTCGGCGCATCGGCCAAGCTCTGTCCGCCCGCCGGGCGCCAGGTCCACGAGATAATCCAGGACTTCGAGTATCTGCCCGCGGTTTCGCCCGGTCCGCAGCGGCTTGGCCAGGTCTTCGGCGAACGGCTGGAGTATCACCCGTTCGAGCCCGCCCATGGCCACGAACGCCAGCGCGGCCGCGACGCGAAGGGCATAGTCGAACTTCTCCATCGCCCCGCCCGGCGCCATCGAGGCCGAGACGTCCAGCAGGATGATGACGTCGGCCTCGCTTCGCTGGTGGAAGAGCCTCAGCAGCAGTTTTTCCATGCGGGCGTAGTAAGGCCAGTCGATGAAGCGTATGTCGTCGCCGGGCTCGTACGAGCGGTGGTCGGCGAACTCGAGCCCGTCGCCGATCCGCCGGCTTCTGCGCGCGCCGCCGGCCTCCCGGGCCGTCAGCCGCTTGGCGATCAGGTGAAGCTGCTGAAGCCGGGCCAGGAACTGCTGGTCGAACAGGCGGTCCTTCCGCGACTTTGCCATACCTCCATTAGCGCCAAAACGGGGGGCTTTTGCACGCGATTTTCCGCCAGCGGAGGCAATTGACCGCAGAGCCACGGAGGTACAGATGCAAGAAGAAGCCACGCCACAGATAAACGCAGATGAACGCAGATGGGAAACAAGCGTCTCATCGCCGCATATGAGCGGTAATCTGTTTTCGCGGGCCGAGCCCGCGCTGTACAATCTCTGCCGATGTCTATCAGGGCTGGTGTAAGTCTGGCGGTCCTTGCGATGCTTGGCGCGGGGGCGTTGGTTTCCGGCGGGTGCGGCCCGGCCGGGGACTTGTCCATGCGCAATCCATGGTCCTCCAGGCCCGCCGGAACGCTCGATGCGTGGGTCGCGGGGGAAATGGTAAACCTGACCGACCGCACCCAACGAAAGATGGACCTGGACGTCTACGATCCATCGGACGGGCAAGTGAAACTCCTGGCCGGGGCCAACGAGACCGTCAGTTTCCAGGTGGTCCTGGAGGGTGGCGAGCGGGGCGCCGACGGCGTGAATGTGAGCTGGTCGGAGTTCTCGACGCTGGGCGGGGCAACAACATCAAGAATCCCCGCGTCGAGCATCCGGGCCTATCGCATGCTGGCGATACAGGTAAGCAAGTATCCCGACTGGTATTTGCGGCTGGCGGACGGCCCGGCTGAGCCGGCTGGGATATACGACCCGCTGGTGCCGATAGACGCCTCGGCTGCGCCCGCGCCGGTCTTCACCGTCAAGCCCGGCCAGCGCCTCGCGTTGTGGGTGGACGTGGCCGTGCCGCGGTCGGCCTTGCCGGGCACGTACTCAGCGACGTTCAGTCTGGGCTCGCCCGACGGGCGCAAATGGTCCGCCACGCTCTCCATGGAGGTGCTGGCGTTCGTGCTGCCGGACGAGCGGGTCATCCCGGCCGTGGGAGGCTTCGGCCATCGCCAACTGATGCGGGCGCTGCTGACGCGCGACTCCAAGCCGTTCGACCCGGTCTACCTCGACCGCGACAATCCAATGGTCCGCCGCGGGCTGGTGCTAATCCGCGACCTGATGCGAATGGCGCACGAACACCGCGTGGACCTCTTCGACACGGACATCCATCCTATTCTCAAGCGTACGGGCGTCGGCGAGGTAAACCTGGACTGGAAGGACTACGACGCGATAGTCCAGCCATACCTCGACGGTTCGGCCTTCGACGACCACATCGGCGTGCCCGCCTGGCCGATGCCCTTCAGCCAGGACTGGCCGAACCCGGCACACTACGACGGCGCCGCTTCGGCGAATTACGCATCGGCCGTAACGCAGTTGCTTACCGAGGCCCGTAAACACCTCGCCTGCCCCGTTGGGGGCGGCGCCGGCGATGCCGGCAAAGTCGACATTGTTGGCAAGAACATCTTCCTCTGGCCGGCGCGGAATATCCAGGCGCCCGAAGGCTACGCGACGCACATGGCCCTTGCGGCCCTGGCTCGCAAGGCCGTGCCGGACGTGCCTATCCTCAGCCAGCTTCCGCCCCAGGCGCCGCCCGGCAGCGACTGGGCCGTGCCCAAGGGGTTTCGCGAGACCGCCGACATCTTCGCGCCGCGCGGAGAGTTCTTCGACCCGAACCTCCCCGCGCCCGCCAAGGCCTTTCAGCAGGCCCAGGGCGGAACGGGCAGTCCTTTGCCTGCCCCGTTGGGGGCGGGCGCATGGCTTGCCTCGGCCAGGCCGCCGTGGCTGCCGAGCCTCGGGCTGATCGCCAAACCCGCCGACGCGCGGGCAATGCCTTGGTTCGCGCTTAAGTACGGCTGCACCGGCCTGCTGCTGCCGGACGTGCTGCATTGGTCCGGCGACCCGTTCGCCCCGGTGGCCGAGGCCGAGATGAGGCTCTTCTACCCCGGCAGCGTCGCCGGCCTGGAGGCCCCCCTGCCAAGCGTGCGGCTCAAGCGCCTGCGCCGCGGGCTTCAGGACATCACGTACCTCTGGATACTCAATCACCGCCAGCGCCAAGGCGTGGCACAGGCGGTGACAAACGCCATGGTCCGCTACGGGGGGCTGGCGGCCGCGGGCGACAACTACCTCGACTGTCGGCTCGACGGCTGGGTCGCCGACGGCGCGACGTGGGAACTTGCCCGGCGCGTCCTGGCCGAGGAAGTCCAGGCGGTCGTCACGCCGGAAAAGGCCCCCCGCCTGACCGGCCTGGCCCATACGCTGGCGTGGAGCCGCCTCAACGAGCAGACCGAATCGCTCCAGGTCGAGCGAGTCCGATCGAGAGTCGAGCCCGCCGCGGGTTCGACGGCCATCCCGCCTGAAAAGGTCCGCGTCACGGTCCTGCTGGACCTGTTCAATTGCCACAAGATCGAGGCCAACATCCAGGCCGGCCCGGCCAACCTGCCGGATGGCTGGAAGCTCATTTCCGCCCAAGCGCCTGCTATTACGCTGGCCCCATACGCCATGGGCGTGATGCAGATCGCCGCCGTGGGGCCGCCCGGAACCCTGCCGATCGCCGCCAACGCGCGGGTGCCGCTGACCCTTACGCTCACCAGCAATGTCGAGAAGCCCAGGCAGGTCGAGGCGCAGGTGCCGCTGCTGCTGGCCGGGCAAATCCGTCGCCCGCTGGTGATCGACGGCGACCTGCGGGACTGGCCCATCCGCACGGGCAATACGGCGAAGGACTTCAGGCTGATCGGGCGGCGAGGGCAAATCGGCGCCGGCCTGGCAGGGCGACAGACGATGACGTTCGTGCTTCGCGACGAGAAAAACCTCTACCTGGCGTTTCGCTGCGAGGAGCCAAATCCGTCGGGCATGGTCCACAAACCGACCAACCAGGTTAGATACGAGCAGATGATCGCCTGCGGCGAGGACCTGGTGGAGGTGCTGCTGGACCCGGGCGGCAAGGCTTCGGGCGCGTCGGACCTCTACCACCTGGTCATCAAGCCCAACGGGGTGCTCATCTGCGAGCGCGGCGTGCCCTGCAAGCCGGCAATTGGGACGGTCGCGCCCTGGCCGGCGTCGGCATCCGTCGCTATCGGCTCGCGGGACTCCACGTGGACGGTGGAGCTCGCAATACCGCTGGCCTCGCTGGGGCCAGACGGCCTGTCGGCTTTCTGGCGGGTGAACTTCATGCGCCACAGCCCACAGGGCGACGAAAGCTCGAGCTGGTCCGGCGCGCGGCGATACTTCTATGATCCGCGAAATCTTGGTACAATGTTCGTGGGTCCTTATGTTGACTCAAACCCGTAGCCTATAGCCACAAAAGCCACAAGACATTCAAGGAGCACGACCTTGGGAAACAAGACCGGTTGGATAGTCGGTGGAATCCTGTTGGCGGCAGTCCTGATCTTCCTGATGCTGTTCGTATTCAGCCCGCTGCCTTCGTCGCCCTACTTGACCAACGAGCCGGGCTTCATGGAACTCAAGGTGCCGCTGACGCCGCTAAACGCCATTATCCCGGGGGCGCCAACCGGGCCGGGCAACGCGGCGGATGATTACGCAAAGGCGTTGACCTTCTACAAGCAGCACGCCACCGACATCGACAACACGGCCGACATCGCGCCGTTCAACGCCGCCACCGCCGCCAGCAACCCCTGGGCGAATCCGGACTTCAAGGCCTGCCTCGACCTGGCCGATATCGTCGCCGAAGGAGCCAAAAAGGCTGAGTTCCGGTACACCTTCGTCATGACGCCAAAGAAGCTCAAGCCTTACTTCCAGGTCGATTTCGCCCGCGAACTGTACCAGATAAGTCTCGGCTCCAGCCAGTGCTACATGGTCCACATGGATCGCAAGGAATATCCCAAGGCGGAAAAACGCATGCAGGACCTGTTCATCCTCGGCTGGCACATGTTCAACGAGCGGGCCCTGGCGGACATGTCCATGCAGGGCCTGGACATAATGGTTGTCGGCGTGCAGCGGCTCCAGGAGCTTTACAACGTCTGGCCCGACTCGCCGAAAGACCGCCTACGGTCGCTCAGGGAGTACGAGAACGAGCTGCTGGGGATCCGCGAGTACGACAAACAGAAGAAACGGCTGCTCTGGGACTCGCTGCCGTTGGGCCGGTCCACCGGCGATCAGTTCTACCCCGGCGACGTGTTAGCCATGGCCGAAAAAGAGCAGGACCACGCCTGGAAGGTGCAGGCCATCCTCACCCTGGGACCGATGAAGTACCGCGCAGTCGGTCGCGGCGACATCAAGGAGACCCTTGGCCTCATCCGGAAGTACCTCCGCAGCGAAGACCCGCTGATCAAGGCCGCCGCCGAGTGCTCCAATGAGATGACACGCGATCAATACCAGCGATTGGGGATGATCGAGGACGAACAAGAGTGACCTCATTCGGCAGGCTATGAGCAATGCTGAAACCGGGTATCGGGCCGAGATCGTATGCAGGCCCGTCGAGCTTCGTTCGCGCCTGGACGAACTGCTGGCACTGCTGTCGCCCGATGACGAGCCGGCCCTGCTGGACTCATCCGCCCAGCACCCGATCTATGGGCGCTGCAGCATCCTAGCGTGCCGGCCCATCGAGGTGCTGACGCTTCGCGGCGGCGTTTTGAGCGATCGCGCCCAACGCATAATCGCGACCGGGGCCCAGCAAGTCTGGGCCGAACTCGGCAAGGCGCTCGGGCCTGTCGCGCCCGCTGCCGCCGACGCATCTTTGCCATACGCGCCGGGGTGGATCGGATACGTCGGCTACGAGGTGGGGCGGATCATCGAACGCCTTCCGGGCCGGGCCGTTAACGACACCCGCCTGCCCGATCTGCACCTGGCGTTCTACGACGCCATCCTCGTCCGCGACGCGGCGGGCGGGCAAGCCTGGCTGGCAGAGTTGAAGTTCCACGATCCCGCGCCGCCCGGCGCAGGCGCCGCAGCCGAGAAACTGCGCCGCCTGGCGGGCGCCGTGGTTTGCGCAGGCCCGCGGGGCACGAGCAACCACGACTTTCCGCCTGGCATTTCCCACACGGATGAAACCTCTGCGCAATTAACGTCCAACTTCACGCCCGATCAGTACTGCCGGGCCGTCGCGCGGTGCATCGAGTACATCGCGGCTGGGGATATCTTCCAGGTGAACCTTTCGCAGCGATTCGAGGTTCCAAACGCCCCGGACCCGCGAACGACTTACCGCATGCTCCGCGCCTGCAACCCAGCCAACTACTCGGCATACCTGGAATTCCGCCAAGCCGCACGGCTCTGCGCCGTTCTCAGCAGTTCGCCGGAGCTTTTTCTTCGCGTCCGTGGGCGGCATGTGGTCACGCGGCCCATCAAGGGCACCCGCGGGCGGTGCGGCGACGAGCGAACCGACGCCGCCGCCTGCGCCGACCTTCTGGCCAGCCCGAAAGACAACGCCGAACTGGCGATGATCGTGGACCTGCTGCGCAACGACCTTGGCCGGGTCTGCCGGTACGGCTCGATCCGCGTGACCGAGCCGGCAGCATTGGAGGCCCACCCGACGGTCTTCCACCTCGTGGCCACCGTCGAGGGCGAATTGCGCCCGGACGTGGACCCGGCCGGGCTGCTCCGGGCGACATTCCCCGGCGGCTCGATAACCGGCGCGCCGAAAATCCGCGCCATGGAGATCATCGATGAGATGGAGGCCGTCGCCCGTGGGGTTTACACGGGCTGCCTGGGCATCATCTCTGCCGACGGCGACTGCGAGTGGAACATCGCCATCCGCACGATGGTTTACGACGGCGGGCGAGCACTGATCCAGGCCGGAGGAGGCATCGTCGCCGACTCCCGCCCGGACGACGAATACCACGAAACGCTCCACAAGGCCCGGGCGCTCATAGAGGCGCTGGCCATGGCGATGGCAGAGACAGAAACGGACAAACGGCAAAAACCTCCAAATAACAAGCACCAAGGACCAAGTGACGAAAGAAGCTCCAAATAACAAGCACCAAAATTCAAACAAGAACCAAACGGCAAAATGGCAAATTCCAAACGGGGAAACAAAGACAAGGCCCACATCAACCAACGGAGTCTTGTTTGGTGATTTGCTGTTTATCTTTTTGGTTCTTGTTTGAATTTTGGGTGGTGTCCTAATTTGGATAATCGATTTCCAATCAATTTTTTTGCGATGCTGTGATTTTGTTGGCTATTGTGGGGCAAAGACATGTCGGAGGGGCATACCATATTTTTTCTAAATTTGTGGGAAAATTGTTGCGGTACACCAGAAGTATTGAGATAATGGTCGCCAACAGTACCCAATTGGAGCAAGCCATGGCAACAGAACTCGACGAACTCTTGGCAGACATTGAAGCGGCAATCGCAAGACTGCATGACGAACTTCGCCTCGAAGAGCGTATGCGAGAGCGCGTACTGAAACGGCGCAATGAGCGAGCCGGCCAGCCTATACCCCACATACCCCCGGTCGTTGAGGCCCGTGGGCACCGCCTAGCTGGTACAATGGTTGAAGGCAGCCTGATTTCGCGCATCATTGGAATCCTCCACGCCGCAAATAGGCCGATGAAGGCTAAGGAAATCGCCATCAAGCTCAAGACGCAAGGTTTTACGACTACCGCCAAGAGCGGACTAAATATCGCCATCAGTTCCCAGTTATCGCACGCATGCAAGGCTGGGAAGCTCGACCGAGTTGGCCACGGCAAATACGCCATTAAGCCCGAAACGCCGTAAGGTTAGGCATAGCAATAGGAGTCAGGGATGACCACAACATGCGAGCGCGCCGCAAGGGTGCCGATAACCGGCGCGATCTAGAAATGGCAATGGCCAGGACTGGCATCCCGGCCATTGCTCGATAGGCACACAGTGTTCTATACCCAATTACTAGGCTCGAGCCGGTCTGTGCCGGACTGGCTCGTGCCGCATCCTTTGGAAAGGCGTCCAAGTAGTGGTCTACTGAACGGAGTTTACGTCCTGTTTGGCTCGCTCTTGCCAGCGAGTGGGTTCAATTCCCACGCCTTCCGATACTTAGTGTATTACATTTGCTGCCGTTGTCAAGGCGTTTCGCGCCCAGTCTGACCGTTTTTTCCCTGCGGCCTTGGCTGCGGCGTCGATAGCCGCTTTATCATCGGCACTTAGGCGAATGGTGATGAGGCAATCTTTTTGTTCGCCCTTCGCCTTTGCTGGTCTGCCCATCTTGGCCATACTTGAAGTCTACCCGATGTAGGACTTTTTGTAACACAATAAATATATTTTTGCAAGACATTTATCTTGACTTGCCGACTTATTGTAATACAATTCGACTCGCCGCGTACGGCGGTGCGGGCATACATCCTTACGGTTCGCCAAGGGAAGGCAAGACCATGACTGCCGCCAAAATGGACAACGTAGTTGGGACTTTTAAGACGATCCTGGCTGATCCGCCTTGGAGGTTCACGAACCGGACCGGAAAGATTGCCCCGGAACATCGTCGGCTCAAGCGCTACGAAACAATGTCTTTCGAGGAAATCGCGGCGATACCGGTTGGCCAATTTGTCGCGCCCGCGGCGCACCTTTATCTCTGGACGCCGAACGCCCTGTTGCCCCAAGCATTGGAAACCATGAACGCCTGGGGATTCACCTACAAGACGAACATCATTTGGTACAAAGTGCGTAAGGATGGTGGCCCTGACGGGCGCGGGGTCGGTTTTTACTTCCGGAACGTGACGGAGATGCTCTTGTTTGGGATCCGTGGCCGCATGCGCACGCTTGCACCGGGCCGTAGCCAAGTCAATATCCTGGCCACCCGCAAGCGTGAACACTCGCGCAAGCCTTCAGACATGTACGGCCTAATTGAGCGGTGCAGCCCAGGGCCATATCTTGAGCTTTTCGCCAGACAGAAGGTTGAAGGCTGGACCCAATGGGGCGATGAGGTCGAGTCATACGTCCAGAACCGTCACGTTCACCCCGCATACGATAGTGACGAATCGTCGGCCTACTCGTTGGCCCGATAGCATTGCTCTGTGATGCCCACCAGCAGCAACGGGCACCCGCCCGCGCCGCCGCCATTTACCTTTGGAATCAGCTTGTCCCAATGCGTAGTGGAATTCCCGTACTTCTTCCCAATGCCGAGCCCATCAAAGAGCGCTTGTAGCTCGCTGACCCGCGTAACGATTACCCCGACCGAAAGCACGTTGAGTTGATGCAGCAGCCGGAAGTTGTTCAGGTCGCGGTCATAGAACTCGGTCTTATTGTTCCACTCGACCTCCAAGCCGACGCGATTCTTAACATTGTCGATCTTATGTGTCGGGGTTGGGTACTCGCTGCCATCGACCACGATCTTGATGTCGAACCGCTTTTCACCCCAGCCCTTTGCGCCGAGAACGCCATCTAGTTGTACTGGAATATGCGATCTGCCCCCGCCGCCAACCATGATCCAACTCTTCTTTAGGGCAAACTGATCGAGGCAATCCAGAATGTCCTGCCACTCGCCAGGGAAATCCGATGCCAAGATTCCGCACGCATGGTTGCGATCCTCGAACCTGTAGCGGTCCAATAGAGTGGGCGGTATGATGTTTATGCTCATCCTTGGCTTATCGGCCAGGGCGCGGCCAACGAATTATTAAATTAGGACACTACCGAATTTTGGTGCTTGTTATTTGGTTCTTATCTGTCTGTGATTTGGTCCTTGCCCGGCATTTGGGTTATCATGGACTCTTCGAAACCTGGAATCTCGCCATGAAGACATATCCGATAATGCTGGACCTCCGCGGCAAGCTCGCGGTGGTCGTCGGGGCCGGGCCGGTAGGCCTTCGCAAGGTCGAAGGTCTGGCCGAGGTCGGTGCGCGGGTGTTGCTGGTCGCCCGTAGCGCCCCGGCCAAGGCCCTGCCGGACGGCGTCGAGGTCCGCGTCGAGCCGTACCGCGCGGACACGCTGGCCGGGGCGACGCTTGTGTTCGCCTGCACGGACCAGCCGCAGCTCAACACGCGTATCGCAGCCGACGCCCACGCCGTCGGGGCAATGGTCAACGTCGCCGACGTGCCTGACGAGTGCGACTTCTATGCCGCCTCGGTCGTCCGGGATGGCGACGTCGTGCTCGCCATCGGCAGCGGAGGGGCCTCGCCCGGCCTGGCGGCCTGGCTGAGGCAGAAAGTCGCGGGGGCCCTGCCTCGGCGCATCGGCGAGTTCGCCGCCGTACTGGAAAGCCTCCGCGCCCACGTGCGCGCCGCGCTGCCCGATGACAGCCGCGAGAGAATGCGGCTTATGAAGCAACTCGTTTCTGATGATACCTACCAGGAGTTCCTGGCCGCCGGGCCACAGGCCGTGCGCGACAGGTTCCACAGGCTGCTCAAAGGCCCCAAGGATTAGACATGCCGCCACCATCCACCCAAGCCATACTGCTGATCCTGCTGGCCATGATGGCCTACGCAATGTCGGCCGTGCTTAATTGGATAAGCTGGCGGCGAAAAGATCAGGCGCCGACACGCCTGACAATGGCCGCCCTGGCCGCGGGAATAGCCCTGTGCCTGGGCGTGGTTGTCTTGCGCATGGCGGGCGGGCACGTGCCGGCCGCAAGCGGGTTCGACACGTTCGCCCTGATGGCGCTGCTTACCGGAGCGGGCGCGGCGTACCTGCGGGCCGTGGACGCCCTGGGCAGGGGCGGGCTGGTGCTCATGCCGGTTGCGGCCGTCTGGGCGGGCCTGGCCGTGGTATTGTCAGGCCCGGCCTACCACGACTTCGCCCGCGACACCTGGACTCTGCTGCACGTGACGCTGGCGGCGGCGGCGACGCTGGCGTTCGTGGCCGCCGCGGTCGGCGGCTGGCGATACCTCCGCAAGTACGCCCAACTTCGCGGCAAGGACCCGCGAATGTTCGATGGCTCCGCCGTCTCGTTGGAGCGGCTCGGGCGGTTCCTTCGCGGGGCACTGCCAATCGCATTCGTGCTGGTTACCGCGACGGTCGTCACGGGCCTTCTCGACGCCTTCCACAAGCAGACTTACTTTCGCAACTGGGTGACCCACCCGAAGATGCTCACCGCCGGCATAACCTGGCTGATCTACTCCATTGCGCTGCACGCCGCCTATGCCAGAAGGTTCCGCGCCCGCCTCGCGGCGATACTGTCGATTGTCGGCTTCGTACTGCTGGTGGCGGTACTGCTGGCCAGCATGCTTATTCGAACCTAGCCATATGCGAATTATTTGCGTCGGGACAAACCACAAAACGGCCGACTTGGCCGTGCGGGAAAAGCTGGCCTACAGCGCCGAGCAGCGCCAGGCCGCGCTGAAGGATCTTCGCGCCGCCTGGCCGGACGTGGAGTTCGCCATCATCTCTACGTGCAACCGGATGGAGATATACCTGGCCCGGCCGGTGCATGGCCACCCGCGTGCGGAAGAGCTGCGCGACTGGGTGCTCGCACAGCACGGCGTCTCCGGCTCGCCGTACGCCGAGGCCCTGTACATGCTCTCCGACGCCGAGGCCACCAGCCACCTTTTCGCCGTCGCCAGCGGGCTGGACAGCCTCGTGCCCGGCGAGGCACAGATCGTCGCGCAGGTAAAGGAGGCTTACACCCAGGCCGTCGAGGCCGGCTCGGCGCACGTGGTGCTCAACGAGCTCTTCCAGGCCGCACTGCACGTGGCCAAGCACATCCGCACCGAGACCGAGATAGCGATGGGCAAGGTCTCCGTGGCGTCGCTGGCGGTGGACTTCGTCCGCCAACTCTTCGAAACGCTAAAGGGCAAGTGCGTCCTGAACGTCGGGGCCGGCAAGATGAACTCCCTCATGCTCGCCCGCCTTCGCGAGATGCAGGCCGACAGGATTGTTGTCGTGAACCGCAGCCGACCCGCGGCCGAGAGGCTCGCCGCCGAGTCCGGCGGCGAGCCCGGCGACTTCGCACGCCTGGAAGACCATCTCGCCGAGGCCGACGTCGTCGTGACAAGCACGGGCTCCCAGGACCCCGTAATCACCGCCAGGATGGTCCGCTCCGCCCAGAAACGCCGCGACTGGCGCCCCCTGCTGATAGTCGACATAGCCGTGCCGCGGGATGTGGAGCCCAAGGCGGGAAAGGTCGACAACGTCTTCCTCTACAACATTGACGACCTCGACCGGATCGTCCAGGCCAACCTCGAGATGCGGTCGGGCCAGCACGGCGCGGCCCAGACGATCATCACCGAGCATGTCGACGAGTTGATGGGCGTGCTCAACGTCCGCAAGGTCGCGCCGACCATCGAGTCGCTCTACAAAAAGATGAGCCTCATCGCCGAGCAGGAACTCGCCGATGCCCGCAACAAGCTCTCGACGCACCCGGACGCCGAGGAAGACATCGAGATCCTGCGCCACACGCTTCACCGCACGATCCAGCGAATTCTCCACCCCTGCACCCAGCACCTCCGCAAGTCCGCCGGCACTGACGCCGCCCGCGCCCACGTCGCCACCATCCACGAACTCTTCGAACTCGACGAACTGGACGGGAACGCCCAAGGCAAGGAACGAAAAGACTGACCGCAGAGACGGGGGAATGCGGATTGCGGATTGGGATGTCCGCTCGTTCCGTGCAATGGGCGCCGTGGTTTGCGGAGTCCCGACGCGCCGGGACGACGCAACCACGTCTTGCCGCCCGACACTTCCCTGGCCGAAAGACGTGGTTGCTCCGACCCTGCGGGCCTGCGCGAACCACGGCACCCGGAACTCTGTGTGTGCTCCCCAATCCGCAATCCGCAATCGTTTCTACTCACGATACTCCTTCGGCAGGCGTTTGGACCATTCGCGCCAGGCGACGTCCGGGCGGCGAAGGTGCCCGCCCTGGGTGCTCTTGCGCTCGGTGCCGTAGAACTCGTGCTCGCGGAGGAATCGGAACGTCGCCCACGACTGGTCGCGGATGGTCTCCATGTCGTCGCGGCCCCAGAAGATCACGATCGGCAGCTTCTTGGCCACGTCGGTATACGCAATGGACTCGAGCATCTCCGTCGTGCAGTTGCAGTCGCGGGCGATGAGCATGTCAAACAGATCCGGATTGCGCAGGCCCACGTAGAATAGCGGAAAGCCTCCCGATGAGAACCCCGTCAGAAGCACCAGGTCCTTGCCCGGCATGCCATCGGCGCCGGGCGGGCGGCGGGCGATGCGGCGCTTGCGGCGGACGTCCTCGATAACCGAGAGAACAACCTTCTCATCCCTGGCCAGCCTGTCGCGGTTGGCACGCAACACGCTGGGCACGACCGGGACATAGCCCTGCGTGCTATCGAGCTTCGGGGCGACGACGATCAGCCCGTACCGCTCGGCGATGTCCTTCCACTCCAGTATCTGTCGAAGCTGCCCGTCCCAGGGGTTCGTGCCATGCAGCGTGACGACCAGGGGCCAGTCGCGGTCGTCGCTGTAGTAGCTCGGCACGTAGATGCAGTAGCTGTTCTTCGTGACGGGCTCGGTGAGCGTCAGGTGCGGGTTCCTGGTTTCCGGCGGAACGTACGGGCAGCCGGCCAGGAAGACCGGCATGACCGCCAGGAGCAAGCCACGCAACACAACCCCAATCGCGGCTGGTTTCATCCTCAATACTCCGCGGCGCCGATATCGCCGCCGAATCCGTCTTTGCTTCCCGGTAACCGAATACTGTATCCTGTTACATGGCGGCGGGCGCGGCCGCTGCGCCGACTTACATGATTGAACCATACCCTTTAGACTAATGGCAAGAAAATGACCAGACCCATCCGAACGTTCATGGCAGCCTGTGTGCTTGGCCTTCTGGGCGCCTCCGCGCCGGAGGGCCTTGCCCTCACGGCCAGGGAAGTCCTCATCGTGGCAAATGCGGCTGTGCCGGACTCGGTCGCCGTTGCGCAGCTTTACGCGCGGACCCGCGGCATCGACGCCAACCAGATACTCCTGCTGAAGCTGTCCGGCGGCACGGACATCTCCCGCGAGCATTACGACACACTTGTGCTCGAGCCGATCCGCAAGGCGCTCAAGGATCGCGGCCTGGAGAGCCAGATCCGCTGCATCTGCACGATCTACGGCGTTCCCTACAGGGTCGCCAGCCCCGCCGACGATCCCGACGAAGCCATTCTCAAGGCGGCGAGTGTACAACTGACCAGGATGCACTACCAGTTGGTCATCGACTACAAGCTTCTTGGCACGGTTGCACGGGAGTTCCCAGAGCTGCGGACTGCGGGCCTCGAACCGCTGAGCTCCCTGTTCGCCCCGAGCATGGAGGCGCCGAAAGAGCCCCTGCCGAAAATCAGCACCGTCATCGGCGACACCCGGAAGCTTCTGGCCGCCAAGCAGGACGAATTGGCCAAGATCGCCGACGCCGACCATCAGAGAATCGCACAGCGGCAACTGATGGCCCTGCACCTGGAGTTGGAGGGGCCGCAGGGGCTGGTAGACTACATCCGCGCCTGCCATCCCGAGAACGCCCCGGACACACAGGACCTTGAGAAGCAACTCCGCGATTCCGCCCAGGCGATGGTGGACGTCCAGCGCCAGAAGCTGTCGCCAGAGACCCTGACCGCGGCGATGGCGGCGATGAGAGGCACCAGCGGGCTGATGGGCACCATCTCGTACCTCGACAAGCTCAAGGAGCAGATCTCCAACATGCTCGTGATGTACAAGTCCAGCGCGGCCCTGGACAGCGAGCTTGCCCTCCTGCATTGGCAGAAATACTCCCCGCGAGGACCCGCGAAGAACCTGCTGAACTGGCAGATCAAGCTGCCCGCGGGCGCCAAGCTGGAGCCGACGCTGATGGTTTCGCGGCTCGACGGCCCCAGCAAGATCGACGTCGAACGCATGATAGTGGCGTCGATGGTGGCCGAACTGAGGGGCCTGACCGGTCAGTGCTATATCGACGCCGGCGGCCCGGACAGAGTGGCCCTTCAGGTCAGGACGGAATATGACGCCAAGCTGACCGCCCTGGCCACGTTCCTCCAGCAGCATTCGAAGGTCAAGGTCGTCCTGGACACCAAGCCAACGCTCTTTGCGAAGGACAGTTGCCCTAATGCCGCCCTTTACGTCGGCTGGTACAGCCTCCAGAAGTACATCGACGCATTCACGTGGAATACGGGGGCCGTGGCATGGCACGTCGCGAGTTGGGAGGCCGTGCATCTCCGAGACCCGAAGACCCAGGAGTGGTGCGTCAAGATGATCCAGAACGGCGTGGCTGCCACCGTCGGCGCCGTCGCGGAGCCGCTGCTGGTGGCTTTTCCCGAGCCCAACGAGTTCATGCCACTGCTGATGACCGGCAAGTACACCATCGCGGAATGCTACTGGCGGACAGTCCCCCACTCGAGCTGGCAGATGATGCTGCTGGCCGACCCGCTCTATAACCCCTTCAAGACCAACCCCCAGGTGCAGGTCAAGGACCTGCCGGAGGGGCTGGCGCCGTAAGCACCAAATCCGAATCTCGAAGCACGAAATCCGAGATTCGGATTTTCGTATTCACGATCGCGGTTCTTTGACGCACAGCACTACGGTCTTGTCGCGCCGCCAGCCGGCGATACGGGTGCGGCCGGCAGCCGGCCCATTCTCTCGGCCGCAATGCGCCCGGCGGGCGTGCCGGGATAGTCGCGGACCAATTTCTCATACTGCCCGCGGGCCTCGGCGGTCCGGCCCTGCTTTTCCTGGCAGAATCCGATCCAGAACAAGCACTCGGCCGAACGGTCCTTGTCGCCGGCAGCCTGGAACCACACCAGTGATCGACGGAACTTGATCTCGGCGTCGGGGTATTTCAGTTCGCTGACAAGGACGACGGCCTCATCGAAGGGCGCGACGCCGGGAGGAACCACCCGCTGTTCCATCGCCGCCTTGGTCGCCGGCGGGCGCCATACCGGGCTTTGTAAATTCGCCGCCATGCACCCGCCCGCCAGCAGTGCCGCCGCGATGCAGGCCGCAATGCAAAAAAGTCCGGCGAAACTTGCTTGTCGATCAGCCGGCATCGGGCCCTCCCATCAGTATGAGCTTGGCCTCGAAGAGCCAGTTTTTGACGTTCTCGGCCTGGGCCGGGGCGGCCAGCGCGGCGTCTATCTGGCGTTCGAGGTCGCCCTGGCTGACAAGGCGGGAGAACGATTCCCCGCTGTCGGGTCGATTGGCGTTCATCAGGTCCAGGCGCGTGAGCACGGCATCGAGGCGGTCGAGCAGTTGGCGAGTCTGATCGCTCTTTACCTCGCCGGACATGCCGGCAAGCCGCTGGATCATCTGCCGGGCGCGGACGGCGGCCTTGCGCGCCTGAAGCCCGCGTTGGCCAGGCGCGACGGAGGCCAGGTATGTCCGCTGGAATGCCTCGACAATCTCGCGGTGCCGCAACTCCAGCCGCTGGGCCTCCTGGTGGGCATCGGCGAGCTTCGCCTCCGCGGATTCTTCCCCCTTGCGCCGGCGGGTAAGCTCCTCCCCTGCCGCCGCCAGCCGCAGCTTAAGGTCGGCCGCCTGCTTCTTTGCCTCAGCCCCCTCGGCTGAAGCCGCCTGAAGCACCCGCTGGGCGGTCTCCAATTCCGTAACCTGCAACCTGGCCGCGGCAAGCTGCCTGGCCTGGGCCTGCCGGGCCTTCTGCTCATCGGCCGACGTGGCCTCCAACCGGGCCAGCTTCTTGCTGTAATCCAGCCGCGACTGCTCGAGTTGGCCCTGGAGCTTGCTCATCTCGGATTCAAGGCCCGAGAGTTCCACCGCCTTGGCATTGGCGGCCGCGAGCTGCACGCGAAGGTCCGCGGACTCTTCCTGAAGCGCCCGGATGCGATGGGCATCCGACTGGGTCGCCGCAAGGCCACCAGCAGCCCCGCTGGCCACTGGCGCGACGTGGTCCTTGGCCGGCCTGGCCAGGGAGTCCATGTACAGCACAACCCCCGACGCCGCCAGCAACACCGCCGCGGCCGCCAGGGGCGCCCAACGCAGCACGCGGCGTCCGGCCGAGGCCCTGCCCGCATGCGTGCCGTCGAGCCGTGGCATCGCCGGCGGATTGGCGCTGCGCTGGGCCTCGTCGGCGCCCCACTGCTGGAGCAGCCGCTCGATGCGGTCCGTCTGGTTGTCCGGTTTGTCACTCATGTTCTAAGGCTTCAGGTTCCGCTTTTCTCTTTCCTGGTTCCCGGTTCACAATACCAGGTTCCGCCTTTTGCTTCTCCCGGCTACCGGCTCCCGGCTACCGGCTACCGGCTACCGGCTACCGGCTACCGGCTACCGGCTACCGGC
>CAZSBS010000006.1:15977-39970 GCA_964605095.1 uncultured Planctomycetaceae bacterium | reverse complement strand
AGCCCCGTTCACGGGGCTTTGCCCCGCGCAGCGGGGTTTAGACCAGGCCTTTTAGGCCTGGGTGGACAGGAGCACTATTAGTATTCAGCGCGCTTTAGCGCGCTTGATCCGGGCTTTAGCCTAAAGGCACCCAAGATAGGGGTAAGCGTGCTGAAGCACGCTAGAGGAAAGCGATGATATTGCCTCACCCCCAGGCCTAAAAGGCCTGGTCTATACTCCCGCCTTCGGCGGTCAAAGCCCCGTGAACGGGCTGGATAAATGCGAAAATGCAGGGACGAGCATGACCGATAACAGGCAGACAGTGGGACTCATCGCCGGCCATGGCCGGGGGCCATTCCTGGTCGCCCAGGGCATGAGGACCGCCGGTCTGAGGGTCGTCATTCTCGGCCTCAAGGGCGCGGCTTCACCGCGCCTTGCCGGCCTGGCTGACGAGTTTCGCTGGGTCGGCATCACGCGGATCGGAAGCTGGCTGGCGGCGCTGGCAAGGGCCCGCGCGACCGAGGCCGTCATGATCGGCGGCGTGGAAAAGGGCGAAATCTACTCGCCCTTCCGCCTTCTGCGGTATATTCCCGACATCCGCACCGCCTGGCTGTGGTACGTGCGGGTCCGAAAGGATAAACGCGACAACGCCGTTCTCCTGGCCGTCGCCGATGAGCTCAAGAAGGAAGGCATAGAACTCGTGTCATCCGTAAAATACTGCCCCGAGCACCTGGCCGACGAAGGCCTGATGACCCGCACGCCCGTGCCGCGATCCTGCGAGCGGGACATCGAGTTCGGCTGGCGCATCGCCCGCGCCAGCGCGGAGTTGGACATTGGCCAGTCCATCGCGGTCAAGGAGCGGGACATCATCGCCGTCGAGGCCATCGAAGGGACAGACGCCATGATCCGCCGGGCCGGCGAGCTCTGCCGCGTGGGCGGCTGGACGCTCATCAAGGTAGCCCGACCCGCTCAGGATATGCGATTCGACGTGCCGACAATCGGCCCATCCACCATCCGCAACCTCCGCGACGCCAAGTGCGCCTGCCTGGTCGTCGAGGCCGGCAAGACCGTAATCGTCGACAAGCCGGACACGCTGGCGCTGGCGGACAAGCTCGGCGTCGCGGTGATTGGCAAACCAGCCGCTGAAGCCTCCAGCCTGTAGGGCCTGAAGGGCCTGTTGCCTGAAGCCTGCATCAGTCCCTGTAATACGAGTGCTTGTCGAGTTCGTTGCCGTCGCCCTTGGCGTGGAAGTATGTCGTCGGGTCCAGGGCCTCCTTGTTCTCTTTGTCCTGGGCCTTCTTCTCGAGGCAGGCCTTGGCGGCCTGGGCGTAGACGCCCTCGGGATACCTCTTGAGGAACTCATCGAGATACTTCTTGCCGGTGGGGACGTCGAAGGTTCCGTCGATGATCTTGCGGGCGATGGCCTGGTAGGTCTTCCCGGCCTCGAACAGCTTTGTCAGTTCCTTGTCCGGCTTCTTTCCGCCGAGGTTTTCGACAAGCGGATTGACTTTCTCATCGAAGGCGGGGATGCCGCCGAAGGCCTTGATGGCGTTGTCGAGCCGGCGTTTGACCTCGTAGACGTCGCCGGTTGCTTCAATGGTGGCGGCGCCTTCGAAGAACCAGTCCATCTCAGCCGTCACGCCGGTCGAGAAGAACCGAAGCAGCATCTTGTCGAAGTCATCCTTGAGCTTGGCCTGGCCGATCAGCTTGTATGCCCTGCCGAAATTGCCGGTGTACAGGCAGTTGTAGATTGGCTGGAGGACAGGTGATTTCACGTCGGCCCGGCCGATGCCAGGCGGCATGAACAGTTCGCCCCGCGTGGCGGCGCAGGGATGAACCAGCGAGTTGTCCATACCATAGTCGCTCGTATACACGCCGTCCCGTCGTCCGACGCCGACGATGTTTTCCCTCAGGGAGTAAAGCGGCCCGGTGTGCCCGCCGCCATAGCTCAGGCCTTGGATGTAATCGGCCCCGTCGCGCCCGCCGCCGGCGCCCTCGCTGCCGCACCAGCGGGCCCCCATTCGCTTCAGGCGGTCCGTGAAGCCGTGCTTGCCGGGCACAGTGGACATGTGGGCGCTGGCCAGGCCGGCCTTGCGGTCGGCGGAGTGGTCCCGGGTGACCGCGCAGACCAGCGGGTCGGCATACCACGCGATAGTCCCCACCAGAATACGGACCGTGTTGCCGTACATCGTGAACTCGGATTCCTGGACGTCGATCTCCCTGGCCGAGTCGAGGTTCATCAACAGGACCTTCTTGGCACCCTCGGGTGCGGCGGCGCCCAGGGCCACAATCCGTTCCAGGAAGCTGAGGTAGAACATCCGCGTCGGTCGCTCGTCCAGATTGGGATACGCGATGCCCGTCGGCGAGAGTTTGCCAACTGTCGGGTCGGGGTCCGGCTCGATGCCAAGGGCGGTACGGCACTGGCTCTGGTGGCCGATGAACTCCACCACCAGCGCCCGCTTAGAGGCCAGGCCCGCATCTTTCGTATCCTCCGTCTTGATCAGCAGAAAGTCCGCCACGTCCCCGCACGGCTTGAGGAACTGCTTCTGGAAATCGTGGCGCGACCCGCCGTTCAAGACGTAGTCCTTCCACAGCCGGCGCATCTTCTGGACCTGGAGGACCTGCTCGTCAGTCAGTGAGATCAGCCGCTTGATGTGGGCCTCGCGGACCGCCCGGTCCAGTGTTTGGGCGTAATGTTTGAAGTGGCCCGCGAGAAGTTCATCGACGACCGGGCTGAACATCTCGGGCGCTCCTGGGCCGATGCCGAGGATCTTCTTGCATAGCTCCTGCCGCTTTTCCTGGCTGTCGGCCTTGCGGAATTCCGCGGTCGCCAACAGGACATCCCGTTTCTGCTCATTGGTAAGCTTGGGCTTGGTCTTCTTCGCACCGGCGTCCGCCTTTGCGGTGTTGCCGGCTTTGGCCTCCGGGTTTGCCGTGCTGCCATCCGCAAGCCCGCACAGGACGGACAGCACGGCTAGCGAACATGCGAGGTATGAGTTGCACATGGCTCTGGTAACTCCGGCAGACAGTTATTGCCACGTGGTCGCGCGAGTTGCGTCAACGTCTCTGACTGGTTCTCCAAATACCGCAACCCGCAACCGGCCCAGGCCCATCATGAGACGTCAAAGCCATTATCCCAGCTTCCCGAGGATTCAACAAGGCTCTTGCGGGGTTCCCTCTCGACCGTCCGTCCGGTACGATGCCGGTTGTGGCCAAGCTCTTTGAAGACCAACCCGACGCCCCCAAGACTGCGTGCGGCGGCAGCAACGGCGCATCCGACGGCGAAGGCTCCGGCGCCGGCGCCGGCAAGGCTGTCATGCCCGCTTCGGGCGACCGCGTTGTCGGCCTGGCTGTCAACGCCAACCTGTGGCGCTCGTTCGATTACCTTTGGCCGGCGTCGCTGCCGGAACCCGCAGTCGGCCAGCGCGTCCGCGTCTCGTTCGGACGGGGCAACCGAAAGACACTAGCGTTCGTGGTCGATTTGCAGCGCCGGCCGGGAACGCACAAACTCAAGGCCGTCGGCGAAGTCATCGACCCCCAGCCTCAGTTCGACGATGTGCTCTGGAGGCTTGGCCAATGGATCAGCGGCTACTACCTCACGCCGCTTGGCATGAGCCTGGGCGCGATGATCCCCTCCGCCGTCGGGCGCCACGCCGCCAAGACCGAGGCCGTCGCGCAGCTCAGCAGCCACCACGCCGACTGGCCCGCGACCCTGGGCCCGCGCCAGAAGCGCGTCCTGGATGAGCTTTACGAGGCCCGAAAACAGGGGGTCGAGCCGGTTACCGTCGAGGCCCTCATGCATGCCAGCGGTTGCTCACGCGACAGCATCCACCGCCTGGCACGGCGAAAACTCATCAGCGTCGAGAACAGGCCGGTCGTCCTGCCGGAGCTTACCGACGCCGCCGAGGCCGACCCGTTCAAGCTAAACGCCGACCAGCAGGCAGCCCTGTCGGCCATGTCGACAAAGCTCGACCCCGGCGGGTTCTCCGTCACGCTCCTGCACGGCGTGACCGGCAGCGGAAAAACCGAAGTCTACGTCCGCGCGATCCGCCAGGTAATCGCCGCCGGACGCCAGGCAATCCTCATGGTCCCGGAAATCGCACTGGCAACCCAGACGCTCCAGCGACTGCTCCGCCGGCTGCCGCGCGTGGCCGTGCTGCACAGCGGGCTCTCCGACGCCCAGAGGGCATTCTACTACCAGCAGATCCGCGACGGTGCCGCGGCCGTGGTCGTCGGGCCCAGAAGCGCCGTCTTCGCGCCCACACGCAAGCTCGGGCTAATCATCGTCGACGAGGAGCACGAGTCCAGCTACAAGCAGGACACCGCCCCGCCGTACCACGGTCGCGACACGGCCGTAAAACGAGCCCAACTCGCGGGTGTGCCCATCATTCTTGGCTCAGCCACGCCCAGCCTGGAATCCATGCACAATGTCGAGGTGGGGCGGTATGATCTGCTGAGCCTGCCCAATCGCGTTAAGGGCCTGCCAATGCCCAAGTTGCATATAGTACACCTCCGCAAGGAGCTAACGCCCGGCAAGGTGGAGCTGATCGGGGCGACATTGACTCGCCGCCTGGCCGAGGTGCTGGGCCGTGGGGAGCAGGCGATACTGCTGATGAACCGCCGCGGATACGCAAGTTACGTATTCTGCCCGAGTTGCAAGTGGATGTACGAATGCGAGCATTGCAGCCGGCCGATGATCTTTCACCAGGCCACGCGGATGTGCATGTGCCATTACTGCCAGGCTAGTTCAGCCTTGCCCGAGCACTGCCCGGCCTGCTCTGGCAAGCTGCTGCTGTTTGGCCTGGGCATCCAGCGGATCGAGGCGGAACTGGTGCGGAAATTCCCGCAAGCCAAGCTGGCACGGATGGATAGCGACACGATGACCACGCCGGCCCAGTTCAGGAAGGTCTTCGATGCCTTCGGTGCCGGCGAGCTGGACATACTGCTTGGCACGCAGATGGTCGGCAAGGGGCTGGACTTTCCGCGGGTGTCGCTGGTGGGGATAGTCTCAGCCGATACATCCTTGATAATACCGGACTTCCGCGCATCGGAGCGGACGTTTCAACTGATCGTTCAGGTCGCCGGCCGGGCTGGCCGGGCCGAGATGCCGGGTCAGGTGGTGGTCCAGACGTTGCACGCCGACGAGCCAGCCATCCAATTCGCCACAACGCACGACTATAAGGGCTTTGCAGCCTGGGAGTTGCCGCTGAGGAAGGATGCCGGTCTGCCGCCGTACGCCAGGCTCGTGCGTTTCATCGTCCGCCACGAGAACTTGGACCGCGCCGCCGCCGCGGCCGAGGCCCTTGCCGCGGCCCTTCGGCCCCATTTGCCGCCGGAGGTGGTCTTCTGGGGGCCAGACCCAGCCGCCATCAAGCGGATACGCAACAAGTTCCGTTTTCAGATCCTTCTGATCGCCCCGAGGCCCGGCGTAATCCAGGTTGCCCTGGCGGGGCGGATGGAACGCATTGTCCACGACATCCCCGCCGAGGTCCTCGCCGACGCCGATCCGGTCAGCCTGGCGTGAGAAGAAGGTCCTGAGACCATCTTTTAGGTCTTGACCGCGGGGGCTTGGGCGTGTACAAGTACCAGACTACCCGTAGCGGGATTTTTTGTGCGCGCAGGTTGGCCGGTTTCGACATGGACCAAGAGAACCCAAAAGACAAAAAAGACAGCGGCACTCAGGACTTGACCGGGCTTCGCAAGGAGATCGACGAGTTGGACCTCCGGCTCGTTGATCTGATGAACGAGCGAGCGAAGGTCGTAGTGCGCGTCGGCGCGGCCAAGCAGGCCGACGGAACGCCGGTGTACGCACCGGATCGCGAGTCGGCCGTGCTCAAGCGAATCTGCGAAATCAACGGCGGACCGCTGCCCAACCGGACGCTCCATGCGATCTACCGCGAGATGATGAGCGGCTCGTTCGCCCTTGAAAGGCCGCTTCGAATCGGCTACCTCGGGCCGCAGGGCTCTTTCAGCCACCTGGCCGCCCAGCGGAAGTTCGGCTCGTCCATCGAGTACAGGCCCCTGGCCGACATCCGCGCGGTCTTCGACGAGGTCGCGCGATGCCACTGCGACATGGGCATGGTCCCGATCGAAAACTCCAGCGGCGGCGGCGTCATCGACACGCTTGACGGCTTCCTCGAAACGCACGTCCACATGTGCGGCGAGGTCGTGCTGGAGATACACCACAACCTCCTGGCGAACTGTTTGGCCGAGGAAATCAAGGCCGTCGCCAGCAAGCCGGAGGTCTTCGCCCAGTGCCGCCAGTGGCTGTCGACGAGCTTGTCGAACATCGATCAGATCCCGGTCGCCAGCTCATCCCGCGCGGCCGAGATGGCGGCCCAGCAAAAGGGCCTTGCGGCGATCGGCTCGGACCTTGCGGCCGAGCTTTACGGGCTGAAGGTCATCTTCGAGAACATCGAGGACAACCCCAACAACATGACGCGGTTCCTGGTCATTGCCCGCCAGCCCGCCAAGCGGACGGGCAACGACAAGACGGCCGTGATGTTCTCGACAGCCCACCGCGCCGGTGCGCTTGTGGATGTGCTTAACGTTTTCTCGCGCCACGGGATCAACCTTACGAACATTGATTCGCGCCCCTCGCGGCGGCGGAACTGGGAGTATTTCTTCTTCGTCGATGCCGAGGGGCACTTCGAGAATCCCAACTTCGCCGAAGCCCTGGCCGAGGCACGCCACCATTGCGGTGAAATGCACGTGCTGGGCAGCTTCCCGCGGGCGACCGAGCCGATTTGAGTTTTCGTCGAAGACCACGTTACCAGGAGCACCAATGAGCAGGAAACTTTTCATCGCCGGCAACTGGAAGATGAACCTCGACCGCGCCGGCGCAACGGCGCTGGCAACGAGCCTTGTCCAGCAGATCGGCAGCGTGGCCGAGGTGGACTTGGCGGTAGCGCCGCCATTCGTGTACGTACCCGCCGTGGGCGAGGCACTGAAGGGCAGCCGGATCGCCCTGGCGGCGCAGAACATGTACTACGAGGACGACGGCGCGTTCACCGGAGAGGTCTCCGGGGCGATGCTCAAGGACGTGGGCTGCTCGCACGTTATCCTGGGCCACAGCGAGCGGCGGCACGTCATCGGCGAGACGGATGAGCTTATCAACCGCAAGGTCGTCAAGGCGCTCGGCGACGGGCTGAAGGTGATCCTTTGCGTCGGCGAGTTGCTCGCGCAGCGTGAGGCCGACAAGACAACCGACGTGGTGACCACGCAGGTCAGGGTGGGCCTCGAGGGCGTCTCGGCCGGGGCGATGAGCGAGGTTACTATCGCCTACGAGCCGGTCTGGGCGATCGGCACGGGCAAGACCGCCACGCCGCAACAGGCCCAGGACGTCCACGCGATGATCCGCGCCCTGCTGGGCGGCATGTACACACCGGCCGTGGCCGCCGCGACGGTGATCCAGTACGGCGGGTCGGTCAAGCCGGCCAACGCGGCGGAGTTGCTTGGCCAGGCCGACATCGACGGCGCGCTGGTGGGCGGCGCGGCGCTGAAGGCGGCGGACTTTGCAGGAATCGTTAAGGCGGGCATTGGCGTAAGGAAATAATCAGCAAAAGGCAATCGTGCCGTTTGTCGCGGCGGGTCTCGCCACGAGCGGCGCTTTGCGGGAGAATAGGCGAATGAGTTTCTGGCATATACTGTTGGGCGTGCTGTTTCTGGTGATCTGCTTCCTGCTGATCATTATCATTCTGCTCCAGAAGGGCAAGGGCGGCGGCCTGGGCGCGGCCTTCGGCGGCGCGGGCTCGAGCGCATTCGGCACGCGGACGGGCGACGTGTTCACGTGGGTGACGATCGTCCTGACCGGCTTGTTCCTGTTGCTGGCCATCGCCACGAACCTTTCCTACCGCCCCGCGCCCGGGCTGGTCGCCATGCCGGCATTCTCCCCGCCACCCGGGCCGATCTCCGACCCCCAGACCGTGACGCTGGGTTGCGCCATCGATGGCGCGACCATCCGCTACACCACCGATGGCACGGAGCCCGACGAGAACAGCGCCGGGTACACCAAGGCCCTGCGAGTCGAGCCCGGCACCACCGTCAAGGCCAGGGCGTTCCGCGAGAAATGGACGCCGTCCGCGGTCGCCGTCGGCGCGTACCCGCTGGCTGGACCTACCACCGCCGCCGCGCAGTCCATGGTAATGCCGACCAGCAAGCCGGCCACCCCCGCGGCGCCCGTGACACCGGCCCCGGCCACCGCGCCGGCAGCCAAGTAGGAATCGCCCGCGGCAACTTTGGAGATGCCTTCATGTTACGATCTATGACGGGATTCGGCTCGGCCGCTGGGCAGGTCGAGTCCGTCAGCTACGTTGTGGAAGTACGTAGCGTCAACAACCGATACCTCAAGGTCTCATGCAGGGTCCCGGACTTCCTGGCCGCGATCGAGAGCGAGATCGAGGCCCTCGTCCGCCACCGCGTGCAGCGGGGCACGCTGACGCTAAGCGTCCAGACGCGACTGCCCGAGGACAGGGCGGCCGGGCGAGTCAATGCCGCCGTCCTGAGCAGCTACCTCGACCAACTGCGCATGATCGACGTCGAGGGAAACCCCATGCTCCGAGTGGACCTTGCCACCCTGATGCAGCTTCCGGGCGTCTGCGAACCGCCGAGCCTCGAAGGGCTCGTCGAAAGCACCCGTGACGGGCTGCTGGCACTGGTCGCCCAGGCAGTCGAGAACCTCTCGAAGATGCGACGAAAGGAAGGCGACAGCCTCAAGGCCGACCTGCTGGGCAACTGCGGCGAGGTCGAGCGAAA
The DNA here is from genome assembly GCA_964605095.1 of uncultured Planctomycetaceae bacterium. Taxonomy (GTDB): domain Bacteria; phylum Planctomycetota; class Phycisphaerae; order SM23-33; family SM23-33; genus JAUWQU01. Next base: position 31,237 of record CAZSBS010000006.1, on the reverse strand, counting down.
CCTCGCCGCCATTGCCGAGGTCGCGCCGAAAGTGGTCGTCGACTACCACGACCGCCTGGCCATTCGCGTGGCTGAACTGACCCGGGCGGCCAAAGTCAACATCGACGAGGACCTGCTCGCGCGAGAAGTGGCGATCTTTGCCGATCGTTGCGATATCAATGAGGAAATCACGCGGCTGCGGGCGCACGTCGAGCAGTTCCGCCAGACCGGCGATTCGCCGGAGCCGGCAGGGAGAAAACTGGACTTCATCGCCCAGGAAATGCTCCGCGAGGCAAACACCATCGCCTCGAAAGCCAACAGCGCCGAGATAGGCCGGCACGTGGTCGATATCAAGACCGCCATCGACAGGATCAAGGAACAAGTGCAGAACGTGGAGTAGTTTGGTAGCCGGTAGCCGGTGGCCGGTAGCCGGTAGCCGGTTTACCCCGAGCCGAGTCGATAGGTAGGCGGCGCAGCCCGGGCAGACCAAGGCAAAGCCGGGTAGCCCCGAAGGGGCGATAGTTTTTAGCCGGGGGCGCAAGCCCCCGGAAACGGCTAAAACAAAGAGCCCCGAAGGGGCGACAGAGGAACGCCCAATCGGCAGCGCAGAGAAAACCAAACCCGGCAAGTTGGTGGTAATCACCGGCCCGTCTGGCGTGGGAAAGAGCACGATCCGGCAGGAAGCCGTTCGCCGGACGGGCGCCGTATACAGCGTCTCCGCCACGACCAGGCCGCCGCGTGCGGGCGAGGCCGACGGGCGAGATTACTGTTTCGTGGACCGCCGGACGTTCCAGCGGATGATCGACAACGACGAGATGCTCGAGTGGGCTGAAGTTTTCGGCCAGCTTTACGGAACGCCGGAGGCGCCGGTGAAACAGGCCGTCGACCAGGGCCGAACCGTCATCCTGGAAATCGACGTCCAAGGCGGGCTGCAAGTGCATCGCAAAATGCCAGCCGCGACGTTTATCCTCGTGCTGCCGCCAGGCGAGGCGGAACTTGCCCGGCGACTTGCCGGGCGGGGCAGCGAGGATTCCGCCGCGGCCGCAAAAAGGCTCGCCAAGGCGAAAGAAGAAATCGAGGCCGCCGAGCGGTCCGGAGCGTACAAATACAGAGTGGTCAACGACGACCTCGAGCAAGCCGTCGGGCGGGTCGTCGACATAATCAACGAGGAGCACAGCGGCAAATGATAGAAGCACTCAAGAGCGAAGAGGTAATCAACAAGGTCGGCGGGAAGTTCAAGCTTACGGCCCTGCTTCAGCGGCGGCTTGTCGAGCTCATGCAGGGCTCAAGGCCCCTGGTCGAACGCAGGAAAGGCTGGACCGACCTGGAGGTCGCCATCCAGGAAATCCTGGAAGACAAGATCGCCATCGACTACGAAAACTGCGACATTCCCACGCCGGCCCAGTTGGAGAAGTAGCCGGACGCGCGGACTTTGCCCGCATCCTAAAGAAGGATTCAACGCGGAGAACGCAGAGAGCGCAGAGGTTAAGAAGAAATTGATTCTTATCTTCTCTCCTCTGCGATCTCTGCGATGAACAGCCGTTTTGGAGACCGCCGAAATGAACGACGCCGTCCAGAAGGGTCCGATCGGCAAGAACGTCCTGCTGTGCGTTACCGGCGGCATCGCGTGCTATAAGTCCGCGACCCTTGCCAGCAGGCTAGTTCAGGCAGGCTCATCCGTCAGCGTCGCCATGACCGAAGCGGCCGAGCGATTCGTCACCCCGCTTACCTTCCAGACACTGACCGGCAGGCGGGTCTACACGTCGCTTTGGCAGTCCAGCGAGGATTTCGACTCGCAGCACGTCTCGCTGACAGGCTGGGCCGACCTGATGATTATCGCCCCCGCCACAGCCGACATAATGGCCAAGATGGCCGCCGGCATCGCCGCCGACCTCGTCAGCACGCTCGCCCTGGTAGCCCACGGCGCCTGCCCGATCCTCATCGCCCCGGCCATGAACACCCGCATGTGGCTGGCCCCGCCAACACAGGACAACCTCGCCCGCCTGAAGGGCTGGGGCATCCAGGTAATCGGCCCCGAAGAAGGTCGCCTGGCGTGCAAAACCACCGGCCCAGGAAGGATGTCCGAGCCGGAGGATATCTTCGACGCGGCCGTGCGGATCCTGATGGGCGGCAAGGGCAAAAGCGGCGAGATAGTTTAGGCCCGACGGCTCGATGATAGTCTTAGGCCCGAAGGCTCGAAGATAGTCTTAGGCCCGAAGGGCCGACAGCATTTGGCCGGGGGTGTAAGCCCCCGGAGACGATGTGCAAAAAAACAAGAGCCCCGAAGGGGCGACAGATGGTGCTGCCTGGCAGCCAAGGCATCTTTCTGTCGCCCTTTCAGGGCTCTTTTTTGTGAGTGGCTTTTTTCCGGGGGCTTGCGCCCCCGGCCAAATGCTGTCGGCCCTTCGGGCCGGAAGGCTGCGGCCCGTCTGCCCCGGTGGGGTCGGGCCTGCGTCGCCCTTTCAAAGCCGCACGTGCTTTGGCCTTGATGGCCTTGACGTTCAGCGGAGCAGTCTGGCCCCGATTGGCCTGCTCGATGCCCACTGCGATCTCTTTGCGAAGTTCGGCCAGACCCGTCTGGCGAAGCTCATCGCGCTCGCGTAACAGGCGAAGCGCCTCCCGGATGACCTCGCTGGCTGAGTGATACATGCCCGTTTGCACCTTCTCCTGCACCAGTGATTCCAGTTCCGGCGTAAGCGATACGTTCATGGCGGTGTGCTCCTTCCTGCCTATGATTCCATTCTACATCCGATAGCAACAAATAGCAATAATTGTTATTCCCTGATATTGTGTGCCAGGTCCGGATTCACAGGCCGCCCGTACCGCGAAGCCAAGCCCGTTGCCTTGCCCACGCGCCGGTGGGTATGGTGGAGTAATGGCGCAAGAAGATCCGAAACATGGCGGAATCCCGGCCGGCGATGAGCGTATCACCAAGGTCTACGTCGAGTTGACCACCGACTGCAATCTCGCCTGCGCCATGTGCCCCCGCAATAGCTGGACTGAGCCGGGCGGGACGATGTCGCCCGAGACGTTCGGGAGGCTGATCGAGCAGCTCGCCGACATGCCCGGGCCGATCACCGTGAACTTCAGCGGCTACGGCGAGCCGATGAGCCATGAGCGGTTCTGGGAATTCATCGCAGCCGCCAAGTCCGCCGGGCTGGAGACGGAGATGGTGACCAACGGTCTGCTGCTGGATGAGCCGGCCGGGCGGCGCATGGTCGAACTCGGCATGGACCGCGTGGTGGTCTCGATTGACGGCCTGAGCGAGGCCACCAGCGCCGGCTTGCACGCGGGGAGCTTCCCTGCCGTGGCGGCGAACCTTCGCCGCCTGTACCACCTTCGGATGATGCGGGGCGCGGACCGGCCGGAGCTTGGCATCGAGTTCGTGGCGACGCGGCGCAACGTGCATGAGCTTCCGCGGCTCAAGTCGCTCTCGCAGGCGCTGGGCTTTTCGAGCATCCTGGTGACGAACCTGATCCCCTGGTCGGCGGAGTTGTGCGACGACGTTCTTTACGGCCGGCCCGGCACGATCAGTCGGGGCGGGGGGCCGTCGCCGGAGATCCCCCGGCTGGACGTGCCGAACTTCGACGCCGACTCCCCGGCCAGAGCCGCCATCGAGCGTCTTCGCGGCGCGGGCACGCTTCTCTACAGCAACGGGCGGTGCGTCTCGGGCGAGGCCCCTCGCTGCCGGTTCGTCACCGAGGGCCGCCTGGCCGTGTGCTGGGACGGGTCCGTCAGCCCGTGCCTGCCGCTGATGCACAGCCACGAGTATTACTTCCGCCGCCGCCCGCGCCAGGTGCGGCACTTTCACCTGGGCAACGTCAACGCTGTGCCGCTGGAGGCCATCTGGCGAAGCGAGGCGTACCGCGCGTTCCGCCGTCGCGTGCGGCAGTTCGACTTCTCGCCGTGCAGCGATTGCGGCGGCTGCGACCTGCGCGAGACGAACCAGCGCGATTGTTCGAGCGACGAGTTCCCCAGTTGCGGCGAATGCCTCTGGGCGGCAGGGATCGTGCAGTGCCCGTGAGCGCCTGGAGCAGCTTGAACCGCCCTGGCAGCCCTGGAATTGTTATCCGCTCAGCGGTGGACGCCAACCGAGACCGGGCGTAGACTCTTTCATGTGCGTGGCGCTCGGCATGCGGGGGGCCTACCCGGCGCAGCGTGGGTGCACCTCGCCTCGCTCATGTTTGGATTGCCTGGAAGGAAAGGGTCTGAAGATGTCAACAAGAGCGATCACCCGCCGGCGCTTCCTTGGGGGCCTGGCGGCCTCGGTAGCAGCGGCCCCATACGTCATCACCTCCAGCGCCCTTGGCGGCTCCGGTAAGTCGCCGGCCAGCGAGCGGATCGCTCTGGGGTTCATCGGTATGGGCCTGCGGGGCAACCAGATCATGCCCGGGTTCCTGGGTCGCGGCACGGAGTGCCTGGCCGTCTGCGACGTCTGGGAGAACCGGCGCGAGGCGGCCCGGCTTCGGGTGGGCGGCGGATGCGCCGCCTACCGCGACTTCCGCGACCTGCTGGCGCGAGCGGATGTGGATGCCGTCGTCATCGCCACGCCGGAGTATTGGCACGCGGCGATCGCCGTGGCGGCCTGCCGGGCCGGCAAGGACATGTACTGCGAGAAGGCGCTCAGCATCACCGTGGCCGAGGGCCGGGCCATGTGCCAGGCCGTGGGCCGGCACCAAAGCGTGTTCCAGCACGGAACGCAGCAGCGGTCGGACGGGCGGTTCCGCCTGGCCTGCGAGCTGGTCCGCAACGGGCGCATTGGCCGGCTGCACACGATCCGCTCGTCGGTGCCCGCCAGTTCCGCCGCCGGGCACCGCAAGCCTGTGCCCGTGCCGAAGGAACTGGACTACGACCTGTGGCTGGGTCCGTCGCCGTGGATCCCGCACTGCGGGCAGGCGGGGATCGGGCATCCCGGCTGGTGCTTCCGTAGCGACTACAGCCCTGGCTTCATCCTCACCTGGGGCGTCCACCACCTGGACATTGCCCAGTGGGGCCACGGCTCGGAGCTTTCCGGGCCGGTGGAGTTCGAGGGCCGGGGCGTCTTCCCTCGCGACGGGTTCGACGACGCGGCGCTGACCTGGCACGTGGAATGCGCCTACGCCGACGGCGTGCGGCTGATCTTCACCAGCGACAACGAGCAGCCCAGCGGCGTGCGGTTCGAGGGCGACGAGGGCTGGGTCTTCGTGACGCGCGGCGCCATCAATGCGCAGCCGGAGTCGCTGCTGAAGTCTCCAATTGCCCCCGGCGAGGTGCACCTGTACCGCTCGGACGACCACGCGGGAAACTTCCTCGATTGCGTGCGGAGCCGCCGGCCGACCGTCGCGCCCATCGAGGTGGCCCACCGTTCCACGACGATCGGCCTGGTCAGCGCCATTGCCGTCCTGCTGCGCCGCAAGCTCCGATGGGACCCCGCACGTGAGGAGTTTCCCGATGATGAAGAGGCAAACCGCATGCTCGCAAGGGCACTCAGGGAGCCGTGGAGAGTGTAGGGAAGGAATCGAGAACATGAGAGGTCTGACCTTAATTGTGGTGGCGATCATGGTGCTTCTTGCCGGACACAACGCGGCACTGTCTGCCCCGGCGGCGGGCGGTGCGGACCTGGCCCAGCGGATCGCCGAGGCCGCCCCGGCCAAGGCGACCGCCTCGCCCGCCAAGCCGCGGCGGGTGCTGGTCTTCACGCTCTCGCCGGGCTATCGCCACGCCGCCACGCCGCGAATCTCGCGGACGATCGAGCTGCTGGGCAAGAAGACCGGCGCGTACGAGACGACGATCACCGAGGATGCCTCGTTCTTCGAACCGCAGGCCCTGGCAAAGTTTGACGCGGTAATCATGAACAACAATTGTGGCGCTTACTTCCTGCCGCCGGACTTCGCCAAGCTGCCCGAGGACAAGCGGAAGGAGGCCAAGCTGCGCGAGGCGCGACTTCGAGAGAGCCTGGAGGCATTCGTTCGCGACGGGCGCGGATTCGTGGGCATCCACTCCTGCCTCTACACGCCCGACTACGCCGACTGGCCCGAGTACGGCGAGCTGATCGGCGGGCTGGTTCCCAGCCATCCGTGGAAACAGAAGATTCGCGTCCTGCTGGATGACCCGAACCATCCGTTGTGCGCCGCGTTCGGCGGAAAGGGCTTCGAGATTCACGAGGAGACCTACCAGGTGCTGGCTCCCTACTCGCGGGAGAAAGTCCGCGTGCTGCTGCGGCTGGATATGACATCCGTGGACCCTGCCAAGGGCGCCCGCAAGGACGGGGACTACGCCCTGGCGTGGGTGAAGGCGTACGGCAAGGGTCGGGTGTTCTACACGGCCCTGACGCACTTCGAGGAGAACCTGGCCGACCCCGCCCTGCTGCGGTTCTATCTGGAGGGCATACAGTTCGCCCTGGGCGACCTGGCCGCGGACACCACGCCCAGCGCGAAGGTCGGCCGGGGAGAACCCGCGGGGGCGGCGAAGCAATAGCGGAGATGCACTCGTGAATTCAGGAGTGTTCCGGACAAGGGTGACGTTCAGGAGAAAGAGATGAAGAAACCAATCGTAATCGTTGCAGCCATCCTTGTGTCGTCGGCGTGCTTTGCCGGCGAGTCCACGTTTGAATCCGTTCAGGGCGAGTTTCGGCAGAAGGTCATTTCGCTTCTGTCCGAAAAGGAAATCTCCACAACCGACCTTCAGAGCAAGATCGTTGGGTTCGCGAACGAGACGTTCGGCGCCCATCCCGACCTGATGCGGAAGGAAGGGGAAAAGCGATTCGAGGCTCTGCCGCAGTTCCAAGCCGCCGACATCGCCTCGTATGTTGAGCACCAGTCATGGGATAAGTTCCCGCTTCCTCCCGGCGAAACCGGATGGGCGTGGCTGATGTTCGGATGGGATCCGGCGAAACTCGCCGACTTGGCGAAAAAAACAGTCCTTTCTCGCCAGCTTACGCCGCAGGAATATGGCCGCCTCGCTTTTCTTAATTCCTTTTGTCCGGACAAAGTCTATCGACATGGCAAAGGCAAGTTCCCGGACCTGGTTGTGGATTCGCTCGACGACCTGTTCGTGATTAAGGTTGAAATGGCCGAAGTCGGTGTGTGCAAGCCGGTCTCCGTCAAGTGGATGAAGAAAAAGGACGCCGAACAAAAGAACGCACCTGACAAGAAATAGGTGCGTCATTTTTTGCAGGTGATTCCAGGCGTTATGCCAGGGGAAAAAGGGCAAACAGGGATGTTAATCCTGCGCGCAAGGAGTTTTCGGGCGTCGTGACGGAGCGTTATGGCTCGGCGGGAAACAGGCCATGCCGCACTCGGATTGCAGACTGGGCCGCCTGGCCGTGTGCTGGGCCGCGCCTATCCGCCGGTCATGCGGGAATGGCATAGCGCAATCCACTGCCGTGGCGGCGGTGTTATAATATCGGCAGCCCGGCCGGCGAGATGCATTGGCCAGTAAGGCTCGGGCGTCATTAACTCGAAGGAGAACGAACATGCGATTCACGTCTTGGCGGTCCTTGGTGCTTGTCTCGGTTGTGGCGGTTGGGGCGGTTCTTGTGGCGGCCTTGCCCGCATTTGCGGCGGACGATGCGGTGCCGGCGAAGATCAGTGTGCTGATTATCGACGGCCAGAATAACCACAATTGGAAGGCCACCACGCCGGCGATAAAGGCGATGCTGGAAAAGACTGGGCGGTTCACCGTTGAGGTTGCGACGACTCCCGCGAAGAAGGCCGCCAAGGAGGCATGGGACAAGTTCCGGCCCGATTTCGCCAAGTACGGGGCGGTGCTGATGAACTACAACGGCGACAACTGGCCTCAGGAAGTCCGCAAGTCGTTCGAGCAGTATATGACCGACGGTGGCGGGCTGGTGTTCTATCACGCTGGCGTCTTTGCCTTCGCGGATTGGAAGGAGTTCAACGACATGATGGGCATGGGCTGGCGGAATGCCAACCAGGGCATGCGGCTGACGCTTGACGCGGACGGCAAGGAAGTACGCACGCCGTCCGGCGAGGGGCCAGGCTCGGGTCACGGCCCGAGTCATGCGTTCGAGATCCAGGTCCGCGACGCCGCGCACCCGACCATGGAGGGGCTTCCGGCGAAGTTCATGCACGTCAAGGATGAGCTCTACCACGGCATGCGCGGCCCGCTGACGGGCATGCACATCCTGGCGACGGCGTTTTCCGACAAGAAGACAGGCGGCACCGGCACGAACGAGCCGATGGCCTGGACCGTGCCGTTCGGCAAGGGCAAGGTGTTTGTAACGCTGCTCGGGCACGACGTGCCCGCCACGACGGCGTCAAGCTCGGCCGTCCTCATCAGTCGGGGCCTGGAGTGGGTCGCAACCGGCAAGGTGACGCTGCCCGTGCCAAAGGATCTGGGTGCCGAGGTGAAGTAACCTGAATCTGACGATCGCATACTCGCCCTGCCCGAACGACACGTTCATGTTTCATGGCGTGGCGACGGGCTCTCTGCGTTTGGAGGCCCTGGAGTTCGACGTGCACCTCCACGACGTCGAGACCCTCAACCGCATGGCCCTGCGCGGCGTGTACGACGTTACCAAGCTGTCGTTCCACGCCTGGCTGCTGGTGGCTGAGAGGTACGAAATGCTCGGTGCCGGCGCGGCCCTGGGCTACGGGTGCGGGCCTGTGGTCGTCTCGCGGCGCGAGCTTGACCTGGCCGATCTGCCACGGTGCCGGGTGGCTGTGCCGGGCGAACTGACCACCGCCCACATGCTGCTTCGCCTGTGGAGGCCGGACGTGGCCGACAAGGTCTTCGTCCGCTACGATGAGGTAATGCCCATGCTCGCCGCCGGCCAGGCCGACGCCGGCGTGATTATCCACGAGGGGCGGTTCACGTACGAGCGGGCGGGATTTCATCTCCTGGCCGACCTCGGCCAGTGGTGGCAGGACACCACGGGCCTGCCGATCCCGCTTGGGTGCATCGCCGCCAAGAAGGAACTCGGGGCCGAGATGATAAGCGACATCGAGCGGCTGCTGCGGCAGGGGATAGGTGAGTCGATCGCCCAGCCGGATCGCACGCTCGAGTATGTGAGGCGGTACGCCCAGGAGATGGATGAAGGCGTGCTGAAGGACCACATCCGCACGTTCGTGAACAACTACAGCCTGGATATCGGCGACGAAGGCCGGCGGGCGGTGGATAAGCTCCGCGAGCTTGCCCGCAGGGCGGGGATCATCCAATGATAGGGATTATCCTGGCCACGAAAATGGAGGCCGAGCCGCTCGCGGAGAAGTTGGGGGCCCGCGAGGTTGCGGGCGAGCCATTCGTGACGTGGCGGTTCGAGTCCGCCGGCGCCAGGCCAGGCGGAATGATCGTCGTGTCCGGCATGGGCAATGCGGCGGCCGTGCGCGGCGCGGAGTACCTGATAGATTCCGGCGCGGAGATGGTGATCAACGTCGGCATTTGTGGGGCGCTGCGGGAGGGGTCGGATTGCGGATTGCGTCCCGGCGCGCCGGGAGCGGATTGCGGATTTCCTCGTTCGGAACCTTCGGCCCAGGATCCCGGCCAGGAGATTTCGACACGGAGAGAGCGGAAGAAGGAAGAAAGTGGGGTTTCGGAGTGCGGCCGAGTGGTTTTGGAGGGTTCCGGAGGGTGTTTTGAAGGTGTTTCGGGGGGTATTGGAGGGGGTTTCGATAGCGCAGGCAGCGTCGCAGGAGGCTTGTTTGTTGGGGTTTTGGTGCGTATTTCGAGCTGTTTCGACGGTGATGAGGTGCTGGCCGGGAAGCCGGCAGTGGGTATGCCGTGCGGTTTGTCGGCCTGGACAGAGCTTCCGACGCTTCGGCTGGCGAGTGTGAGCGAGCCGGTCTTCGAGGATCAACGGCGCGGGAAGCTCGCGGAGTTGGCCGACGTGGTGGACATGGAGGGTTTTGCGGTGGCCCGGACGTGCCGGCGCCGCGGCGCAGCGCTGCTGATGCTCAAGGGAGTGACGGACCTGGCCAACCACGGCGGCAAGCAGGACATTCTCCGGAACATCGCGGAGGTCTCGACGCGCCTGGCCGACGTGGTGGTCGAGGCCTTGGCGACGCTTGGCGACGCGCGCAAGAGCGGCGTTTCCGCTGGCAAGGTGATGAACTTCGCCAAGATCGAGCACAGCTTGTTCAGCCTGCCGCTTCTGCTGGCCGGGGCGAAGCTCGGCGCGGAGGCACAAACGGGCTCGGCCGGGGCTTGGCCGTCGCTGGGCACGCTGGGGCTGATAGCGCTGGCGGGCGTCGGCGCGCGGACGATGGGCATGGCCATGAACCGCGTGTTCGACCGCAGGCTCGACGCGCTGAATCCGCGCACGGCCGGCCGCGAACTGCCAAGCGGTCGGATGAGCCTGGCGGCGGGTCTGGCAGTGGCGGCCGGGGGGCTCGGGGCGTACTTGCTGGCGTGCTGGATGCTCGGGCCGGTGTGCTTGGCGCTGTCGGCGGTGCCGGCAGTGCCGCTTATAACGTACTCGCTGCTGAAGCGATTCACCAACTTGTGCCACTTTGGTATCGGTTTGTGCCTTGCCCTGGCGCCGCTGGGGGCGTACGTGGCGGCCTCGGGCGCGGTGAGCGTGAGCCAGAGCGCGTGGCTGCTTGGGCTGTTCACGTTCTGCTGGATGAGCGGGTTCGACATCATCTACGCTCTACAGGACATCGACTCCGACCGCCGGACCGGCGTGCGCAGCCTGCCGGTGAGCCTCGGGCCCGCCGGGGCGTCGGCGGTGGCTGCCGGCGTGCATGTCGTCGCCCTGGCCAGCCTGGCACTGCTGTGGCGATCGACCGGCGGCGGATGGGTTTCCGGCGTGGCCGGGGGGGTCGCCGTCGCGGCATTCGTGCTGGGGCACCTGCCGTCGATCCCGGCAGCGAAACGGTTCTTCCCGATCTCCGCTATCGCGTCAATCGCCGGATCGAGCGTACCATTGCTGGGAGGACTGGGATGAAGAAGAAAACAGAAATGGTTGGAGACAAGCTCGTGCTTGCCGTGACCGGCGCCACGGGCGCCCACGCGGCGGAGCTCCTGATGGAGCGTTCGCCGTGGCCGATCACGCTGGTGGTTAGCAAGTGGGGGCGGGACGTATGTGCCCGCGAGCATGTGAATGTGGAGGCCCTGGCCGAGCGTGCGGCCGAGGTGCTCGACGATGCCGACCTCGCGGCTGGGATATCCTCCGGCTCGGTCCCGACGGTTGGGATGGTCGTCATGCCGTGCTCGACGGACACGATGGCGAAGATCGCCGCGGGCGTTGCCGACACGCTGATAACCCGCGCAGCCCACTGCCATCTCAAGGAGGGCCGCAAGCTCGTGCTGTGCGTTCGCGAGTCGCCGTGGACGCTGATAGACATCCGCAACGCCGCCCGCGCCGCCGAGGCCGGTGCGGTGGTCATGCCGCTCAGCCCGCCGTTCTACATGTTCGCCGACCGCGAGGGCGCCGAGGTGACCATGACGGACCTGCTCGGCGCGTACGTAGATCGCGTCCTGGCGGTGCTGGGCAAGGCGCCGGCAAAAGTATGGGAGCCGTGCGAGTGAGCTTTCCCGACCTCAGATCGTTCCTGGATTACCTCGAGGCCAAGGGCGACCTTGTGAGGGTACGCGTCGAGGTCGATCCCGATCAGGATGTGACCATCATCCAGCACCGCGTGCTGGCCGCGGGTGGCCCGGCCCTGCTTTTCGAGCGTGTTAAAGGCTCGCCGTATCGGCTGGTGAGCAACCTTTTCGGCACGCCCGCTCGCGTGGCGGCCGCGTTTGGGAGGGAGCCCGGCGAGATCGGCCAGGGCCTCGTCGATCTCGCCGAGCGTCTCATGCCGCCGACTCCCGCGGCCTTGTGGGCGTCGCGTCGGCAGATCTTCCGCGTCCTTCGCGCCCGGCTGCGGAACGTCCGCGGCGGACCCGTTATGGACACGTGCTTCGAGCCGCCATGCCTGGACCGCCTGCCGTGCCTGACGTGCTGGCCGCTGGACGGCGGGCCGTTCTTCACGCTGCCGCTGGTGCATACCCGCGACCCGCAAACAGGCGCGGGCAACCTCGGCATCTATCGCCTCCAGCGCTACGACGCGGCCAGCACCGGCATGCACTGGCAGATCGAAAAGGGCGGCGGCGCCCACTTCCGCAAGGCGTGCGAGATGAACCGTCCACTGAGCGTCAGCGTCATGCTTGGCGGCCCGCCGGCACTTACGCTTGCCGCCATCGCGCCGCTGCCGGAAGGCGTGGACGAGCGGCTACTGGCGGCACTGATTCTCGGTGAGCCTTTGGACGTGATTCCGCGCCGCGCTACCGGTCATCGCATCGTGGCCTCGGCCGAGTTCGTGCTGGAAGGCTCCGTCAGGCCCGGCGACGTTCGCAAGGAAGGGCCTTTCGGCGACCATCTCGGGCACTACTCGCACAGTGCCGAGTTCCCGGTTTTCCGCGTCGACCGCATACTCGCCCGCCGCGACGCGATATTCCCCGCCACCGTAGTCGGCAAGCCGCCGCAGGAGGACTACTTCATCGGCGAAGCGCTCCAGGAGCTAACGCTGCCGCTGCTGCGGCTCACGCAGCCGGGCGTCAGCGACCTGTGGGCGTATCCGGAGACCGGTTTTCATCCGCTGGCGGTTGCGGCCGTGAGGCAGCGGTACGCCCGCGAGGCGCTCAAGCACGCCTTCGCCGTGCTCGGCGCGGGCCAACTCTCGCTGACGAAGGTGCTGATCGTCGTCGATCACGACGTCAACGTGCGGAACTTCGCCGCCGTGAGCCAGGCCATGTGGAACCATCTGGCCGCTGCCGACGGCATGCACCTGCTGGCCCCGACGGCGCAAGACACGCTGGACTTCACCGGCCCGGCGATGAACGAGGGCAGCCGGCTTATCCTGTTGGCCGCCGGCAACGGGCGCCAGCCGCGCCGCGGAGCGCCCCCGGCCGAGCCGCCAAAGCCAAGCGAATTGCACCGCCACGTGACTGCCCTGGCCAGGCTGGGCCCGGCGGTGCTCGTGGCGCAGGTCACCGGCGACGCCGACCGTCAGGCGGTTATCCGCGCACTGGCTGAGCACCCCGTCACGCGGGAGTACCTCTTCCACGTGCTGGTCTCGACCGATGTTCCGCTGGACGACCCGCGGCTTATCCTGTGGGGCTGGTTTACGCGATTTGACCCGCTGGCTGACATTCACCCGGCCGGGAGGCGGCTCGAAGGTAACCGGATGGTCCTGCAATTCCCGATCGCCATCGACGCGACGTGGAAGAAAGGCTATCGCCTGCCCGTCGCCTTCGACGCCGACCACCAGCGGCGAGTCGAGAGCAACTGGGACCAGTACGGCATCGACCTGGGCTAAGCTGCGTGCCATTCGGGTGCCGTGGCAGGGTTTACCACTGGTTGCAGACTTTCGGAAACTGAAGCAGTTCTGAAAGACGCGGCACTCCAAAGGCTTCGCTCGTTCCACGCCTCGCAATCCACGCTGCCTGTGCTACACTATGATCTTGGCCTGGAGATCGTTGGATACTGAGGATTGACGAAGTAATGGACAGGTACGTTTTTGCCGCGGTGAAGTACGCCAACGCCGCGCCGCTGGCGCATTTTCTGCCGAGCGTGGACGGCAGGGCGGTCGTGACTTATGGCCGGCCCTCGTCGCTGTTGGCGGAGCTGGAGTCCGGGCGGGCCGACGCGGCCCTTATTCCGGTTGCGGCGATGCAAGCCACCCCCGGCTTGCGGATGATCGACGGCATCGGCATCTGCGCCGACGGGCGGGTCGAAAGCGTGCTTATCAAGTGCCGCCGCCCGCTGGCGGAGGTTCGGCTGGTCGAACCCGACGCCGCGTCGCGAACTTCCAACGCGCTGGCGGCTATCCTTCTGGATGAACACGTTCACCTGGCGGCCGAGGTCCGCGCGGCGAGGCCGGGCGAGCAGGCCGACGCGGCCGTGTGCATCGGCGACCGCGCCCTTTGCGAGCCTGTGGCCCCAGCGGGCGACTACGACATGGCGGCGATGTGGAAAGACATGACCGGCCTGCCCTTCGTCTTTGCCGTGTGGGCGTACCGGGCTGATTTCCCAGACCCCGAGGGCCTCGCCGGTATCGCCCGGGCCGCCCGCGACGCGGGCCTTGAACGCCTTGAGGAACTCGCTGCCATCCAGGCCGAAAAGCTCTCGCTGCCCATCGAACGACTCCGCGAGTACTTCCGCCGATCTGTCCGCTACGAACTCGGCCCGCGCGAGAGACGGGCTATGGAACTTTTCGGTGAAAAGCTCGTTCAGCATGGCCTGATCGCCCCCCTCGGGGGCCTAAGGCCGGCCGCAACGCGATCGCCCGCCGACGTGGCGAAACGAGGGCCGGGTAAGTGAACGATGTTAACGGCACAACCGATGCCCAGGCGGCGATCCGCCAAGGGCGGATATCGACCGGCGAGGCGCTTGAACTGCTGACTTCCGCCGACACGGCCGAGCTTATAGGCCGGGCCGACGAAATCCGTCGGCGCCTTCACGGGCGGCGGACGCACTTCGTCCACAGCCTGAACATCAACCCCACCAACGTCTGCGAGAACCGCTGCGAACTCTGCGCGTTCTGGCGCGAGCCGGATGCCAGGGACGCCTACGTAATGACACTCGACCAGGCCCGAGCGCGCATGGAAGAGGCCCTCGGATGGGAGTTGACGGACCTGCACATCGTCGGCGGGCTCACGCCCAGGCTGGACCTGGCGTTCTACGAGTCGTTCATGCGGATGGCGAAGGAAATCCTGCCAGGCGTGCTAATTCAGGGCATGACGGCCGTGGAAATCCACTACCTCGCCGAGCGCGCCGGACTGGGTGTAGCCGATGTGCTTGCCCGGCTGATGGCAGCGGGAATGGGTACGCTGTCCGGCGGCGGGGCGGAGGTTTTTTCGTCGAGCATCCGCGGGCGAATCTGCCCAAACAAGATATCCGCCGATCGGTGGCTCGCCGTGCATGAGCAGGCCCACGCCATTGGTCTGCCGACCAACGCGACGATGCTCTACGGGCACATCGAGGCCCCGGCCGACATTATCGACCACCTCGCTCGCCTGCGTGACCTCCAGGACCACACGGGTGGCTTCCGGGCGTTCATACCGCTGCCGTTCCACGCTGGCGGCACGCGGCTGAATGTTCATCGCGGCCCGGGCGGCTACACGGTCGCCCGTGTGGTGGCGCTGTCGCGAATCTTCCTGGACAACTTCCCGCACGTCCGCGTGCTGGCCAACTACACCGACCTCAAGCTGCTGGGCGTGCTCACGCATGCCGGCGTTGACGACATCGGCGGTACGAGCCTCGCCGAGCGGATCGCCCGCGCGGCCGGGGCGCTGCCGACGCACGCCTTCACGTCCACCGAGGAGATGACGGCCTTCCTGGAAGACCTCGGCCT
>CAZSBS010000006.1:2718-15877 GCA_964605095.1 uncultured Planctomycetaceae bacterium | reverse complement strand
CGCACGCCTTCACGTCCACCGAGGAGATGACGGCCTTCCTGGAAGACCTCGGCCTCGAGCCCGTGCTGACCAACAGCGCGTATGGCCGTCCCACGGGCGTCTCGCCCGTGGATGTTTCTTCTTCTTCCGCTGCTGTTGCTTCTGCCACTCACGGGCAGGATGCCCGTGCTACTCATGGCCAAGATGGCCATGCTACTGCCGCCGAGGCTTTGGAGCTGGCCGAGGCCGGCGAGCGTATCTCGCCCGCCCAAGCGGCGGCGCTGCACGACGAGGCCCCGCTGGCCGCGCTGGCCGGGGCTGCGCACCGCGCACGAATGCGGGCCGTGCCGGGACGCAACGTCACGTTCGTGCTGGACCGCAACATCAACATTACCAACGTATGCGAGGCCGGGTGCAGGTTCTGCGCATTCCACGTCCCGCCCGGATCGGACAAGGGCTACGTCCTTTCGATAGAGCAGATCGTCGACAAGGTCGTCGAGGCCGTCTCGCTTGGCGCCACGCAGGTGCTGCTCCAGGGCGGGCTCAACCCGGAGTTGGACCTCGGCTTCTACGAGCGGATGCTCGCGGCCATCAAGGCCAGCGCGGACATCTGCGTGCATTCGCTCTCGCCGGCGGAGGTGCAGTACCTCGCGCGGCGGAGCGGGCTTGGCCTGGCCGAGACGCTCCATCGCCTGCGCGGGGCCGGCCTGGACTCGCTGCCCGGCGGCGGGGCGGAGATCCTCGTCGACGCCGTTCGCGCCAGGGTTAGCCCGCGCAAAATATCCGCCGACGACTGGTTCGCCGTCATGGCCGTCGCGCAGGAAATGGGGATGCGGACCACCGCGACGATGGTTTACGGCCTGGGCGAGACCACCGCCCAGCGGATCGAGCACATGATTCGCGTCCGCGACCTCCAGGACCGCACGGGCGGCTTCACCGCGTTCATACCGTGGAGCCTCCAGACAAACCGCACCGAGTTGTCATACCGCCCGCAGACCGGCGTGGACTACCTCCGCGTCGTCGCGACGGCCCGGCTGGTGCTGGACAACATCCCGCACATCCAGGCCGGGTGGGTGACCGAGGGCCCGGACGTCGCACAGCTCGCGCTTGTCTGCGGGGCCGATGACTTCGGCGGCATCCTGATGGAAGAGCGCGTGGTCCGCGCAACGGGCGTCTCCTACGCCGTGTCTGCCGACGAGGTGATCAGCCTGATCCGCGAGACCGGCATGACGCCCATCCAGCGCACGACACAGTACGAGCCCGTGAGGACTTGCTGACCGCCCAGCCGCATCGGGAGAAGATTTCAGAGCAGTCCAACATGAACCTTCGGTTCATCTGACGAGACGAAAAGCTGAGGACGAGGACGAGATCGAGGACAATGGCTGTTGCCTGACCCCTGCCCCCTGCTCCCTGGCCATTCAAACTGACCGATTCGGTAGGCCCGCAGGGCCGGCAGTATTTAGAGCAACTTAACTTTTTCTGTAGCGTTTGGCCTGCCTGTGGCGTCGCCATGCTGCGTCAGCCTGCATCGGCGATGCTAAGGCATCGCCTGCTTCGGCTTCCTTGCCTGGCTCGTCCTCGGCGACGGCCGACCTGCTACACAAAAACTTAAACTGCTCTAGCCGGGGGCGTGAGCCCCCGGAATGCAGGCATTTATGCAAATGAGCCCTGTAAGGGCGACACAACAAACACACCCCTCCGCCGGTTCTTCGCGTTTCTGTCGCCCCCTCGGGGCTCTTGATCAAGGCGTACTGTTTCCGGGGGCTTACGCCCCCGGCTAAATACTGCCGCCCCGTTCGGGGCTGGCAAAACCAGCCTGTTATTCCCGATCGATAATCTTGAAGCGGATGGTTCTTCCCATGACGCTGTCGACGGCCCGGCCGGCGGCGGCGGCGGGGCGGAAGGCGGCTTTTTTGACGGCCTCGACGGCGGCCTGGTCCAGCAGGTCGTTGCCGCTGGATTTCGCAATCCTCACCCGGCCGCACTTGCCGCTGGCAAGCACCTGCCACTCGAGCATCACCTTGCCCTCCTCGCCTCGCCGTCGGCATATCGGCGGGTAAATGGGGCTGAGCGACCCGATGGCCTGGGCTCCGGCCGAGATGCCCTGTGTCCCCGATCCGCCGTTGGACGCGCGGGAATTGACGTCGGCGTCGCTCGTGGCGACGGTCTGCCTGGGCGCCGGGGGCGGGGGCGGTGCGGGAGTTTCGGCGGCCTGCCTGGCCCGCTGGGCGGCGGCCTGCCGCGCCGCATCCTTGACGGTCTCGGCGGTGGACTTGATCCGCTCGGCCAGGTTTGTGGCTGAGCGGCGAATTTGCATTTGCGCGGCCTCGATAACCGGCTCGATCAGCGGCTCCGGTGGCGTCAGTTCGACAGGCGGCTGAGGCTCGGGCTGCTTTGGCGGATCCGGCAACTTGATCTTGCTGAGCTCCCGCGCCGCGGCGGCGAGTTGTTCCACGGCGTTTTCGACGCGCCGCTGGATGGCCCGTTCGGTCCGCGTAACAGGCGTGGGCGCCGGCGGCCTGGCGACGGCCTCGACGGACTCCACCAGCTCGAGCGTCACCGCGTTGTCGCCGCGGCGCAGCATAGCCGAGGCCTGCGTGTATGACCAGCCCGGCAGCAGCATGGTCGCGTGACACGCCGCGGAAAGCGCGACGGCGATGTAAAGTCGGTATTCCTTCATGGCTTTGACGACGCCTTTGGCTCGGCCTTGCACTCGAAGCTTACCTGCGTTATTCCGGCGGAACGCAGCTTGTCCAGCACGCCGAAGGCCGTGCCGAACCCGCTGCGCTCGTCGCCGCTGATGTACACGCCCCGGTCCTTGCTGCCGGCCTGGGCCTCTCTCACGGCCGAGACCAACTGGCCCATCGCCACCGGGCGCTGGTTCACGAATATCCTGTTGTCGCCTGTTATGGCGACGGCGACGTAGTCGTGCTTGTCCACCTGCGCCGTCGCGCCGGTGGGCAGTTGCACCTTCACGCCTCGATGGACGATCATCGACAGCGTAGCGTACACGAAGAACACCAGCAGCAGGAAGATCGCGTCCATCAGCGGGACGATCTCAAGCCTTGCCGGGCGGTCCTCGTGTCCGCTCTTAAGACGCACGCGTGTTCTCCTTTGCTTGCCTGCACGCGGCCTCCAGCAGCGTTGCGGCGCTCTCGATCCGCTTTGTCTCCTCGCCGATCCTGGCGCGGAAGAGGTTGAACGGGATGACAGTCCCTATGGCGATGATGAGCCCGGCGGCGGTCGTTATCAGGGCTTGCGCCAGGCCGCCCACTACGGCCTTGGGATCCTGGATATCGCTGCCGCCGAGCATGTCGAAGGCCCCGATGATGCCCGTAACGGTCCCGAGTATGCCCAGCAGCGGGGCGATGGTTACGATGGTGTCCAGCACCGCCATGCCCCGTCGCATGTACGCCAGCTCGTCCTCGGCCGCGACAGTCATGTGATCGCTCAGGCCCGCCCCGCGCCGGCGCAGGCCCGCCGCCAGCACGTGTGCGACGGAGTCGGCGGTGCGGTCGGCCAGATCGAGCGCCTTGTCGAAGTCCCGCTCGCGAGACAGCTCCAGCACCCGCGCGACGGGTGCGGTTCCGCACACGCGCCGGCGCCCCGCACGGACCCAGAACAGCATCCGCTCAAGGATGACCGCCAGGGCCACCAGCGAGCAGCCCAGCAGAGGCCACATCACCGGGCCGCCCTTTATGAACATCTCTCTCATCGCGATGATCCGTCAGAACTTCACTTTTGCGCCAGTATATGCCGCCAGGCCCGGCGTTCCGTAGCCCGACACATCCTCGTATTGCTCGTTGAAAGCATTATCCACGTTGCCGAACAGCGTCACGTTCTTGCACAGGTCATACTCGGCGCCGAAACGCCAGACGGCGTACTTCGCCAGCCGGACGCGGCGAGTGGAGTATGTGGTCATGTCGAACACCAGGTCGTCACGACCGCCGACGAAGCCCACCTCGGTATTCAGGCGGAGCTGCTCTGTCGCTTTATATTCAACGCCCACGCTGAACTTATGTCTCGGCCGGCGGATGAGGTCGTCGTGGGTCTGCTCGTCCCGGCTGTGAAGGTAGGTGTAATTCGCCGACAACTCGACAGCCTTGCAGAGCCGCCACTTGGCGCTGGTCTCCACGCCCTGGGTCTTCGCCTGGCCGACATTGTTGTACTTGCTGGCTGAAAAGTCGATCAGGTCCGTGAACCTGTTCTCGAAGTATACCACTTCCCAGACCACGGCCTTGTTGCAGAAATACTGCTCGAAGCCCGCTTCCCAGCCCAGCGACTTCTCCGGGCTTAGCGAACTGTTGCCGTAGATCGGCACGAAGAGCTGATAGACCGTGGGCGCCTTGAAGCCGGTGCCGATGGCACCCTTGAGCTTGGTCTGGGTCTGGTTGATCCACAGCGCCGGCGCGACCCGCCACGTTACGGCCTGGCCGAACTGGTCGTGCTCGTCCAGCCGGACGCCCGCGGTGGTGAAGAACGTGTCGGCGATGTTGATCTTGTCCTGTGCGAACCATCCCCAGGTCCGCATCGCCGTTCGCGGGAAGCTGTCGTGGTAAGGTCCGAACTCGTCGGAGAAGTACATGCTGCTGCCGGCCTGCTCTTCGGTGTCCATGCCGAGCGACAGCGTGTTGGTCTCATGGAGGCGCAGGTCGTGCTGCCACTCGAACTTCGTTCGCTCGCCGGTAAAGACGCTTCGAATGCGGTCGCCGGCGGGGTCGTCGTTGTCCGTGCGGCGGTTGCGGACGTACGAGAAGGCGAAACGCTGCTCCCATCGTCCGTCCAGAAGGCTCAGTTTCGGCTCGACCTTCAGAAGAAGCTCGCGGTCTTTGCCGAATCGGTCGCCGTCGTCCTGTCCGCCCCCGCCGCCGTCGTCGGCCTCGACGCGGTTGGCGTGGCCTTTCAGCAGCACCGTCGTCTCGAACTTGTCGCTCGGCGTGATGCCGAGCTTGGTCATGTAGCTCGTGCCGCCGAACCCGTCGCGCTCGTGGTTGCCGTCGCGGAATGCCGCAGCCGAAAAGCCCCTGCTGTCCAGCCTGGTAATGCTGGCGTAGTAGTCCAGCCAGCCCTGACTGCCGCCCCCGGCGACAGTCTCGCCGTACGTGTGGTACGAGCCGGCCCAGGTCTTGACGTAACCGTTGGGCTTGCCCTTGCCCCGCTTGAGGATGATGTTGATCACGCCGCCGATGGCGTCCGAGCCGTAAAGCACGCTCTGCGGCCCCCGAACCACCTCGATCCGCTCGACGTCGTCGGTCAGCAGGTTGCCGAAGTTGAAGCCCCCGCCGGGGGCGATCGGATCGTTCACACAGACCCCGTCGATCAGCACCTTCGTCTGGTCGGTCTTGGCGCCGCGAAGGGACACGGTCGTCACGCTGCCTGTCGGGCCGGTCTGGGTCACGGAAAGGCCCGGCACGTCGCGAAGGGCCTCTCCGACGGTCTTGGCGCCCTTTCGCTCGATGTCCGCGGCGGTGATGACCGTCACCGACGAGGCCACCTCGCGAAGCGGCGTCGCCAGCCGCGTCGCCGTCACCACGATCTCCTCGCCCGTCAGGCTCGCGGATGCCCCGTCCGAGGCCGGTGCGGTGGCGGTGGGGGCATTGGCGTCCATCGCCCCGGCCACCGGTGGGGCAGTGGGGGTGTTGGCATCCAGCCCGGCCGCCTGGGCGCGCGAAGAGCCGGCTGAGAGGGACAGAGGGATCACAAGGGAAGTCAGCAGGGTCAAAGCGGTGCGGCAGGTCATGTCGTGCTCCTGTGCCCCAATCGCGTGGGGCCGGCTCCGGGTCAAAATGAAAACGCCCGGCCATCGCGTGCTTCTGCGAGGCCGGGCGTGGTTTGTCGGAGCCAAAAGACAACCTGCCCGGTGCGCCCCTGACGCGAGGGCCGACTACCGTGCGTCACAGGCAGGTCTTCTGGCTTCCGGGTCTTTCTCCCGCCGCGCCTTCCCGCCCTGTGGGCAGTGGCCTTTGCGGCGTTCGTCACCGGTTACAGCGGCGCGTCCGCGGCCGATTCTCACGGCCTTCCCTGTTGCGCCCGCCGTAAGGCGGGCAGCCTGTAACGCCGACAATCAAACCCTAAACCCTCCGGCAAGTCAAGCCCCATAGATAAAATGCAATGAAATGGGAAATGACTGGCTCCAGGTTCTTGCTGTAGAATCAGGGATGTGGGAACTGATAAGAAGCCAAGTGGTCCGCATGACGCTCTCCGGGAGGCCGAGGACGCCCTGCGCAGGAATCAGTTGCGATTTGCCGCGTTCATGGAAAACCTGCCCGGCGTGGCGTTCATGAAGGACCAGGCCGGGAGATATATCTACGTCAACGAGCGGTTCGTTGAACTCTCCGGTCGCCAGCGTGAGGACCTGCTAGGCAAGACGGCCTTCGACCTGTCGCCCGAGAGCTTGGCCCAGTCTCTGCGGGAAGGAGATAAGATCTCTCTGGCGGAGGGCAAGCCGGTGGAGACCTTGCTTACATTCCCCACGGCCAGCGGGCCTCAGCGATGGATGGTCGTGCGATTTCCGATCCAGCAAGCCGAAGGGGAGCCGCCGATCCTCGGGGGTGTGGGGCTGGATGTGACCAAGTACAAGCAGGCCGAGGACTCCCTTCGCGAGAGCGAGGAGCGGTTCAGGTTGACCTTCGAAAACGCGGTCGACGCCATTCTCTGGACCGACCCGACAACCGGCTTACTCGTCAACTGCAACAAGGCGGCCGAGAACCTTCTGGGGTGGCCCAGGGCGGAAATCATAGGGCGGCACTATACCTCGCTGCATCCCCCCGAGGAACGGGAAAAGCACGAGAAGAGCATAGCGGAGTCGGCCAAGGGTCCGGGGGTTTCGCACTTATACGGCACAGTCCTGACCCGTTCCGGCAAGCCCGTCCCCGTCCACATTGCCGCCTCGCTGATCACTGTCGGTTCGGAGCTGATAGTCCAAGGCATTTTTCGCGACCTCAGCGAACTGAGCCAGGCGTGGGAGGCCGTGCGAATCAGCCAGCGGCGGCTCGAGACGGTCGTCTCGAACGCCCCGGTAGTGCTGCTTCTGACCGACACCGATGGCGCGATCCAGTTCGCCGACGGCAGGGCGCTGGCGTCGTTGGGCTTCACGGGCGAGCAACTTGTCGGACAGAACATCATGGACATCTGTCATGACAGCCAGGCGATGGGCCAGAGCATGCGATCCGTCCTGGCCGGGCAGGATTCCGCCAGCCTCTGCGAGGTCTCCGGGCGAATCTTCAACGTGCGGCTCTCGCCTTTGCGGGACGATAAGGGCGGCATCACCGGTCTGGTGGGCGTGGCCACCGATATCACCGCACGCAGCCAGGCCGAGGCAGCCCTCGATGCCGCCCGCCTCAAGCTGCTGCACGTGCGCGAAGAAGAGCGGAAACGATTGGCCAGGGACCTCCACGATTCCATCGGCCAGCAACTCGTGGCCATGAAGATGGCCTTCGCCTCGACCGGTCTGACCGAACAGGCCCAGAAGTGTGTCGAACTCATCCAGGAAACCCGCCGGCTATGCTACAACCTCTACCCGCCGAGCCTGGAAGCCCTGGGACTTGCATCCGCCCTGAACCAACTTGGCCGGCACTGCGAGCAGGCAGTCTGCCTCGACTTTGAGTGCCCCCCGGAAATCAAAAACGCCCGATTCGGCCCGGAAAGGGAAATCGCCCTGTTCCGCGTCGCCCAGGAGGCCGTCAACAATGCCATCCGGCATGGCAAGGCCCGGACCATTCAACTTAGCCTGGCGTATCAAGGCGGGCAACTGGGGATGACGATAGTGGATGACGGCTGCGGCTTCGACCCGGCCGCTCAGGCCGGCAAGGGCCTCGGCCTGCAAAACATGGCAGACCGGATCCGCGCCGTGGGCGGGACCATCAGCATCGACTCGAGTCCCGGGCGGACGACTATCAAAGTCCGCGTGCCACTGGACCTGGCTGCCGACGGCGGCGCCCCGGGGCCGTCCGAGAATAGAGGCAACTGACATGTGATGTGATGCGTACCGCCCCGGGCTGCCTTGGCGCGCATAGCCCGGTGCCGGCCGACGGCGCCGAGGCTCCCGAGCGCATCCGAAACTTCAAGTTCCATAATGTGCCCAAGGACTATTGGGTGGCGGGGCTGATTGACGTAAAGTATTGTCAAGTAAGACCGGCCTGGTGGCGGAACTGGCAGACGCTGGGGACTTAAAATCCCTTGCCCCTCGGGGCGTGCGGGTTCGACTCCCGCCCGGGCCAATGGAGTATATAACTGCGCCCGGCGGGACTCGGACCCACAACCTGCGGTTTAGAAGACCGCTGCTCTATCCAATTGAGCTACAGGCGCAAGTGATGCTAAATCAATATGTTATATCAAGATTAAGACTCCTGCAAAAACAGGTTTTTTGATACCGATTCGGCCGTTTTGATACTGTTTTCACCGCCATTGTGATACCCATTTTTTGCTTGGAGGATGGCCCGCTACCAGAGCCAACAAGATGTGATTATCGTCGGGGCCGGTGTAGGAGTCAACTTCTTTGGGCAACTTCGAGCGGCGGGAAGACGGTGGCGAGTCCATCGCTGGCCCGCAATAGATTACCACGAGTCCACACAGCTGCCGGCGAAATCAGTTGTCAGAGGCCCCGGTGCGGGCTCCAGTCGGTGCTTCTCTCGGGCGATCCGGTTGGTCACTCGCTGCTGCCTTACTGAACCGGCGTCAAAGTTGGCCTGAGCCACTGTGCGGCCTTGGCCGAGAACCCTCCGCTCGTCTCCGAGCCGGTTACGTCTTATGACCGGGGGCCTTTTCCTCGGCGGGGACCGCATTCTGAAATAATCTCCGATTTCCCTGTCCCTGCTCCCGCTTGGCTCTCGCCTTAGATAACAGAGGCGGGAGCATCAAGTCGAACTGGCGAGGACGATGCCACCCGCACCTCTGCTTCCCGTCCCCAAGGTTGTCTTGGATGAGACAACTATCTCATGGAGCACTCTCCACCAGAAGAAGGAGAGCCACTATTCAAGTCGGGCTGAGCCCGAGAAAGTTGGACGACATGACGATTTCTAATCAAGTGCACAGTGGCAATAACGCCGCGGTAAGCATGAGCGGTAAGTCCCTTGACGCCCCGGCCGGCACGAATTCCGCGCGGCAAGCCTTGGGTGCCCAGGATGGCGACTGGCTGTGCCCAGGAAGCGGGGGGGCGTCTTGCCGGTACTACTTCAGCGGCCGAATCTCGATGTCCTTGAACTCGATCAACAGTTCATCGCCGGTGTGAAGTTGCAGCCCGATGTGGCCGCTGAACCCGACATTGTGCTCGCGGTGGCTCTCGTCGTCCAGCACTCCCTTGCCGTCGAAGTCGGTCATGGTCAGTTCGTTGAGGCGCGTGAGGATCTTTGTTCCTTCGCAGCGGACATAGAGGTCGTTCCAATCGTCGTCGTGCCAGAGATACTTTTCGGGGGCTTGGTCCCTGTCGATCGCCGAGCCCTTCAGCGATGGCGATATCCACCGCCTCGTGCCGCGCGTCTCGTCATAAATCAGCCCCGTCCGCCAGGGCGCGGGCGGGTGGATGTCGACCTGCGGGCCGTCGAGCCAGCCGTCCTTGTCGTCATATCGCGAGCGGATCTGCACACCGGAGTTGCCCCGGGACGCCGGCGCGTGCCCCCGGACCTTCAGCCTAAGCTCGAAGTCGCCGTACTCCGCCGTCGTCATGAGCCAGACGTAGTCGTGCTTGCCCTGGCCCATCGAGTCGCAGACGATCGCGCCTTGCCGGACTTTCCAGAAAGACTTGTCCTTGTCGGCCGGCTTGCAGCGGACCTGCCAGCCGTCGAGATCCTTGCCGTTGAACAGGGGTGTCCATGGCTTCGCGGTCGGTCGGGTCTCCGGGCCCGGTCCGTCCGACGCAACAACTGCGGCCGCCGCCCAAATCGCCAGAATCGCCGCCGTTGCCCAACAGGCCTCAATTGTAGATGTGCTCATGCTCGGTTTCTCCGTTTCGGCCGGCTTACTGCTTCGAAAATAAGACGGCGGCCAAGAGCCGTAGTGTGTGTAAGTCATTATTTATTCATGCTCTCCGGGTGGACCGAAGTGCCGTGAGCGACTGATAGGATAGCCTACACGCGGCCACTGGCAGGCGGCGCCGCACAACATCGGGTGCCGTTGGCTGGGGCTGAAGGGCACCAGCGGACACGCCAATTGGAGCTGTCCCGTTTCCTTCCCTGGCCGATGACGACGGTTGCATTACTCGCCCATCAGCTTCTTGATCGTCGGTTCCATGGCCTGGGCCCAGGCGCGAAAGCCTTTTTCATCTGGGTGCAGGCCGTCGGGCATGAGGTCGCGTTTGAGGTTGCCCTGCTTATCGAGGAAGGTCTGCCCGATGTCCAGCCAATAAACGGTCTTGTTGTCGGCGTAGGTTTTGATGATCTGGTTGATCTCATTGTTTCGGATGCGGCCCGGGTCGTCGGGCTTGTCGCCGCGGGGGAAGATGGCCAGTAGGAGGATCCTGGATTTTGGGAGCCGGGCGTGGATTTCCTTGAGCAGCGCGAGGATGCCGTAGGCGGTGTCGGTGCCGTGCTTGTCGGGGTCGCCGCGGTTGTTGGTGCCGATCATGACGACGACGAGTTTGGGATTGTGGTCCTTCATGCCGTCGAGCCCGCCGTGCAGGAAGTGCCAGAGCATGTGCTGGGTCTTGTCGCCGCTGGAGCCGATGTTGACGGCGTTGCGTTTGGCGTAGTACTCGTCCCAGACGGGTTTGCCGACGCGGGACCAGCGGAAGACGATTGAGTCGCCGACCATGAGCAGGTCGACGTCCTTCTCGGCGACCCAGCGATTGCGGTCTTCGTGGTGCTTCATCCATAGGGGCCAGCCGTCTTCGCCCGGCTCAGGGCGCGACACCGCCTGGGTGGCGGGGATGTCGGTGGTGTAGCTGGGGTCTTGCCACGGCATGTGCGAGTTGACCGACTCGGCCGGTGGGCTTGCGCAGCCCGTGAAGATCAGGAGCCAGAGCAGCGCAGTCGCGGCGGCTATGGCGGTCAGGATGCTGTGGTGCGTGGTTCGGGCGGGCTGTTGTGATGTCATGCTTGGGGCTTTCAGGATGTTCTGGGGCCGGGATCGAAACGTCTGGATGGAGAATTCCTTACGTCGTTCGTCGCTCATGGTTAACCTTCAACCGATATGCTAACAAACCAGGTGCCTTGGGGCCACGGAAACGAAAGAATGTGTTCGATACCCCGCGTTTAACAGAGGCCATCTGCAGCCGGTTCGATACTATTGCGGGGGGGGGACGGGTGATGACCAATACCATTTCCGCTGATTGAGACTTGCGGGCGTTCGCCACAACGGGTTCAATGTCTTTGGGTAAAGAACGCGAAGGCTACATGGGAGACCGCTATGGCTCGAACGACACTCAAAGCCCTTGGAATGATGTTAATTGCTCTTTCCCCGCTGGCGGCCTTGAGCGCGGGTGCGGGCAATCCTTCAACAGAGCCATCCCAACTGCGGTTTGTTGCAATTTATAGCATGTCCCGTTATGGTTTCATCGACGCCAATGGCACGCCGGTCGTCGATGCGAAATTCGATGAGGCCTTCCCGTTCAGCGAAGGCCTCGCGGCCGCGAGAGAGAAAGCCTTTCCGAAAAACTGGGGCTTCATCGACGGTGACGGGCAATGGATCATCAAGCCGCAATACGGCCACGTCGACAGTTTCCACGAAGGCCTCGCCCCGGTCCAGGATTCCTCGGGCAAATGGGGAGTCATCGACAAGTCCGGCAAGTGGGTCGGCCGTCGCCTCCCCGCCAGGGCCAGGTCGGTTGGCGACGCCGTACGGAGGCAAAGGGAGGGACATTGCATACAAAGCCGTAGAGGCGGTACGCTCTCCTGCATCTAACCCGAGTGGCCCGAGTGCTACAGACCTTCGCGGCCTAAGCCGATCGTCGTTCTTGCCTTTCCGTGATACCCGCCAGGACGGAGCTCATCATGTCCACCACAACAGGATGGAGGAACAACTCTTCCAACGGCGGCGCGGCCTGGCCTGGGGCCTGGGCGTGCTTCTCAACAGCAGCCACCGCCGAATGCCAGTGTAGGAAGGTCAGTTGCTTCAGGTAGAAATCGGCGTCCCCCGGATTGCCCAGAGTGTCTACGAGTGCCTGAACGGCTTGGAACAGCCGATCCCAATCGGGCATGACCAGGGGCTCTCTGTTCTGGTCAAGTTTTGAGGACAAGTGATACCAGTAGGCCCCGGAAATCGATTCGATCGTCCGGTTAGTGCCGTTGTTCTGGTCATAGAACGTCGGGCCGTTATCGTAGCTCCTGGGTCTGGCAAAGATCCCGGGCCCGTGCAGGATGTACAATTGCATCGCTTTCAGGCTCGCGGTGGCGGCTCTGGCGAGATCCTCTCCCTCTGGGACCGCGAGCCCCATCGGAGGAGAGTTCAGCCTGCCACGCAGGCTGTCGTCCGCGAACCGCAGTATTACGCCCCCGGCAAGTCGATCCGCCACCGAGGCCCCAAGGATATGTCCTAGTTCCGCCACGGGCCGGTTGGTCGTGATGATCGTCTTGTGCCCGCGGGATTCACGGGTTCGTAGAAGCTCGTGCAGGGCATCGGTCTGAAGGCCGGACATATTCCTGTTGCACAGGTCGTCAAGGACGAGCATCTGCTTGCCCGCCAGGTCGTTTAGAACCACACGGTCGATCTGAGGCTTGTCAACCCATCCACTGGTGGGGTTGGTGCCCTCAAGGATGACATTGCGCACGAAGCTCTCGAATGGGACGAACCGGCTGTTGACTTGCCACTCATCGTTCGGGTACACGGTATCCCTCCAGGACTGAAGGAGTGCGGCTGCCACGGTGCTCTTGCCGTTTCCTGGTGGCCCCGTCAGGGTGAGCGCCCAGGAGGTCGGTGAACTGAACCAGGTCGATGCTTGGCGAATGATCTCCGCTGAGAACTCGACCATCTGTCGGTGCTGTTTGTCGATGGGGATATCCTCATCCTTCCGGACGGTGTGCCGCGGAGGCCATGGCCATTCGGCCGGGGCCTCGTCGGCCGTGGGCAGCGTGTGAACCTCCACAGCCCGCCTGTCCCACGAATAGCCCGCGTCGGCCGGTATGGCCGCAAGGCCCTGTGGCCCACTGGCGGGCAGGTACTGGTTGAACTTCGATGACAGGATCCCCATGGAAAGCTTGGGGCCTTCCAAGGCCCACGGGTCTTGGTACATGGCCTCGGTTGCGCCCCT
>CAZSBS010000006.1:0-2618 GCA_964605095.1 uncultured Planctomycetaceae bacterium | reverse complement strand
CTTCAGACTCTAAACTCACCGGGTTCCGGTGAGTTTCACCCTCCTCGGGACCACAACCGCCAGGGAGCCTAACCTCTTCGGGCAGGTTCGCCCCTGCCTCGACGCTGCCCTCCGACCACTCACAGTCGCCTGGGCAGGATGTCCTATCACACAGGACCGCAGGGTTCAACCGGCATGGAAACGCCAGTTGAGTCACGTAGTATCTGTTCGATCGCTTCCGCCCTCCGCCCTCATCGACGATCAGGAACCCGCCCTTCTCAAGCCTCTCGACAGCACCGCCAACGGCAGATTCGCTCATTCCAATGCTGTCAGCGATCTTCGCGGTGCTTGGCCAGGCCCTGTCGTTCTTGCCCAGCATGTCCATGATGACACCCAGGACCAGCTTATCACTGGAACTGACGTCCCTACAGCGAAGCAGGGCCATGCTCATGCTGAGAAAGAGACCCGGGGGCCGACTGTCATCCTTCTTGGGTATCACCACGTCCCCGATTGCTGTAAGCCCGCCTGCCTTGACCGGCTTGGGCTTTTTCCTGCTGGACTTTCTCTTTGTGAAAGGTTTAATACTGGTGGTGGTTTCGGCGCAGACCTGGCGCCCGTCAGATACTTGGGGGTTAGTACTCATTACGCAGGTTCCGAAACGAGGCAGGTCGGGGGGCTTACACAACCCAGCGATCGTCCCGAGAGCTATGATTCCCGAAACACCGGACCTCGCAAGCGGGTCTATGCCCGCTATGAAGCACACCCATTATGTCACACTGTGAAATAAATGCAATAATAATTATACAATATATTGTTCGTTACACTTCTGATGCACTTAGACCCCAGTGTGTATATGTCATCCACAACAGTCCGCACCGGCATGTATATGGTGCTCGCCTTGACTTCTTGTTTGATGTGTGGTACTATCAATGGGTAAGTAGTTGAGCTTTTATTTTCTGAACGGCCGTGAGCGTGATTTGCATCACCGCCATGGCCGGTACATAGGAGACGAGCAATGTGTCGTTCTTTCACAGATGGTTATGCACATGACGGGGGCGGCATTCCCGGTGGGCCAAGTATCGCGGACGGTCAACGGAGAATGGGAGATACGGAGCGTGGCGCGGAAGACAGAGTGTCGGGTAGTGGCGTGAACACCAGCCACGTGCGGATTCAAAGGGATTACCTCGCGGACGCCCACAACAGTTGTGATCCGTTAGGTGCCCCCGCAGAGTTCATCGAGCATCTCGCCGGGATGGCATGTACCCGGGATGCACTGGCTTCTCCTCGATGTAACACCGCGGAGAGGTAGACTTTGGGAGGAAACGTACTGTCATTCGCGACGAACAGTGCCCTCGCGGTCCTGGCCGGGGAGACGCTTAAGCCGATTGGAATGGTCACCGCGCTGGCAAGGCTCGTTCGGGAGATCGCACCCGAGGAATTCGACGCCTGGGTGGATCGGCTTTTTTCCGGCGGCTTTCACCTTGGTCTTGTGGCCGCAGTCAGAAGTCCGCTTGACTTTAACCGGGAACAGGCGATCGAGGATCATCTGGCGAAGGGCGAATTGGCTGCGGGGGCATACCTGCCGGTGCTGAACCACCTGCGGACTTTTGTCGGGATTCTGCGGGTTAAGCTCGAGGCCGAGTTGGGTGTGAAGACATCCGCGGACCAGGTGGAGCTGGATCTCGCGTTGGAGTCGTACATGAATGCCAGGCGGATCAAACTGATGGCCGAGAGCCTGATTGGGCCAATCGCCAAGGAGGCTGACGCGATTCGGGGCATCAAGCTGCTTGAGGAGGCCAGGGGTCACGACAGAGAGTTTCGCAGGATGATCGAGAACCTTCGGATGCGGGCGAGAAGGCATACAAGAACGATCGAGGTCGACACCCAGACAGGCGTTGCCATTCGGGTTACGACCGCGACTGCGGTGCAGGACCATCGGCACGAGGCCATGTCCGCCTGAACACCGAGGCCCATGGAGTGCCGGAGGGTCGAAGGATGAGTGGCAATGAGAAGAGCCGCTGGTTGGGATGGCCAAAGAGGGCATGCGTTATGGACTGCCTGCGGTTAGAGCTGAGTGATCTGCGAAACTCCGGGATAATTACCGGTACGGCGGAGGAGGTCCTGTTTTCGTGGTCGACAGGGCCGGCGGAAGACAACGTTGCTAACGTCAAAGCCCGGGTCGTTTCCCGCGGTGACAACGAAATCGCCATCTGCCTGGGGTACGTGGTCCATCTTGACGGCGAGGCGCACGAGGTGGAGGAACTGATCCACGTGGTGAAGGCCGGTCCGGACGAGGCAGGTCAATGGTGGTTTCAGTGCCCTGCGAAGAAGGATGGTAAGCCATGCGGCTCTCGGGCGGGTGTGCTCTACCTCCCGCCGAACCAACAGTACTTCGCATGCCGACGTTGTCACGACTTGACCTACCCCCGGAATCAAGGAAAGAAGGATATGGAAGGAATGGGGATGAACGAGATGAGCGACAGTCAGAATCATGACGATGGACAAGGCGTTCTGGATAATAAGGGGCCCGTGGGGGCGGATTCGGCGGGTGCGGCCCTGGGCGAAGCCCCGGCCGATGGGCCGGACAGGGAACCGGGTCCGTGTACATTACGCCTGCGGTCATTCGCCTATGTTGACCA
>CAZSBS010000005.1:0-39978 GCA_964605095.1 uncultured Planctomycetaceae bacterium | reverse complement strand
GCAATGGCGACCGTCGAGGCGTCCATCGACCTGGCCGATGAGGACATCCACCTCGCCGACGCCCGCGAGCTTTCCGCCGCCCTGGCAGGCGAGGCGCGAGGGCTCCGGGCCGCGGCCCAGACCGCCGGCGAGATGCCCGAGACTGCCCATCAGCCATGCGTTGTCCTGGCGGGCAGGCCCAACGTGGGTAAAAGCTCGCTGCTCAACGCACTTACCGGCCAGGACAGGGCGATAGTCTCCGCCCTGGCCGGCACGACACGCGACGTGCTGGCCGCGCCGCTGTCGCTGCCTTCGGGTGAGGCCGCGATATTGCAGGATGCCGCCGGCTTCGCACGCCCGGGTGACTCGCTGGGCGACCGTGACAGCCTGGCCGCCGCCGCCGACAATGCCGCCCATGCGGCCGTGCGGCGAGCCGATGTCGTGTGCTTTGTCCTGGACGCCGCCGAGGGCCCCACGCCCGAGGATGCGGACCTCCTCGACCGCCTACGCCAAGCCACCCCAAACGCGCCCATGATCGTCCTGGCCAACAAGGCGGACCTTTCGATTGCGGATTGCGGATTGGGGATTGCGGATTTGGGGATTGCTTGCCACGGCGCAGCCGGGCCAGCCGGCGGGACTGCTTCGGGCGTGCTCTTAACCTCCGCCGTGACGGGCCAGGGGCTTGATGAACTTCGGCGGCGGCTGGGGGAGTTGCTTGGCTCGTCGGTGTGGCGGTCGGGTGAGCAGTTGGGCCTGCACGCCAGGCAGAAGCGATGCATCCTCGCCGCCGCGGCCGGGGCCGATCGAGCGGCCGACCTGCTGGCCGGCGCGGCCGAGATAGCCGACGCGGCTGAGCTTGTCGCCGTCGAGCTCCGCGCGGCCCTGGCCGAGCTTGGCCAGGTAAGCCCCGATGCAACCGGTTACGTTAGCGAGGAAATCCTTGGCCGGATCTTTGCGAGGTTCTGCGTGGGGAAATAAGCGCCAACTTAGCGGGCTCGCTGTCGCCCCTACGGAGCTCTTTTGTTTATGGAGCCTGGATCCGGGGGTTCCCTTCGGTCACCGCCCGGCTATGCGATGGCGTCCCTTCGGGACTGATGCGGCTGTGCCCGTTCACGCCACGTACTTTATCACCACGAACCCGCCGATCAGCAGGATGGTGAACAGCAGCGCCAGCCAGTTGAAGTATTTCTCGATAAACGGGGTGATCTTCGGGCCGAATATTCGCATCAGCCCGGCAACGAGGAAGAACCTCGCCGAGCGGCTGACGATGGCGGCGACTATGAAGACGATGAAGAACAGGCCCGGGCTTGCGACTTTTTCGCCGGTGCCGAACACGCCGGCGGTGATCGTGATGACCTTGAACGGGATTGGCGTGAAGCCGGCGGTGAAGACTATCCAGAAGTTCCATGTCTCGTACAGGGCGCTGACGCGGTCGAACACGGCCGGGGTGAAGCCCGGGACATAGTTGTAGAAGAGCTTGTCTACGCCGCCCTCCCACAGCAGCCAGCCGATGCAGAATCCGAAGACCGCTCCCAGAATGCTGGCGAGCGAGCAGATCGTCGCGTAGCGCAGCCAGCGTTTGCGGTTGCCCAGGACAAGCGGCATGAGGAGCACGTCGGGGGGGACGGGGAAGAAGCTGCTTTCCGCGAAGCTCAGGCAGAACAGGGCGATAGCGGCGGAGGGGCGATAGGCCCAGCCAAGGGTCCAGTCGTAGATTCGCCTGTGCAGGTGCCAGCCTGGCACGGGCTTGTGGGCGCCCAGGCGTGCGCCGCAGTGGCGGCAGAACTCGGCGCCGGCTTCGATGGCCAGGTGGCAGCGCGGGCAGGCGGGCTTGGCGGCGGGGGACGAAGAGTTGGTCTCGGCGATGCTTATGGCTCGCTCCTTGGATTAACGTGGGCCTCTTGGCGGCAGCCGTGCGATCACGCAGCGCGACAGCCGGGCAACGGGGGCAGTAGACTCCCCGGCGGTGGGTTTGTCAACCGGACAAGATGACGCCTGTGGCGTGAGGCAGCCACGTGCCGACCCGAAAGACGTGGTTGCGTCGTCCCGGCGCGCCGGGACTCCGCGAACCACGGCACCCGACCACGCCAAATTATCGGACAGTCTCGGTTCCTGGCTTGCTGTTCCGGGTTCCCAATACCCGGTTCCGCCGTTTTCCTTTCCCCGGCTACTGCTTTATCTTAATTCTGCGTTCGATGTCCGCCTTGTCGCCGCTGTAGAGCCGCAGTTCGTAGTCGCCCTTGCCGCCGCCGGCCTCGGTGATCTGGGGGAGGGCGAAGAAGAACTCGCGCGTCGAGTCGGTGCGGTTCCACGTGAACTTCTGCTCGGCGATTGGCGGCTGGTTCTTGCGTGCTATGGCCAGACGGAACTCGTTTCTGCCGGCCTCGGCGGGCAGCGAGACCTCGACGTATATCCCATCGTCGTCCGGTTTGAAGTTGGTGGTGTACTTGACTCGCCCGTCGGTGCGGATGGCGGGGCGGAGGACGTCGTTCTTGTCGACCTTCAGTGTGCGCGGCACGATCGCGAAGGTGGCGACGATATCATGAGCGACGCTCTCCGCGGCGTCGGCCAGGACCTCATCGACCGGCAGGGTGATTCCGCCGGCCGAGGTAAGCCGGGCCGCCGCGGGCGCCGGCGTCGTGTAGATCACGGCCGCATCGGAGACGCGGCACATCGTCGCCAGGGCCGATACGTACGCCTGGGAATACGAGTACTGGCGGTAGACCGGGTAGTACCCGCCGTAATACCCGCCGTAGTATCCGCCGTATCCGCCGTATCCGCCGTATCCGCCGCGGCCCCAGTGGCGCCGGGAGCCGCCGTAGTATCCGCCGTATCCGCCGTAGACCCACGGGTCGTCGTAGATCTCCGTGTACGTGCCCCGCCCGGCGCCGAACTGGCGGACCGTGCCGGTAATAAATGCGTCGATGCCGCCGAGCTTTCTCATCGCCTCGGCCGCCTGCTCGACAGTCGCCTTGGCGGGCATGGTGATCTTGCCGGCCGACATGCGGTTCTCAAGCTCCTTCGGCGAGATCACCTTGTACGTCCCATTGGCCTTCAACTGCTCGGCCAGGCGGTCGGCAAGGAACGCCCCCGCCATCGGATGGAGCGTCTGATTGTCGAAAGGCAGCACCGCCACCGTCCTGATGGCCGGGTCGTGGAAGACCGGGTATCGCTGTACTTCCAGCTTTACCTCGTTGCAGCCGGGTATCGCCGAGACCAGCACGAGAAACCCCAGTGTTCGCATGAAGCCAGATTTATTACTCATGGCAGAGCCCTTTCCGGCGCGATTTGCGTCTCCAGGTAATTGTACACTCGCTGGCGGCTCCCGTCATTTTCCGCGCGGCTTGGCGTGCGACCGGCTGGCGTCGATGCTTTGGACAGCCTGGGCGATGATCTCGTGGGCTCTCTGGGCGTCGCGGGCGGTGCGGAGTTGACCCAGCACGTCCCGTCGCGAAAGCCAGGCCACCTTTGCCATCAACTGGAGGTGGATTTCCTCGCGTGTCGCGCAGATCAGGAAGAACACGTTCACCAATTGGTCGTCGATGGCGTCGAAGTCCGTCCCGGCCGGACATACGCCAAGTGCGATGGCAGGCTCCGGGAACATTCCCGTGATCGGCTTTCGGGGGTGCGGCAGGGCAACGCCGTGGCCGATGGCTGTGGTCATCATCCGCTCACGTTCCAGCAGGCTCGCCAGAAGCCGGCTGGGGTCGGCGGCGAAGCCCATCTGGACAAGAGGTCCGACGATCTGCCGAAGCACCGCCTCCTTGGGGCCCGGCTTTATGTCCAGGTTCATAAGTTCCGGCCGGATCATCTCATCGAGGCCCAGCAGGGCGTCTTCCCGGCCCGCCACGTCGTCGAGCCGCCCGGCCGGGAGGGTCTGCATCTCCGCCACGAGCCACTCGCGGACCAGCGACCTCATGAACCGCCACTGGCTGGCGACTTTCGCCGCGGGGATTTCGCCGCGCTGAGCCATCCTAACGATCGTCTTTTCAGCAAGTTGCAGGTATTCCGCAACCTCTGAGACCGTCATTATCTCGTCGTTATCGCTGCCGGATGCGGCCATGGGTCTTCCTTTCCGCCTCGGTGAATCGCGTATGCAATAATCTGCAATACTGCAATAGATCATTGTAATCCAAAGCCCTCGGCGGTCAATGGGCAAAGCGATCTTTGCAGTCCAGCAGAGGGCTGCGCAATGCCCCATAGTGCTACATAGGGTGCCTGCTTGCCTTTCGGGGTGCCATGCCAATTCCGCCCCCTTCAATGGGGTGGTGCCCTGTGAGCAGACATGAAGTTCCGGCACTTCGGGTGGCGGGGCGTGTTTGATACGCTGTAGACCATCTGGCCGATCATCGTCCGATCGGCGGCTTGAACAGGGCATTTCGAAGAGGACACCCTTATGAAACGACAGGGTCAAGCGGGCTCGGCACGGCATCTGGGCCGTGACTCGAACGCGGGCATTACTCGGCGCAGGTTCCTTGCCTCTGCCGCGGCCGCGGCGGTGGCGCCTTATTTCGTTCCGGCCTCCAGCCTTGGCGCGGATGGGCGAGCGGCGCCGTCGGAGCGTATCGGCGTGGCGATCGTCGGCGTCGGCTCTCGCGGAAACGACCACTTCCGGACGATGCTGGGCAATGGGCAAGCGCAGATATTGGCCACGTGCGACGCCAACAAGCCCAAGGCCGACGCGGCCGCCAAGAGCGCCGACGCCTATTACACCGGCAAGGCTGGGCGGGCCGGCGGTCACGGCTGCACGTCGTACAGCGATTTTCGCGAGGTAATAGCCCGGCCGGACGTGGATGCGATATTCATCGCCGCGCCCGAAAACTGGCACGCGCTGATCGCCGCTCGCGCCGTGCAGGCCGGCAAGGACGTCTACTGCGAGAAGGCCCTGAGCCTGACCGTCCGCGAGGGCCGGCAGCTTTGCCAGGCCGTCCGGCGGTACGGGCGCGTGCTCCAGGTCGGCACGCAGCAGCGGTCCGACCGGCAGTTCCGCCACGCCTGCGAACTGGTGCTCAATGGTTACATCGGCCGGCTTAAGCGAGTGGAAGTGGGCGTGCCCGGCGGGCGGGCATTGCCCAGCGCGCCGACGACGCCTGTGCCGCCCGGGCTGGACTACGAAATGTGGCTTGGCCCGGCGCCGTTCACTCCGCACAACGACCTCAAGTGCTCGTTCAACTGGTATTTCATCTACGATTACTGCGCGGGCTGGATCCAGTCCTGGGGCGTCCATCATTGCGACATCGCCCTGTGGGGCGCGCCGTCGCTGCTGGCCGGCCCGCTGGAGGTCTCCGGCTCGGCGGTGTTCCCCAAAGACGGCCCGGCCGACACGTCCATCACATGGAACGTGGAGTTCAAGGTCCCCGACGGCCTGACGGTAGGCTTCGCGGACAACGCCCGCTACAAGCAAGGCGTGCTGTTCACCGGCGACAAGGGTTGGATTCACGTCAATCGAGGCGGCATCTGGACCGAGCCGGGCTCGCTGGCCAAGGCGGAGATCAAGCCGGCCGAGCGGCGGCTCTACGAGTCCAACAATCACCACGTGAACTTCCTGGAATGCATCCGCACGCGGCGCGATCCGGTTGCCCCGGTCGAGGCCGGTCATGCGGCCACCACGCTGAGCCTCATCGCCGACATCGCCACGCGAACGCAACGAAAGCTGACGTGGGACTGGAAAACGGAGACCTTCCCCGGCGACGATGCCGCCAACCGATACCTCAGCCGGGCTATGCGCGCGCCGTGGGCAATGTGAACCAAACAATTGCGGATTGCGTCCCGGCGCGCCGGGAGCGGATTTCCTGATGTGTCGGCGCCGGTGCAGATGAGTTGATTCGGCCCATCAGTTGACGTGTAACGGAGTACTGGCCATGCAGGTGAACAGTGACTTGAAGTGGAAAGGCTCGACATGAAAACTTTGATGGGGACCTCATTGGCCGTAGTGCTTGCCCTCTTGCTGGCGGCGCAGACAAGGTCGGATGCTCAGTCGAATGCGGCGCCCGCCGGCCCGGCGGAGTTTCACCCGGGCAAGAAGGCGGACAAGCGGGTGCTGATAGTCACGGGCGTCGATTATCCCGGGCATAAGTGGCGTCTGACGGCGCCGGTCCTTGCGGCTGGGCTTGATAAGGACCCGAGGCTGGCTATCGACGTGGTCGAGACGCCGGAGTTCCTGGCCTCGGAGAAACTGGCGGACTATGACGTTATCGTGATGCACTTCATGAACTGGGAGGGCAAGCCCGCCCTTGGCGAGAATGTCCGCCAGGGCCTCCGCAAGGCCGTCGCCGGCGGAAAGGGGCTCGTGCTGGTCCACTTCGCGTGCGGAGCGTTCCAAGGCTGGCCGGAGTTCGCCAAAATCGCGGGGCGGGCCTGGAATCCCAAGCTCCGCGCCCACGACCCGCACGGCAGCTTCCGGGTGAACATCACCGACCCCAACCACCCGATCACCCGGGGCCTGGCGGCGTTCGAGACAACCGATGAGATGTACACATGCCTGGACGGCAACACGCCCATACACGTGCTGGCAAGCGCCACGTCGAAGGTCGACAAGAAGGATTACCCCATGGCCTTCGTGCTGAACTACGGCAAGGGGCGGGTCTTCCACTGCCCGCTTGGCCACGACGTCAAGGCCCTGAGCGAGCCGGTGTGCGAACTCTTCCGTCGCGGGGCAGTCTGGGTGGCCCGGCTGGACGAAAAACCGTAGCATGGCACCACAGATTCTGCCCCCAACTTCCGGGGCGGGGTACTAAACTGTGCTACGATGTATGAAGCCTTACTTCTTTTCGGAGCATAGCTGTCGATGTCGCCAAACTGTCCCGACCTGCGAGTGATGAGTTTCAACGTGCTCAACGCCCATGCCGGCCATTACGCCGGCCGGTGGCGCCTGCGCAAGGAGCCGGTGGCGATGGCGATATGGGCGTATGGCCCGGACCTGCTCGGCGCCCAGGAGCTCCAGCGGACGCAGGCGGACTACCTTCGCGGGCGGCTTCGCGAGTACGAGTTCATCTCGCCGGGGCGCGACAAAGGCATGCTCGCGGGCCAGTCGGTGGCGATTTTCTACCGGGCGGGGCGGTTCCGAAAGATCGAGCATGGCCACTTCTGGCTCTCCAAGACGCCCGACACGCCGGGCAGCCGAAACTGGGGCTCCATGGCCCCGCGAATGTGCAACTGGGTCCGCCTGGCGGATCTGCGCCACGACGACCAGCGCCAGATCGTGTTCTTTAACGCCCACTTCGACCCCTTCAGCCGGTGGGCGCGCCTGCGATCCGGCGAGATACTCCGCGACCGCATCGCCGCCATCGCCGGCCGGGACCCAGCCGTAATCGCCGGCGACTTCAATGCCAACGCCCATCGCAAGGTCTACGAGGTGGTCCTGGCCGGGCCAGGCGGCGCGGGGCTTGTCCTGCAAGACGCCTACAGGCTGGCACATCCTCAGCGCCAGCGGATGGAGGGCACGTGGCACGGGCGGGGTTTCCGCCTGGGCCGCCGGCTGGACTGGATCCTGCACACGAACGATTTCGACGTCATCGACGCCGTCATCGACCGGGCCAAGCGCAACGGCCGATACCCATCCGACCACTTCCCCGTAACTGCCACCTTGCGTTGGCGGGAAAATGGGTAAAATAGAGCGGCAGGCGATGTGCGACCTGTGCGTGCTTAGCGACCTTCTTCTCAGCCCCGTGAACGGGGCTGCGGCGCATCAGCCTGGGCTGAGCGCGCAAACCCTCTGAAACGATGTCTTCATCCACTCCGCGGCTCTATTTCCCGGCAACAGGCCGCGGCGCCCACGCGGGCCGCTATTTCCCGGCCGTTGTCACCGGGTTTGTCCACATGTGGCGAGTCGAGATGATTGCATACCACCGCTCGGCGTGGATGAGCAGGCCCCTTGGGCCGAAGTGAATGCCGTCGTGCCGGTACTCCCGGTTGCCCACGATGTCGTTTGTGTCAGGGCCGCGACAGGCAATGCCTTTGTCCCACAGCGCTTTCTGGGCCTTCAAGACGGAGGCCATGCCCACCTTCCAGTCCTTGGGCCCATGGGGCGGGCAATAGGAGGTGCCGGCCACGAACCAGTCAACAGGCCAGCCGAGTTGCTTTCGGCTGAACTCGATCATAGCCTTGGCGTCCCGCTCGTAGTCTTCGGCTGGCGTGTAATCGTCGCGCCCCGCATCCGCCTCGCCCTGCACCCAGAGCACCGCGCGAATGCCGGCCGGGCCGAACCACTTGGTTCGTTCCACGAGCCGTTCGATATTGTGCAGTTTCGCGCCCGGCAGCCAATCCCGGACGCGCACCCAGTTCACCGTGGCTGATCGGAAGCACACCGGCGCCCGCGTGGTGCGGGAGAGCATGTCGCCCAGGATAGGCCAGGGTGTGCCGCCGTTGCCGCAGGCGTCGGGAATCGGGTCCGCGGCGGGCGTGAACTTCTTTCCGTCAAAGTAGACCGACAAGGTCTCGTTGGACTTTTGGCGGGGATTGCCGTAATTGACCGAGTTGGATTGTCCGGCCGTGACGAAGACATCCCCGACACCCACTTTTTCGACCGCGGCTTCGCCGAGACTGGCCTGGTCGTCGGCGGATTTACGGAATCGCACTGTCAGCGTGTACCATCCGCCGGTTTCCAGTTTGAGGGCGCCGGCGAATCGTCCGTCTTTGACTTGCGAGCCTTGCGCCACAACGGTCCAATCCACAGGCTTGCCCCGCAGCGCCTCGCCGAGGCTCGCCTTGGCTTCCACAATGGTCGCACCGGTCGGAACGGTCCCGGCCACCTTAACCTCAGCCCACTCGCCGGCGGTCCGCTGGAACACCTGCCGATCCAGCGGCAAATCGAGAACGGCGGCCTGGGCCAGTGCCAGGCCTGGCAATGTCACCAGCGACGCCAGAATAACGATCCACAATGCTCTGGGCGTTTTCATAACCATTTCCTTTCGCAACGATCGCCTGTCTTGTGGAAACACAACGCTTCTCGGCAACGTATCAAACAGGTTGCCAAAAACCCTGTTTGTCGATTGTACCCTCGCAGCTTACCTTGTACAGGCATGGTTGCGTCGGATCCAGTTGTTCTTTCGACAATGACGCGGAATATCGGGTGGCGAAGATGGGCATTTCCGCCGGCTTGGACGGGCGCGGGGGCTCGCGCTCGGCAGAGGCTTGTAATGTTGGTGGAGCGCGGCTATTATTTTCGTGGATTTGCGGCGGCGGGCAAGGCCCGCCTTGCGGCGATGATTGAATAAGGACCGGCGGCGGATACCTTAGCATATTCTGGCGCGGCATACTCGGTCGAACATGAGAAGGAGACCCACAATGCGCAGTGGGATGAATGATTGCAGGTTGTTTGCGGGATTGTTCCTCGTCATGGCAGTGGTTGGCTTTGCGCTGTCGTGGGCGGGCGGCGCGGAGGGCGTGGACCTGAGCAAGGTGCCGCAACTCAAGGAGACCACCGAGCAGCGGGACGCCCGCATGAAGTGGTGGCGCGACGCCAAGTTCGGCATGTTCCTGCACTGGGGGCCGGTGTCTCTTTCCGGCAAGGAACTGAGTTGGGGACGGGATGCCCACCGCCCGTGGGACATCAGCGGCGTCCAGACGCCGCGCACGGAAGACACCTTCTACGACAACCTCTACAAGAAGTTCAATCCCGTCAAGTTCAACGGCGACGAGTGGGTCAAGATCGCCCAGAACGCCGGCATGAAGTACATGGTGATCATCTGCAAGCACCATGACGGCTTCTCGATGTTCGATTCCAAGCTGACCGAATACGACATCATGGCCACGCCTTACGGCAAGGACATAATCAAGCAGTTCGCCGACGCGTGCCACAAGGCCGGCATGAGGCTGGGCCTGTACTACTCGACGCGTGACTGGTATAACCGCGATTACCTGGTTGGTGACAACAGTAAGTACGATGCATGGTATCGCGGCCAGGTGGGAGAGCTGCTGAGCAACTACGGGCAGGTGGACGTGATGTGGTTCGACCACGTCGGCGGGCAGGATTGGGGCAAGTGGAAGTTCGACGAGTTGTTCTCGATGATGTACCGGCTTCAGCCGAACCTGATCGTGAACAACCGGGCGGCAAGATTTTGCGGGCCGGGCACCCCTCAGGACCGCGGGCCGGCGACTCACGAGATCAGAAAGATAACAGATGGCGATTTCGGCACGCCCGAGCAGGCCGTGGGCCACATGGACCTCAAGCATGACTGGGAGTCGTGCATGACTCTTGTCGGCGGGCAGTGGTCCTGGAAACCGGGCGGCAGAATGTATACGCTCGACAGGACGCTGACCATTCTGGTCAACTGCGTGACGGGTGGCGGCAATCTTCTGCTGAATATAGGTCCGATGCCGACAGGCGAGATCGAGGCGCGGCAGGTTGAACTGTTGAAACAGGTCGGCGACTGGGTCAAACCCCGCGCCGAGGCGGTTTACGGCACTCGCGGCGGCCCGTACGCCAACGGCAACTGGGGCGGCTCGTCGCACCGTGGCAACACGGTGTATGTGTTTGCGAAGGACTGGAAGGGCGATACCCTGGACCTGAGCCCGCTGCCCGGCAAGATCACGGCCGTCAAGAAACTCATGGGCGGCGATGCGGTCGAGTTCAAGCAGACCGAAAAGGGAGTGGACCTGACGCTTCCGGCAGCCAAGCGCGACCCCATTTACACGGTGTTTGTCTTGACGCTTGACCGGGCGCTGGCGGACGGGCTGGTGATCAAGGCGATGCCGTAATGCTAAGCTCCAAACCACAAGCACCAAATAACAAACAAGCTCCAAACAGATAAACCGCAAATTCCAAACAGAAACCAAGGGTAACTTTCCGTTTTGGGAAGTTGAAGTCTTGGGATTTGGCATTTGGTGTTTGATGGCTGTAATTGGGTTCTTGTTTGGGGTTTGAATTTTGGTGCTTTTTGCCTGCCGGCAGGAGGACCGAACCATCATTACCCAGATTCTGACAGACGGGCAGATCGAGCGGATACACAACGCTTCGCTGGAAATCCTTCAGCGTGTAGGCGCGTCCGTTCCGCACGATGAGATGCTGCGGCGATAAGGAACTGTGGATGCCCCGGTTGCTGGACCGCATTGTCGCGGCGGCACGGACCGAACTGACCAAGCCGTAGGGGTACGCTGCCCGCGAAGAGGCCGTTGCCTTGGCAATAAATGTCGGCGGATTGCCGCGGGCGGCACTCACGCGGCGGCGGCGTCGCGGCGTTTCTGCTCGGCCTGGTCGGCAAGGCGCCGCAGGATGGCGGCGAATCGTTCCAGGAGCATCCGGCCTGGCCAGGCGGCGTTTGTGCGGGCGGCGTTGTCCCTGCACCAGGCAAGTGCGGCGGGCATGAGGATGGCCTCGACGGGCGAGCCTTCCATTTCCGCGGCCAGCAGGCCCAGGGCGTGGGTTACGCTGACCGGCAGTGGCACCAGTTCCCCCGCGGCGGGGTTGTTGCCGGCGTACAAAGCGGACCGGCTGATCGCCAGGTGCTCGCGGCATGCGGTGGGTCGGCAGGAGTAGAAGTCGCAGCACCGCTCGAGCAGCAGCGGGCAAGGCATGTCCAGCGACGAATACCATTGTGCCATGGCATGCAGGGCCTTGTTGCCATCCGCGCCGCCCGTGGGGTCCGCATTGGCCGGGGTGGCTGGAATGGCCGGCGGCCCGGCCTGGACGATTCGGGCGACGGCCTGGTGGAAGAGCTTCTCGATTCGCGCCCGCTGCCCGGCCGGCAAAGCCGCGACATCCTGGCCGAGGCGCATTGCCTCCGGCACGGACAGCGGCACGGCGTATCGGCAGCAGGCGTCGCAGCCGCGATGGCA
The DNA here is from genome assembly GCA_964605095.1 of uncultured Planctomycetaceae bacterium. Lineage (GTDB taxonomy): Bacteria > Planctomycetota > Phycisphaerae > SM23-33 > SM23-33 > JAUWQU01. Next base: position 28,224 of record CAZSBS010000005.1, on the reverse strand, counting down.
CGACGGTACGCGCCCGCTGGCCTGAGTGAACTGGACCGTGCGATGGACGATATGGTCGCAGACCGCCCACGCCAGCGGCACGATCTCCGCCAGGCGCATCGGCTTCTCGGACGCCGTTGTGGACAGTCGCAGGGGTTGGCCGAAGAGGCGAAACTCGATTGTCACCGTAGAAGGCCCGCCAGGCGATTGGCCGTGCGCGCACTGTCGTGACTGCCACAGGTTGTCGCCGTCAGACGGCAATTGCACACCTCCGTTTCAGGTCGTTTGGCGGTTGGCCCGCCACCGGGCTGTCCGCCAGTTAAGTATCGGCCAAACCGGAAGGCGGTATTACTCAGGCCGGGAGCAATCCGCGCCCCGAACGAGGCGGTGCGGGCCACAGGTGCGGCGCCTGCACGCTTGCATTGCCGTCGGAAAGGTCTTTACTGTGCTTTTTGGGGAAGCTAGTATGATGGAATGTCCCGTCCCTGTTGGCTATTGGGCGGGATGGACTTTTTTATAAGAGTTTCACGTGAGCGATTTGGACCGGAAAGATTCTTCAGCCTGCGGCGGGGGATGCCCCAAGTGCGGTGCCCTCAATCAGTGTGGCCAGCAGCCTGGCGGACTGACCGGCTGGGCGCTGGTGGCATCGTCGGCGTGCGCGTTCCTGCTGCCCCTCGCGGCGGCGACGGCAGGGGCTGTCCTGGCCGGTGCGGAGCGGACACATCAGTTCTACGGCGCGTTTGGAGGCCTGGCGGCGGGGCTTCTGGTGGGCGCGGTTGCGGCCCGGCTGATCGGTCGAAAGGCCAAGGAGAAGTTATGACGACCTCTACAAGACCGTCGCGTGGGACAGGCACGTTCCCCCGTGGCGTGCATCCGGCGGAGCACAAGGAGTTCTCCCAGGACTCGCCGCTTGAGGTTTTCCCGACCCCAAAGCAGGTGACGATCCCGCTGGTCCAGCACCTCGGCGCCCCGGCCGAGTCACTGGTCAAGACCAAGCAGGACGTCCAGATGGGCGAGATGATCGCCAAGCCGGCCGGGTTCATATCCGCAGCCGTGCATGCCAGCATCTCCGGCAAGGTGGGCCTGGGATGCGCGGTTACGATGCCCAACGGGCGGCGCGTACAGGCCGTGCCGATTACCGCGGCCGAGACGCAGCCCCTGGCGGGCGCGGACCTGCTGGACGATGTGTTCGGCGGGCACTGGCCGATGGACGCCTCGCAGTTCGAGCCCAAGCAGATTGCCGACGCTGCAAGCGAAGCAGGAATAGTCGGCCTTGGCGGCGCGGCCTTCCCGTCGCACGTCAAGCTGCTGCGCAACGAGAAAAAGCCTATCGACACGCTGCTGCTCAACGGCTGCGAGTGCGAGCCGTACCTCACTGCCGACTACCGGCTGATGTTGGAGTTCCCCGACGCCGCGATATGCGGCGGGCTGCTGGCGGCCAGGGCCAACGGCGCCAAGCGTATCGTCGCCGTCATCGAGGACAACAAGCCCCAGGCCATCGAGGCGATGCGCAAGGCCGCCGCGAATACTGGCATCGAGGTCGCCGTCGTCCGCACCAAGTACCCCCAGGGCGGCGAGAAGCAGGCGATCTGCGCCATCACCGGCCTGGCTGTGCCGACGGGCGGGCTGCCTCTGGACGTGGGCGTGGTGGTGGTGAACGTGGGCACGGCTGCGGCAATAGCGCGGGCGGTCGTCCGGGGCAAGGCGCTGACCCACCGTATCGTGACGATCACCGGCGCGGGCGTGGTCAGGCCGGCGAACGTCCTGGCGCCGATAGGCGTGAGTTACCGCGAGCTGATCGATTTCTGCGGCGGGCTCAAACCCGACGCCTCGCGGGTAATCGCCGGCGGGCCTATGATGGGCTTCGCGCTGGGCGACCTGGACACGCCGGTAACCAAGGGCACCAGCGGCATTACGGCGCTGACAGCCCGGGACGTGGCCAAGGCCGAGGAAACCAACTGCCTCCGCTGCGGCAGGTGCGTGGATGTGTGCCCATTGAACCTGGTTCCCAGCAAGCTGGCGGTCGCGGCCCGCAGCAGTGACTGGGACCTGGCCCGCAAGTATCACATGCCGGCGTGCATCGAGTGCGGCAGTTGTGCGTTCACCTGCCCGGCGGCTATTCCGCTGGTGCAGTTGATCCGCATGGGCAAAACGAAATTGCCAAAGCAGTAGCTGGTAGCCGGCTACTGGGTACTGCTGTTGCCCCAAGAACAATGTTGATTTTTCGGTCTTCGCCCCGGATGCTAGGCTTTCATGAGCGAGACCTATTACGTAACGACGCCGATCTACTACGTCAACGACGCGCCGCACATCGGGCATTCGTACACGACCATCGCGGCCGACGTATTATCGCGCTATTACCGCGCGGCCGGGCGGGACGTTCACTTCCTCACCGGCACGGACGAGCACGGAATAAAGATCGTCAAGGCGGCCGGCGACAAGGGTTTGACGCCACAGCAACTTGCCGACAGCGTGGTTGTTCATTTCCAGCAGCTCTGGAGGGATCTGGAGATCACCAACGACGACTTCATCCGCACCAGCAGTCCGCGGCACGAAAAGCGCGTTCAGGCGCTGGTCAGCGAGATGGTCAAGCGTGACGAGATATACCTCGGCAAGTACGAGGGCTGGTACGACGAGGGTCAGGAGGAGTTCGTCACCGAGTCGGCGGCGCGTGACAACGAGTACAAGAGCCCCATCAACTCCCGGCCGCTGGTGCGTTACAGCGAGCCGAGCTACTTTTTCCGCCTGAGCAAGTGGGTGCCGAAGCTCATAGCGCACATCGAGTCCAACGAGCACTTCATTCAGCCCGACGCGCGGCGCAACGAGGTGCTCAGCAAGCTCAAGCAGGGCGTCGAGGACCTGTGCATTTCCCGCCAGCAGGAGAAGCTTGGCGGCTGGGGCGTGCCGATGCCCAACGACTCGTCGCATTCGGTTTACGTCTGGATCGACGCGCTGAGCAACTACTACACTGCCCTTGGCCTGCCGGCAGTGGGAGACGAGTTCGACCGCAAGGACGAGCGCTACTGGCCTTGCGACGTGCATCTCATAGGCAAGGACATCCTGTGGTTCCACGCCGTGTACTGGCCTTGCATGCTGATGGCGCTGGACCTGCCGCTGCCCAAGTGCGTCTTCGCCCACGGGTGGTGGACCAGCGAGGGCAAGAAGATGTCCAAGACGCTGGGCAACTTCATCTCGCGGGAGGCAATAGCGGAACTCTGTAGCGAGTACTCGGTGGATGTCTACCGGTACTTCCTGTTGCGTGCGGTGACGTTCGGCGCCGATGGCGACTTCTCGCGCGACGCGCTCAAGGCCCGCTACAACGCCGACCTGGCCAACGGCGTGGGGAATCTGCTCAGCCGGACCGTGAATATGATCGGCAAGTACTTCGACGGCGAGGTCCCGGCGGCGGCGCCGAACGAGGCCGGGTCCGACGCCCAGCCGGTCATGGAAGCGGCGGCTGGGCTGATTGACTCCGCCGGGCCCGCCATGGCGTCCTGCCAGTTCCACAAGTATCTCGACGCGCTGTTTACGCTCGTTGACGCGACGAATCGCTTCATAGAGGTGACCGAGCCGTTCAAGCTCGCCAAGGACGCCGCCCAGCGCGTCAGGCTTGGCGGCATACTCTATGACTGCGCCGAGGCGGTCAGGCTGATCCTGGCTTACCTGGCGCCGATAATGCCCGTCTCCGCCGCAGCCGGCCTGGCACAACTGGGCCTGGGGTCCGAGGCGACCGATCTCGTCGTGGCGGGGCGGTGGGGCGCGCTGCCCGCCGGGGCCAGGACTGGCAAGGCCGTGGGCCTTTTCCCAAGAAAACCCTGATGCCAGATGGAACAAGAGCCGAATAAACCTATGCAGCAGGTGATTGCCGACGATGGCCGATACCCGCCGGAGGCGTTCGCGTTCCTGCATGACGGGCTTAACCGGGCGGTGCAGGAGGTCTACCGTGACCAGGCTGGCGGCGAGCAGCAGCACCACGTTTCCGGCGAGCAACTCTGCCGCTGGCTGTGCGACCTGGCCGTCGAGCGATGGGGCATGCTGGCCAAGGCTGTGCTGAATAAGTGGAACATCCGGGAGACCATCGACTTCGGCAACATGGTCTACCTGATGATCGACAACAATTACATGCGAAAGACCGACGATGACCGTCTCGACGATTTCCGCGACGTATACGATTTTGACAAGGCCTTCGGCAGCTATGAGGCCTTCGAGCTGAAGGAGTGACCGGATGGCCGCAATGACAAGCAAGTTTCGCCTCATGCCGCTTCTGGCCTTGGTCATTGCGGCGCCGCTGGCGGGCTGCGGCCCTGAAACGGGCATCACGAACATCTTCGGCGACCCGGTCCCGAAGTTTGACACTTACGCCGCGGCCGGCCAACTGGGCCTGACCGTCGTGCATACCAGCCGCACAAGTGCCACGCTTCGCGGCGGCAACAACGTGGTGGTGATGTACTCCGACCCGGCCGGGGAAGTATACGTCAACGGGCGCTGCCTGGCCGATAGCGGAGGCATCGAGTCCGGCGATGGGACATTGATGGTGCCGGCGCCGCTGGTCGGGCGGATTCGCGCGTCACTGAGGTCGGGAAACGGCCAGGACAACCAGGGCGTCCACAATTCGGGCGTTGTCCAGCCTCTCGAGCCGCCCAGGCATCCCGCGGGAACGATCGGCAGGGTTGTTCTTGACCCGGGCCACGGCGGGAAGGACCCGGGTGCCACCAGCGTGCTGGGCTACCACGAGAAGGATCTGGTGCTCGGCGTGGCCAGGATGGTGGCGGCGGAGCTTACGGCCATGGGTGTCGAGGTTATCATGACCCGGTCGGACGACCGGTTCATCGAGCTTGAGGACCGGCCCGCCGTCGCGGCACGGGTGCGGGCGGATCTGTTCGTGAGCATCCACGCCGACGCGGCGGCGAACCGCTCGGCCAGCGGCTTTACGGCCTATGTGGACCGCAGCCCCAACAAGGATTCCATGTCGGCGGCAAATGCGATCCTGCGGCGGATGTGCGACAACTGCTCGCCAAGCCGGGGCGTCAAGAACGCCAGCTACCGCGTGCTGGTGTTATCCCGCACTCCGGCGGTGCTTATCGAACTCGGCTTCCTGACCAACCGCGCCGAGGCCGCGATGCTCGGAAGCACCGGCTACCAGCGCAAGGTCGCCCGCGCCATAGCCCTTGGCATCCGCGAGGCGCTGCGATAAGGGCTTTCCGCTCGCGCGAGTTCCCCAGCCCACAGGATGTTCCCCCGCCCGCCTCTTTAGAGCAGCTTAACTTTTTCTGTAGCGTTCGGCCTGCCTGTGGCGTCGCCTGCTTCGGCTTCCTTGCCTGGCTCGTCCTCGGCGACGGCCGACCTGCTACACAAAAACTTAAACTGCTCTAGTGCGCCCTTTTTGCCAGTTCCACTTTTCCAGCCCTATAATTTGCTGAAGGGGTGGTGCGAATCGTAGTTTGCCTTCGATCCGAGGCGGAGGAGGCTGAGCATGACGTACAGGATTCGATATCGCAAGCCGGACGCACGTGGCGAGGCCGAGATGGTCGTCGAGGCCGGTAGCCCCACTGAAGCGATGATCAAGTTCCAGTGTTCCTGGGACGGCCCGGCGCCGCGCAAGTACGAAGACGTCGTTACCAGCGTCCGTGCGGAGGAAAGCTACTGCGATCTGCGAGGCTGACGCAAGGGACCTGTCGCACGAGCAATGCAAAAAATGTCGGGCGGGTCGGCGCGTTTCCCGCGTGTGGGCGTGCCGGCCCGCCCTTGGCCTTTCCTGGGGATAGCGTCCTTGTCAGGCGAGTCTGAACTTCAAGAGCGTATCGTGCCCTACCTTGCTTTGCCGCGGGTGGGGCAGGTGGGCGGTGGCCTGGATGTCGCGGATGTCCAAGCGAGGCAACTGATCTTCAGGTGACGAACCCGGCTTGGCGTCCGTGGCGGCCCGGCGGGCGGCATGCGGGGAGATGAAGACCCACAACTCATCGGCCAAGTGTTCGGAAATGACCCGCCGGAGCACCGTTGGCCCGCCCTCGACGAGCAGGCGGGTCCACTTTCGCCGGCCCAACTCGTCCAGCAGGGCGCCCAGGCTGACCCCGCCTCGCGCCCCGGCCGGCAGGGCCAGGAACTCCACGCCCTCGCGTGCCAGTATCCCAGCCGAGGCCGCCTGGACCTCCAGGGTCCGAGCCGTGGTGGCCAGCAGGACCGGCGCGTTCGCCGAGGCCGTCGCGATGAGTCTGCTGTCGGACGGGGTTCGCAGTTGCCCGTCAAGGACGATCCGCGTCGGCTGTCGGCCTCGGCCCGTGCGGTTGGTAAGCAGCGGGTCGTCGGCCAGCACCGTGCCGCTGCCGACGCAAATGCCGTCGCAATAGCCGCGAAGCTCATGCACCATTGCGCGGGATTTATCGCCGGAGATCCACCTTTCGGATCCCCCAGGGGGCTCGGCGCCGGCGGGAAGGGCCAGGCACCCATCCGACGTTTGCGCCCACTTGCAGATCACCCAAGGGCGCTTGCGAGTGCGAAGCTTGATGTACGGGGCCAGCAACTCGCGAGCCTCGACTTCACAGAGGCCGACCTCGACCTCGATTCCGGCGGCGCGGAGCTTGGCGAGGCCCCGCCCGGCGACGAGCTTGTCGGGATCCTCCATTGCCGCGGCGACGCGAACAATCCCTGATGCGATGATCGCCTCGGTGCAGGGCGGCGTTTTGCCGTGATGGTTACACGGCTCCAGCGTGACGTACATGGTAGCGCCGCGGACGTCCGATCCGCCGGCTTTGGCCGCGGCGAGCGCCTCGACCTCCGCGTGCGGCCCGCCGAAGAGTTGGTGCCATCCCTCACCCAGCACCCGTCCGTCGCGCACAATAACTGCCCCGACCATCGGGTTGGGCTCCACCGCGCCCAGGCCCTGCCGGGCCAGCTCGATCGCACGCAGCATGAACTGTTCGTTTGCCTTGGTCATGTCCCTGCGGCATTATAGACGCCCCGGCCAGGAAGGCAGTAGTGGTTAGGCGGCGGTAAACCAGGAGTTCGTGCGTGTTTTTTCGAGTGCTGGTTCTTGTCTTTGGCGTTTTCGCCTGTTCGACGGCGGTGATAATGATCAAGGCGCGTCCAGCCACGCTGGACCCGGTGCTGCTGGCGGCGCTTCGGCTGTTCGTCGCGGCGATTGTCCTGACGCCGCTGATGCTTCGCGACATGCGTCGCTTCCCGGGCCGACTCGGGCCAAGACAACTGGCCGCGACGCTCTTGCCAGGGCTGCTGCTGGGAGCCCACTTCGTCTCGTGGATCATCGGCGTCGGCTACACGAAGGCGGTCAACGCCAGCCTGATCGTGAACATGGTCCCCATCGTCATGCCGCTTCTGATGTTCGTCCTGGTCCGCGAGCGGCTGACCGCGGGCGAGTTTCTGGCCACCGTCATCGCCATCGGCGGCGTGGCCCTGCTGGGCTGGACGGACTTCGACGCAAGCCCGCAATACCTGCTCGGCGACGGAATCTGTTTCGGCTCGATGCTGCTGATGGCTGTCTATCTTGCCCTGGGCCGGCGCAACCGCGCGTTTGCGAGTTTGTGGCTTTACATGGTCCCGCTGTACTGGGCGGCGGGGGTGTTCTGCTTCGTGGCATCGTTGTTTTTCGTCAACCCGTTTCGCGCGTACTCGCCGCGGGAGATGGGCCTGGTTCTCGGCCTGGGCCTCGTGCCGACCGTGGTGGGCCACTCGATCCTCAACTACTCGATGAAGCACCTCCGCGGGCAGGTGGTGAGCATACTGAACCTCGGCCAGTTCGTTCTGGCCGGCGTGATGGCATACTTCATCTACGCCGAGGCGCCGAGTTGGTCGCTCTACGTGGCGGCCGGGTTGGTGGTTGCAGCGGCAATCGTCGTGCTGCGCCTCCACCGCGCCGAGTGAGGGGGGGCAGCCGGGGCAAAAGAAAGCCCGCACGCGGTTAAGGATTCAGGCTTCAGGCTTAGATTTCAGATTTCAGATTCTAGATTTCAGATTCTAGATTTCAGATTCTAGATTTCAGATTCTAGATTTCAGATTCTAGATTTCAGATTCCGCAATACGTGCTTTCATGCTCGCTGAAGCGAGCAAGCCTCAACAGCAGGTTCCGCCTTTATCTTTTCCCAGGTTCCGGATTCCAGGTTCCGCTTTCTTCTTTTCCCGGCTACTGCCTACCGGCTACCGTTTCTCTAGAAGTACGTATTCAGGATGTTCTCGATCAGTTCGGTTCGGCCCGAGGTGTTGGCCTCCGGGTTGCCCTTGGCCAGCATGTAGTCGGCCAAGTCCTTCATGGTCTTCTTGCCGGCCTCGATCTCGGCGCCGATGCCGCTGTCCCAGCTCGCGTAGCGATCCTTGATGATCTTGGCGATCTCGCCGCCCTCGGCGGCGGCGGCGGCGATCTTCAGCCCGCGTGCGAAGGCGTCCATCCCGCCGATGTGGGCGTGGAACAGGTCCACCGGCTCGACCGACTCGCGCGCCACGTGGGCGTCGAAGTTCAGCCCGCCCGTTGTGAATCCGCCGCACTTCAGCAGCGTCATCATCGCGCAGGTCGCGTCGTAAAGGTCCGTCGGGAACTGGTCGGTGTCCCAGCCCAGCAGCAGGTCGCCGCGGTTTGCGTCGATCGAGCCGAGGATCCCGTTGGCGGCTGCGAACTCGAGCTCGTGGTGGAACGTGTGCCCTGCCAGCGTGGCGTGATTGGCCTCGATGTTCAGCTTGAAATCCTTGACCAGGTCGTACTTCTGGAGGAAGGCGTAGCAGGCGGCGGCGTCGCTGTCGTACTGGTGCTTGGTCGGCTCCTTGGGCTTGGGCTCGATGTAAAACTGCCCGGTAAAGCCGATGCTCTTCTTGTAATCCACGGCCAGGTGGAGGAAGCGGGCGAGGTTGTCCAGCTCGCGCCCCATGTCGGTGTTCAGGAGGGTCTTGTAGCCCTCTCGCCCGCCCCAGAAGACATACCCGCTGCCGCCGAGGTCCTTGGTCACGCTGATGGCCTCGGCGACCTGGGCGGCCCCGTAGGCGAACACGTCGGCGTTGCAGCTCGTGCCCGCACCGTGCATGTACCGCGGGTGGACGAACAGGCAGGCCGTGCCCCAGAGCGGCTTGATGCCCGTGCGGTCCTGCTCGGCCTTCATAAGCTTGGCGATCTCGCGGAAGTTCTTATTGCTCTCAGCCAGCGTGGCGCCCTCGGGCGCAACGTCGCGGTCATGGAAGCAGTAGAACCGCACGCCGAGCTTCTGGCAGAACTCGAAGCATGCCTGGACTTTGTTGCGAGCGGTCTGCATCGCGTCGCCCACGACCCAGGGCATCTGGCGCGTCGCGACGCCGAACTGATCGGCCCCGCCATTGCAGAATGAGTGCCAGTAGGCCACGGAGAAGCGGAAGTGGTCGGCCATCTTCTTGCCCGCGATCACTTCATCCGGGTTGTAGTGCTTGAACGAGAGGGGGTTCTTCGACTTGGGACCCTCGTACTTGATCTTGCTGATTCCGGCAAAGAACTCGGCCATTGGTCTATCTCCTGTCTTATAGTGGCCACCGCCTGGGCCCGGGCGTGTGCCCGGCCGCGAAACCTGCGGCAATCAAAGGAATTGTACATAGCAGAGCCGGAGCGTCAACCCGGAAAGCAAACGGCGGAATCAGGAACCAGGAACAAGGAGCCCGGAAAATAAAAAGTGGAATCCGGGAATATTTGGGTGCCGTGGTTTGCCAAGCCCTTGGGGGCGAGGCAACCACGTCTTTCGCGTCGGATCGTGCCTGTATACTGCCATCGGTGGCCTGTAAGTCTAGAGAAGGAACCGCTCATGTTCTCAAGAATGCCCCAAAGAATATTCCTTACGCTGCTGGCAACGGTGATTCTGGTCGGGACCTGTGCAGCCGCTTCTGCCGCTGATGCCGCCTTGCCCGTGCCGAAGGCGGAGTTCTATGTCTCGCCCGCCGGCGACGACGCGAACCCCGGCTCGGCCAGTCGGCCCTTCGCCACAATAGCCCGCGCACGCGACGCCGTGCGCGCGAAAATCGCCGCCGGCCTGGATGGCGACGTGACGGTCCTGATTCGCGGCGGGACGTACCGCCAGGCCGGGCCGCTGGTTTTCGGCCAGGCCGACGGCGGCGACGACAAACACAGCGTCACCTACGCCGCATATCCGGGCGAGTCGCCCGTCCTGTCCGGCGGCGTCGAGATTACAGCCTGGGTTGACCGAGGCGACGGCACGTGGTCGGCGAAACTCCCGGCAAAGCTCACCGACGCCAATGGGGCGAGGGACTTCGACGAACTGTTCGTTGCCGGCCAGCGCCGCACCCCGGCCAGGCACCCCAATGACGGCTATCTCCGCGTCCTTAAGCCCGTCGATCCGCGGCGGAGCTTTCTGTTCAACGCCGGCGATCTCCCGCCCGTAAAGGATGCGACACAACTGACGCTCGTGCTGCTGCACGATTGGTCCATCAGCCGCACGAGCGTGGCTGCCGTCGACAACGCCAGCCGCACGCTTACGACGCAGTACGTCATTGGCGGCCCGATCGACTTCTGGCGGATCAACGGCTTCGAACCCAATCCGCGGTACTTCGTAACCGGCGCCCAAGAGCTTCTGGACGCCCCCGGCGAATGGTGGTTGGACCGTGCAAGCGGAAAGGTCCTGTACCGGCCGATGGCGGGCGAGAAGATCGACGGCTTCCAGGCCGTCGCCCCGCTGGCGAGGCAATTGCTGGTCGTTCGCGGCGAGGATGCAGCCGAAAAGATCATCCGCAACCTGCGGTTCGTGGGGCTGGCGTTCGAGCACTGCGCCTGGTCCCCGGCCGGGGTTCGCTATGCCGGCGGACAGGCGTGCTCCCACTTCTCCGCAAAGGAAAACGCCGGCGGGTCCTGGCAGGCTGTGGTGCCGGCCGTGGAAGTGCAAAACGCCCGCGCCGTGCAGTTCGAGGCCTGCACCTTCCGCCATCTTGGCGGCAGCGGCGTCTGGCTGGGGCGCGGCTGCCGTGACTCTGCCATCGCAGGCTGCACGGTAACGGACGTGGCCGGCAATGGCGTAATGCTCGGCGAGCCGTCGCCCAAGTCCATCCCGGCCGGGGTTTCCGGCGCCAACACCGTGCGGGACTGCACCATCGAACGCTGCGGGGCGCTGTACTATGGCGCAGTCGGCATATGGGTGGGCCTGTCCGGCGACAACATGATTTCCAACAACGAGGTCCGCCATCTGCCCTATACGGGCATATCCGTCGGCTGGATGTGGAACCCCGCGCCCACGCCGTGCAAGGGCAACCTGGTGACAAACAACCACATTCACCACGTGATGCAGGTGCTCTCGGACGGCGGGGGAATATACACTCTGGGCTGGCAGCCGGGTACAAAGCTTACTGGCAACTGGATTCATGACGTGCCCGTAAACGCCGGCCGGGCTGAGAGCAACGGCATGTTTCTGGACGAGGGCAGCACGGACCTGCTCATCGAGAACAACCTGATCCACGACGTTGCCCGCAGCCCGCTGCGTTTCCACAAGGCCGGCGTGAACCTGGTCAAGGCCAACGTGCTTGTATGTGGCAAGGGCTCGCCGCCGATCCGCTACAACGCCACGCCGGAGGCTAATATCAAGCTCGAGGGCAACTCCAGCCCCGAGGCTGTGCCGACAGGCGAGCCGCCGGCTGGGCAGCAGGCGCAGGCCATCCGCCAGTCAGCCGGGCCGGGAAAGTAGGATGAGCGTCTCTGATGGCCCTATTGGGGAGGCGTTTTAGCGTCAATCTGCCGCAACCGAACGGCCTGAGAACTGTAACAGGGGGAAACTACTTAACTTGTAACTGGACAGACCGAGGGGGCTTTCCCCATTTTTCACTTGCATTTCAGCGGAGTTCGAGGATAATGCAATAATAACGGCTGTGAGCGTCTTTGTTAGCGCGGTATGTATCGCGCATCAGATGCCAGGAGCGTCGTTTACAAGTCCCGTCCCGATCCTTTCTTGTCGCGAGATGCTAACGCGACGCGCCAGGCGCGCTGGGTGCTGTTTGCAGATCCCAGGATTCTTGTTCCTTATTCATCAGTAGGAGGCATAGTATGAAGTGGTCCAGTCTGTTCACCAAGGTATTGTTTGTTGTCTTGCTGGCTACTGCCGGGCTGGCCGGCATGGCCAACGCGGTCATCTATACGTGGGACGTTTTGCCCGGCACGGTGGACCCCGGCAATGGCCAGATCGACGACGGCCCCGGCACATGGGACGCCGCCGACGCTAACAACTGGACTATCGACGGCGGGGCCAACAACATTAAATGGACCGACGGCAGCGATGCCGTATTCGGCACCGGCGCGGCCGGCACGGCCGGAGTGGTCACTATCGCTGGTACTGTGAGCACTCCCAGCGTAACCTTCAATAAGGCGTTTGACGACACCTCGTACTCACTCACCGGCGGCACCCTCACCCTGACCGGCACCGCAACCGTGACCACCGACGGCGCCACGAATGACATCGCCAGCAACATCACCGGGGCCGTCGGCCTGACCAAAGCGGGCGCCGGAATCCTGACGCTCAGCGGCGCATCCAACGACTATACTGGCATGACGACGATCAACCTCGGCACGCTGGCTCTCAGCGGTACCGGCGCGCTCGGCACGAGCGGCAATGATCTGACGCTGGCGGCCGGCTCGCTCGATATGGGAGGCGCCAGCCAAACCGTCGGCGCGGTGGATATCCAGGCGGCGGGAGTGATTGGCAATGGAGGCACTCTCGACGCATCATCCATGACCAAGTCCATCACCGGGACGGGGCAACTCTCCGCCCTTACAGCCGTCAGCGGCGCGACGACCGTCACCGGCGGAACCCTGCAGTATAGCGCCAGCGGCACCACCGGCGCGATCGTGATTGACGGCGGCGACATCACCATCGACGATGACGTCACACTCACCAACAGCGGCTCGTACACGTTCTCTACAAACAACGAAATCAAGCCTACCGGCACGACCGGCTACCTTGCCGCCGGCAGTGAAACGGCGACGTTTTCAATCACAGTGGACCCCGGCGTCACGGGCACCATTAGCGCCAACCTCGGGCCTACGAGTACTACTTCCAACAATCCGCTGACCGTGGGGGGCGGCGGGCATTTGGTCCTCGCGGGGGCATACAATGCTATAAGTGGCGCCTCTTGGAAGGAGTTAGGCAGCGTTATCACGGTCGATGGCGGCAGCACTCTGGAAGTCACCGGCTGGTTGAGCGTCATAAACAGGGTCTACGACCAGGGCTATAACAGTGCACCTGACAATGGGGGCATGTCCCCAGTCAACATTGGCTCGACCTCGGCCAATAACACCTTTAGCATCACCGGCGCCGGCAGGGTCCAGAGCGGCACTATCTATGTCGGCACGGGGGCGTTCGGCTACAACCATTTAGTCGTCTCAAGCCCCGGAACCAGTTTCTTGGATACTACCCCAACCGACGCTAGCCAGACACTCATGTATGGCGAGAACGGCAATCAAATCATTCTCGGCGGCACCGGTACCGGCACCTCAACCTCTACCCACAACACCATGACCATCTCCAACGGCGCCGTCGTGGCAGTCCGTTGTTCAGGCGGCGGGACTGGGGATTTGATTGGCCAAGCCCCGGGCTCCGACTACAATTCGGTGCTCATCACCGGGACCGGCTCCACATGGGATTTCTACGATGGAGCAGGCGTTTACACGACTATCGGCGGTGCGGGCAACTATAACGTCGTTACCATTGAGAATAATGGTCGAATGTATCGGAAAAAGACGGGGATTGGTTATGGATCCCCAGGCGACACCGCACCCGGCGGAAGCTATAACGGCATCTACGCCACCACCGGAGGGACTTTTTGGGCAGGTAGCAGCACTAACTCCCAGACCCGCATTGGCGTGGTCAGTGGCGCCACCTACAACTATCTTAAGGCGGATAATGGCGGGATCCTGAAAATCAATGGGACCGGCACGAACGCCTCTCAGGGGTTGATGGTGGGCGAGGCGGCGGGCGCCGATTACAACTACGTTTCGGTCAGCGGCACAACGACGGTGATGAATGTCAGTACTGCAAACCCAATAACTATCGGTGGTACTCCCACCGAAGTCGATGGCGGCACCGGCAACCACCTGGATGTCTACGACGGCGCCACACTGAATGCGGGCACGTACACGGATGGTACCACTTACATCAATCACCCGTCCATATATGTGCTGGGCACGGACTCGGCCGTGAATCTCGGCGACGGCACCAGCAACACGGCCCAGATTATTGTCGGTGCGACAACGGGCAAAGTTGCGGGAGTGTACCTGAAAAACGCGAGTGGTTCGCTGAACATCAACAACGGGCGATTGACGGCTGGGGCAAACGGCGAGCTGGTTTCCGGACCGGGCCGGGTCAACCTCGACGGCCCGGCCTATGTTTCCGTTCCCGAGTCTACAGCCCCCTATCTGATTACCTGCGATATCGCCGGCACCGGCAGCCTGACCAAGGAAGGCGAGGGCGCCTTGGCTCTCACTGGGATCACCGGCTACACCGGCGACACCATCGTCAGCAAGGGATCGCTCCTCGTTGAGAATACGGGGGCCGCCGGCCTGGACGATGCGGCGTCCGTGTGGATCTCAGTTGGTGCCGTGATGGAACTGAACTTCTCCGGGACTGACACGATCGGCGAGTTGTATCTGGACGGCGTGACGCAGGGCAGCGGCACCTACGACAAGGACACGCCCGGTGGATGGTTTGCCAACACCGGTTCCGGCAAGCTGGTTGTGGGCAGTGGCATTATTCCGGGCGACACCAACGACGACGGCGTGGTTGACGCGGCCGACTTCATCGCCCTGAAGAAGAACTTCGGCACGCTCACCGGCGCTACCGAGGCCCAGGGCAACTTCAACACTGACGTTGACGGGGCCGTCAACTGGGCCGACCTTAGTATCCTGATGGACAGCATGACCCCCAGCGCCAGCGCGCCCTCTAGTGCCCCGGAACCCGCGACGCTGGGCCTGCTGGCCCTGGGCGCCCTGGCGGTAATCCGCCGTCGTCGAAGATCCTAAGCGCAGTCGAAGGGTCTAAAGCCTGAAGGCGGCTGAAGCGATAGCATCGAAGTGACCTGAGGGCGAGTCCGTAAGGGCCCCCGAGGGGATGCCGTACAGGTGCCGTATTTGAAAAGTGTGTCAGAGTCAAAACCTGCTCCGAGAGGTGCCTCCCTCTCCACGACACGCCAACGGTCCTGTGCGGCTCCCCTCGGCGGTTCCCGGCGGATCGCCCTTTTTTTATCCATCCCCGGCCAGCCCCGCCCTGGGACCGCTTTCGCCGGACTTCAGGGTTGTTCATGGCGGCGCGAGTGTTACAGTCGTGGCGGAACTCAGGGCACGGTTTGGGGTTGTAATGGTAGTGTCGGCATGTCGCTCTGTTGCCAAACAGAACAATATCAGGAGATTGACGATGAAACGAGTTATCAAGCGGCGTACGTTTCTGAAGCAGGCGGCCATGACGGGCGCCGGGGTGATGGTGCTGCGGTCCGGCCTTCTGGCGGCGGGCAAGAGCCCCAGCGACAAGCTGAACATCGCGGTCATCGGTTGCGGCGGCCGGGGCTGGGATGACCTCCAGGGCGTTCGCAGTGAGAACATCGTTGCCCTGTGCGACGTCAACAGCAAGAACCTCGCCAAGGCGGCCAAGGCGTTCCCGGACGCCAAGACGCACGAGGACTGGCGTAAGTGCCTGGAGCAGAAGGACATTGACGCGGTCGTCTGCGCATCGACGGATCACACTCACGCGTTCGTCAACGTCTGGGCGCTCAACCGCGGCTTCCACGTGTACTGCGAGAAGCCTCTTGCCAACAGCGTGCATGAGGCCAGGACGGTTCGGAGCAAGTATCTGGAGAAGAAGGGCAAGATCGCCACGCAGATGGGCACTCAGATCCACGCTTCCGACAATTACCGGCGGATAGTGGAACTCGTTCGCGGCGGGGCGGTCGGCAAGATCAAGGACTGCCACGTCTGGTGCAGCCGGATGCCCAAGGGCGGCAGCTATTTGCCCGAGGCCGGGCCGGCGCCCGAGTACATCAACTGGGACTTGTGGATCGGCCCGTCGCCCATGCACCCCTACAACGGCGGCTACTTCCCCGGCGGCTGCCTGGGGTGGAACATCTTCTGGGACTTCGGCAGCGGGCAGATCGGCGACATGGGCAGCCACATGATGGACATGGCATGCTGGCCTCTGGGCCTGAAGGACCCGACGAGCTGCAAGGCCGAGGGGTCCGAGCCCAGCACCGACACCGTGCCGACCTGGCTGAAGGTCGAGTGGGAGCACCCCGCCAACGAATGGCGCGACGCCATCAAGGTCTACTGGTACGACGGCGGAAAAAAGCCCGGCTTCCCGATGAAGATCATCGACCGCGAGGCGGCGTTCAAGGGCATGCTCATCCGCGGTGACAAGGGCTGGCTGCTGTGCGACTACGACTATTGGATCCTCCGCAACACCGGCGATATGACCGATTACAAGCCGCCGAGGAAGGAAGACCTCATCCCCGCTTCGCCCGGCCATCACCAGGAATGGATCAACGCCTGCAAGACCGGCTCGCCGACGGGCTGCAACTTCGACTATTCCGGCGCACTGATCGAGGCGAACATGCTCGCCCTGGCAGCCTACCGCACCGGCAAACCGCTTCAGTGGGACGCCAAGAACCTCAAGGCCACCAACTGCCCCGAGGCCGATCAGTACCTCAAGAAGACCTACCGCGAGGGATGGGTCCTGGACGGCTGACCGCAGAGGGTCAGAGGTTAAAAGGAGAAACCGTTGCGATCAGTGTCGCCGATTTTTCTTCTCACCTCTGCGACTCCGCGCCATCTGCTCTGGAAAGAAGGCAACGAGTGATAAGACCCCGAAGCCCAGGGATAGCAATCCCTGGGTGCCGAAGCAGTGTTTTTCATGTTCCCGGACGACGCGAAGGTTCATGCTGGGCTGCGGTTTGACTTCATTCCGCAATCCGCAATCCGCAATCGGATCATTTTCCCGCGATTATCAGGTCCAGCTTTTCGCTCTGGTCCTTGTTGACGGCGCCGCCTTCGATGGTCATCCAGCCATTGTAGCCTGCGTCGTCCAGTTCGCGCCTCACGGCCGGCCAGTCCACGCTGCCTTCGCGGATGCCCACGAACTTGCCGCCATGTCCGTCGGCATTCAGCTTGAAGTCCTTGACGTGGCACTTGACGATCAGCTTGCCCAAGGCCCGGATCCACTTCTGCGGCTCGGCGTACTTGACGTGGTTGCCGATGTCGAAGTATGCGCGAATCCACTTGCTGTCGAAGGATTTCACGAAGGCCGCGAAAAGCTCCGGCATGCACCAGAGGTTGTTCCAGACGTTCTCCAGGCCGATGACCACGCCGGCCTTTCCGGCCGGGGCGATGAGCTTGTCCAGCGCGGCGCGGCTCAGGTCGGTCGCGTCGTTCTGGGCCTTGATGTACTCGGCCCACGGGGCATTGTCGCCCTTGACCACGCGGGTTATCCGGGCGGTCTTCGGGTCGAACTCGTAATCGTACTGCCACGGGTCGGGGCACTTGACGCCCGTGCGACAGGGGACAAGCAGGATCGTGCTTGCCCCGTACCCGGCCGCGGCATGGAGGGCCTTTTCCACCGAGGCGACATCGCCGTCGGTGTTTTGGGGGTTGTTGAAGTTCACCCAGGCCCGCATGACGCTGTGGATCTTCAGGCCGGACTTCTCGGCGATCTTTCGCCCGGCCTCCGCCTGCTCGGGCGTGACGGACCATGCCGTGGTTTCGATTCCTTCAAAGCCCGCCTCTCGGAATGCCTCGCATCGCTTCTCGTCGATATTGCCCATTATCTGGGCCTTGAGCAGTTTGGTCTTGAAGGCAGGCCCGGCCAGGGCTGGGGCCGCCGCGCCGCCGGCGGCGAAAGCGCCGGCCCCCACAGCCGCGGAACCCAGAATGAACTCTCGTCGCGTAAGGTTGTCTCTCACTGTCGGCTCTCCTGGTTGTCTCAAACTGCCGTCGCTCGCTCGGGGGCGGCCAAACAATGACAGGGCGGCGCCACCTGCCCAAGTTTACCATGCCGGCCCGGCGGGGCAAGCGGCAGTTTCCGCCGGCCTGGCGGGCCTGGCTGGCCTTTCATGCCTTGACGGGCGTGCCGCGGGCGGGTAGACAGTGCATTACGAGGTTGAATGCATGGCACTCATCGCACCAGTAGGGCGTTTCACGTTGCGGAGCCTTGGCGGGTTCGGCGACTTCTGCTCCTTCTGCTGGCAGAGTTTAACCTGGATTCCGGAAGGCACGTTCCGTTGGCGGAACCTGCGCCTGCTGCTGCCCCAACTCTACAGCATCGGCACACAGAGCGTGCCGGTAGTCGTGGTGACCGGCGCGTTCGTCGGCATGGTCCTGGCCGTGCAAATGGTCGCGCAGTTCCAGTCCGTCGGGCTCATCGCCCAGATGGGCACCATCATCAACCTGTCGGTCCTTCGAGAGCTGGGACCCGTGCTGGCCGGGGTAATGCTGTCCGGCCGGGTTGGCGGCGGACTTACCGCCGAGCTTGGCACCATGCGCGTGACCGAGCAGATCGACGCCCTCCGCGCCATGGGCAGCGACCCTATCCGAGTGCTCGTCGTGCCGAGATTCCTCGCCTGCGTGCTGCTGATCCCCGTGCTGGTGATGTACGCCGACTTCATGGGCATCCTCGGCGGCTACAGCATCAGCGTCTACGTCTACGGCGTCAACGGGACTGACTTCTGGCGCGACGCGGCCAGGACCGTCGAGCCATTCGACATACTTTACGGCCCGATCAAGAGCGTGTTCTTCGGCATGGCCATCGGCCTCATCAGTTGCTACAAGGGCTTCCGCTGCTCAGCCGGGGCCGCCGGCGTAGGCCGGGCCTGCACGGAAAGTTTCGTTGCGGCGACCATGGCCGTGCTGGCGATCGACTTTTTCTCCGGCATGCTGCTAAATACCCTCTACGAGTTCTTCTTCGGCCTGCGAGGCCTGTGACAGCTTTGACAGCTCCCCCCAAAAAACACGGGCCGGGGCATGCGAACGAGCATGCCTCGCCGCCGACCGGATCCCACATGAGCAACCCCGCAATTACCTGGCTGGTGAACTGGGCGCGAAACTGGCGCCGCCGACATCGAAACCCCACCAGTTTCCTGCTGCACGTGCTGGGCATCCCTGCCTGCTTCCTGGCTGCACCGGTGCTGCTGGTCCTGGGCCACTGGCTGCTGGCGCTGGTCATGT
Organism: uncultured Planctomycetaceae bacterium; assembly: GCA_964605095.1. Taxonomy (GTDB): domain Bacteria; phylum Planctomycetota; class Phycisphaerae; order SM23-33; family SM23-33; genus JAUWQU01. The sequence goes on along the minus strand of CAZSBS010000005.1, from coordinate 9,089 downwards.
TCGTCGCCGGCTACGCCCTGCAATTCATCGGCCATCTCATCGAGGGCAACCGTTCCGGCGAGGAGATGTTCCTGCGGCGGCTGTTTGGGCGCAAGTGAGAACTGGTCGCCGGGAAAAGAAAACGGCGGAACCCGGAACCTGGAACTCGGAACCTGGAACTCGGAACCTGGAACTCGGAACCTGGAACTCGGAACCGGGAACCTGCTGTTGAGGCTTGCTCGCTTCAGCGAGCATGAAAGCACGTATTGCGGAATCTGAAATCTTGAATCTGCAATCTAGAACCTGAAGTCTGTAGCCTGTAGAGATTCTTGCGCCAGATGGGGAATGTCTGCTGCCGTATGGGGGGCACTTCGATGTTCGCGCAGATATTTTCCGACCACGACGATGAGAAGCGTCATTGCGCAGCGGGGGAGGCATAGATCGCGTAACAGTTTAGAGTATAGCATGTTATGTTGCAATATCCTTTCCTGGCGAGCACTTGACACACAGGTTGGGGACAGACATAGACAAATAGGACTAAAAAAAGTTCAGTTTTCTCTTGGAAAATAGGACCAGGGTGGTACTATTAAGGTGAATAAGAAATTAGAGCCCGCCAGGGGCTCTGTTGAATGGGCAAAAATAATACAACATGGGTCCAAGAACGAACAATTAAGCCTTTCGTTGCGGTTTCCCTGGTACGGAAGGAAATGTGGAAAGGATGCTACCATGAACAACGCACCGCATACTCTTGACAAGCAAATTGACGAAGCAACCGCTCCCGCCGCCGTGGAGTTGGCCATGCCCCATGGCCTGAGCGAGTCCGAGCGACTGACTTACGCGAGAATCCCCGCCCACGTGGATTACGTTCCCAGCGATTTGTTTGACCGGCCGCAAGCCGAGCACGACCTCTTCAGCTCGGAGGCTGACGATATCGAAATCCCGGTTTGGACAACATTTCCGGAAGTGGCTGAGGACATCAAGCCCGCCCGCAAGGGCCGGCGAAGCCGCCTCAGCGCGGCCGAGGAATCTCAGTTGTTCCTTCGGTACAACTACGCCCGCTATCGCCTGGCCGGTCTGGTTGACGCCCAGCTCAGGCGTGCAACCCTTGGCCGGGCCAAGCAAATGGTCGTCTGGTACGAAAGGGCCATGAACGCCCGGGCCGACCTGGTTCGTGCCAACCTTGCCCTGGTGCTGGCGATGGCAAAGCGGACGCGGATACCCAACGTCGACTTTGGCGAGATCGTCAGCGAGGGCAACATGGCCCTGTTGCGGGCCGTCGAGAAGTTCGATGCTGGGCGCGGCTTCAAGTTCTCCACCTATGGCTGCCGGGTCATTCTGAAGAGCTTCAACCGCCTGGCGACCAAGACCGGGCAGTATCACCAGCGTTTCCCGGCCGAGTACGACCCGACCATGGAAAAGAGCGACTACGACGTCAAGCGTCACGAGTTCCAGCAGGCCGACACGGTCGAGACCATCCGCGATATACTGCTGATGAATCGGGCCAAGTTGACGGATGTGGAGCGAACGGTGGTCATGGAGCGGTTCGCCATGAACCCCGCCGAGCGCCGTATGACCCTCGCCGAGGTCGGCAAGATGGTTGGTCTGACCAACGAGCGTGTCCGCCAGATCCAGGGCTGCGCCCTGGGCAAGATGCGTAAGGCCCTGACCGAGTAATTTGCCGGGCATCATTGTCAATGACGGCGGAACTTTGTCGGCCCTCCGGCCTGCCGAAGCGGTCAGTTTGTGTTATGTTGTGTTATAAGGTATGTGTCTGGAATGAAACGCCATGCCAGCCACATACCGGTGCTGTTGGGGCCGCTGCTGGAGGTTCTTGACCTCCGGCCTGGGCAGGTGGTCGTGGACTGCACGCTTGGACTGGGCGGCCACTCGGCGGTCTTGCTTGAGCGTGTCAGCCCCGGCGGCAGGCTCATCGGCATCGACTTTGACCCAGCCAACATCGCCCTTGCCCGCGTCCGGTTGGAAGCGGTTGGGGCAGGTGTGGCGGCGTTGGTGCGATTCGACCTGTACCGCAACAACTTTGCGGCCCTGCCGAGAGTCCTGGCCGAGGCCGGCATCGAACGGGCCGACGCCGTCCTGGCCGACCTCGGCGTGGCAAGCCCGCAGATCGACGACCCGGACCGCGGCTTCTCATACCGCCGCCAGGGCCCGCTGGACATGCGCATGGACCCAAGCCGCGGCGAGCCGGCTTCGACGCTGGTCAACCGCATGACCGAGAGGCAACTCGCCGAGGCCCTGCTTGAGTTCGGCGACGAGGACGACGCTCCAGCCATCGCCCGGCTGATCGTCGAGCGCCGCACAAAGCACCCCATCAAGACCACGCAGGACCTGACCGCCATCGTCTGCGAGGCCCGCGACTTTACGCTCAGGCGGGCCGCGGGGGCGAAGCTTCACCCGGCCGCAAGGACCTTCCAGGCCCTGCGCATCCTCGTCAACCGGGAACTGGCAAACCTCGAACGCCTCCTGAGAGTCCTGCCGTCCTGCCTGGCCCCCGGCGGCGTCGCAGCCATCATAAGTTTCCACAGCGGGGAGGACCGCCGCGTGAAAGCCTCCTTCCGCGACGGCCTGGATCGGGGGATCTACGCCGAGATAAGCCCCGACCCCGTCATGGCCGACGTGGCCGAGACAAAAACCAATCCCCGTTCGCGCTCGGCCAAGCTGCGCTGGGCGAGAACCCGCCGGTGATCTGGCCGCAATAGCGGGCGGAATGTTCTTGCAAATTGGGAATGGATTCCCAAAATGCAAGAATATGATCTCGCGTATATACAGCCGTCAGGTACGTGACGAACTAGGCAAGTTCCCCGCCGTCGCTATTCTTGGTCCGCGACAGTGCGGCAAGACGACCCTCGCCCGTCAGTTCGACGGGGCCTACTTCGACATGGAGACCCGTGGCAGCGAGGCCAGGCTCGACGCCGAATGGGACGACCTTGCTCGTGGCAGGAGGCTGGTTGTCATAGACGAGGCCCAGCAGTCGCCGAAGGTGTTCTCCCGCCTGCGAGGCACGATCGATGCCGACCGCAAACGCAACGGGCGGTTCCTGCTGCTGGGCTCGGTTTCGCCGGCGCTGATGAAGAACGTTTCGGAATCCCTGGCCGGGAGGCTGGGATTGGTGCGCATGACGCCTTTCATCCTGCCCGAGTTGAAGGTCAGCCAGTTGGACGACCTCTGGCTGCGCGGCGGCTATCCCGACGGCGGAATACTGACGCCCAGGATGTTTCCCGAGTGGCAGACGGACTACCTCGACATGCTGGCCACGTGCGACCTGCCCGGGTGGGGCTTGCCCGGCAAGCCCCGGCAAACCATGCGCCTGCTTGCCATGCTCGCGGCCTTGCACGGCCAGCCGCTCAACGCATCCCAACTCGGCGCCTCACTGTCGATGGACCACAAGACCATCCTTAGCCGCTGGGATTTCCTGGAAGGCGCGTTCCTCATCCGCCGCCTTCAGCCGTACTTCGCCAACGTCAGGAAACGGCTGGTCAAGACGCCCCGCGTTTTCTGGCGCGACAGCGGACTTCACCACGCCCTGATGAACGTGACCGATCTCGAACAGCTTTACCGCCAGCCCTGGCTGGGCCATAGCTGGGAGGGTTTCGTCATCGAGCAGACGCTCGCCACCCTATCCGCAGTGGGCAAACAGGCCCAGCCGTTCTTCTTCCGCACCTCCGACGGCTACGAGTTGGACCTTGTCCTTGATTGGGGTACGCACCGCTGGGCCATCGAGATCAAGCTCACCAGCGACCCCTCGACGGACATGATCGAGCGCCTGAACGCCGTCGCCGACATGATCGACGCCGACAAACGCATCCTCGTCTGCCGCATCGCCCGCAAGATCGAAAACCAGCGGCTCCTGGTCACCAATCTGTCAGGCTGGCTAAGGATGATCTGCGGCTGATGAAGCCTGCTGTCCGCGACGGCGGTCAGGTCCTCGCCGCCGCCGAATTGCCCGGCCGCGAGGTTCGTGTCGTCGCCGAGCGGCTGCATGTTTTTCGTCACTTGACACAGCTTGGTTACAGGGGGATACTGTTCCCAGCGTGTGACGTTCGGGCTGCGGCCGATGGGTCGCCCCCAAATCCGCCAATTTGTGCCGGGGACCGCCCGAGGTTCTGCCTCCGCCAGCGAGATTGGGTCCTTTTTCAGGATGATCAGGGCGATGGAATCGTTGCTTCGGAAACATCTGGCTACGTTGAATCCGGACCTCGCTCGGAGAGCGGACGTGCTCTGGGAGTTGGCGAAGCCATTCCAGGCGCGGGCGAGCAAACCCGACGGCAGCGACAACGGGACAAGTCACTGCTTGTACGTGGAGTTATATGTCTGGCGACTGCTCAGTGAGACGCAGCCGCTTGCCGAGTTCACTGCACCGGTGCTTTTCCTCTTATCTTGTTCTGCCTGCTGCCACGACCTGGATCGCGGCCTCAAGACTTGCATTACCGAGGATGCACAGCACGGCCAGGGGTCGGGCGAGTTCGTCGTCAGACATCATGGGGAACTAGTTATCCCGTGGGCGGAGGCTATCGCGGTCGACCACATCGTCGGTGTTCACGACAAGAGGGGGGCTGAGTATTCGGATCTGCTAGCGGACTTACCCGAAGCCCATCCTCTGCCAACCGGTCCAGTGGATCTTCAGCGTCTGGCGGTGATCCTAAGGGCGGCAGACACGCTGCATACCGACAATACGCGGATTACCGAACTTGGAACGGACCCGACGAAGCTGGAAGGAGTGGATCGGATCAAGTACCTGTTCCGCCAATGCATTTCCGGGTGGCGAGTGGAGGGCAATCGCATCGTGATCTTGGCCTGCCCAGACTCGCAAGAGCAGTGGGAGGCGTTGCTCAAAGGCGAACCCTTCATGCGAGACGAGGAATGGTCGCCCATCGCGATTCCTCTGCGCCGCTACGGTTTCCCGCACAAGCTGGAGTTTGAGAACGATGATCATCTGTGGCAACGTAAGGCCGCCCAGGAAGTGCGGCCCGATCTGCCGGGCATGGACTACTACCACGAGGGAGACGCGGTGCTGCTGGCGGGGCGCGATACGGAAATCAAGGCTCTTGAACAGCACGTGTTGGGCAAGCGGTCATCCCTCCTGATCGGTCCATCCGGCGTTGGCAAGAGTTCGGTGATTCACGCTGGCTTGGTGCCCATAATCAGGCTGCTTTACGGTTGGGGCGTCGTGGCAACACGCCCCGACAAGGTCACCGGTGCGTTCTTCACAGCCGGGGATTTTCGTCAGGTTGTAGATGGTCCCATTGCCGCCACCGATGGTTTTGCCGAACTTTGCAAACGGGCAATGGCGAAGCATTCTAAGCTTCTGGTCGTGTTGGACCAGTTCGAGGATATTGCCTACTTTGGTGCGTTTGAAATCGACCCCATCGTGTCGCCGGTGTTGGATGCGCTCGCCCAGCATCGCCATTTGACCTTGCTTTTTTCGTATCGCGATGACGTGGAAAGCCTGCTACTGCCGCTTTGGCAGGCCATCTCCCACACCGCCGCTGGACTGCCAAAGCGCGCAATGCGGAGGCTAGGACGAAATGATGCGGAGGCCTCGCTGAAGAAACTGTTGGGTGCAAAGAAGATCACATTGGAGGAGGATGAAGTTTTCGTGAAGATGTTGCTGGACGAGTTGGCCGCGGCCACATCGCGCGAGGCAGGATTTGGCGGCCATGCGATCTATCCGCCGTTTATACAGATGGTGGTGCTACGTCTAGCCGAACTGGCGGAGCAGGGACGTGTCCGCATGGAGGAGTATGGAGCTTTAGCCGCGGGCGGCCATAGCGCGACCGATCAGGTAATCACGGAATTCCTCACACAAAGCATCAAGGATCTTCCCAAACACGGTTTTGCCGAAGAGGATGGCCGAAGGGTGTTGGTGACCCTCGCCCACAGCAGCGGGAAGAAGGGATCGGCCGATGAATCGCGGGTCGCGGCAGAGACACACATTTCCCCAGAGAAGTTAACGGCACTCCTGGCGCACATGGTAAAGATGCGTCTTGTGCGACGCCTGGCGTCCGGCCAATGGGAAATCATACACGATCTGCTCGCTAAGAGCGCCGTCGCGGAGTTAATCAGCGAAGAAGAACGTTGCTTCAAGGAGGCTAGGGAGCTTCTTGATGCCAGGGCCCGCACTTTCGATCGTTATCATGGTGTTCTCGCTGCGCACGAGATAGCGGATCTGTGGACACAACGGGAGCACCTTCCCTCCGAACACCTAGATCCGCTAGAACGTGCTGTGCTGCTGCTGAGCATGGCAACAATGGAAGCTGCGGACGTGCGCAATGCCAGTTATGGTTACGGGCATGACATCAAGGATGTACGCGGCGAACTCACCGATCCGGCAACGTGGTCGGCACCGGGCTGGTACTGGCTATCGACTTTGAGCCGTGAAGACCTCCTTGGTCTGGCTCGGGCCGCTGGAATGACCCGGCAGATGGCAGGGGCCATGGCGTATTTGAAGATTGCATCGCTGATTGGCTCAAGTGCAGATGTCGCTCCGTTATGCGATTTGTTCAGAGGCCCATTCTCTGAACTTAGAAAGCTAGCCGAGGACGCTATTGCGTGTGTTGCGGGACTGGCCACAAAGGAGAACTTGCCCCTCCTGCGCGGACTTGCGAAAAACGCACATCCGTATCTCCGCAAAGTCGCGGCAGCGGGGATCGGAAGAGTGGGGACGAAGGATGATTTGGCGATATTGGGCCAATTGGCAAGCGACGAGTACCCTCATCCGGCTGTAGGTGGGGATTTCAGTGTGCGCGATGCGGTGGCTGGGGCGGTCGGGAATCTGGGTTACCGGGAGGGGCTGGCAATCCTACGAGCGATGGTGAGCGATGGGGATACGGACGTCCTTAGGGCCGTGGCGCGGGCCATCGCCAAGCTTGGCGATGAGGAGGGGCTACCCCTGCTTGAGGATCGGGTTGCGAAAGGGCATTCTTGGCCCGCACAACACGCGGCAGCCAAGGCCTATGCGGAGCTGTCCACCCATGGCGATGTTGCTTTGCTCCGCGAATCGGCAAAGAGTGGGAATGCGATCCTGCAGCAGGGATGTGCTTGGGTTCTTAGGGAACGTGGTGGACCAGAAGACTTGCCGTTCCTCAGGGAAATGATGAAGAGCAGCGACTGGAATGTCCAGCATGCCGCGGTAGCTGCGGTCGGGAAGCTGGGAAACGTCGATGATCTTCCCTTTCTGAGGAAGCTGGCAACGGATAGTGGGCATTGGCCGCTCCGCCGCGTCGCTGTCAGGGCGATTAGCGTGATTGGACAGCACGCGGACTTTACTTTCCTTCTTGATGTCGCTGCTAAGAAGGATGACGTGAGTCACTTGGTGGGCGCGGCCGCGGGGCGCGTGTGTTGGCAACTGGCGACACGGGAAGATTTCCCGAGGTTGGAAGCGGTAATCCGGAGCCCAAACACTCTGGAGATATGGCAGGGTGCAATCAACGCAATGGGGAGGCAGTTTACAGATGGGGAAGTGCTTGCGGAGATGTCGGGAGTCGTCCTCGACTCTCGCCCCGTCGTCGCAAGAATGGCGGCCGAAATAGGTGTGCCGCGGGCTTCCGAGCAGCAGTTGCGAGATTTCCTTGCACGCCATCAACAGAAGTTGTCGCCGCAAGTTCTGGCTGTATTCGACTGGTGTCTGTACGCACCGCCTTACTTGAGAGACACTTACAAGCGGTGGCGAGAGAAGCAAAACGAGATGCCCCCGATTGGTTGGTGAAGCCAAAGGGGCAAGCAAAGAGCCAAGAACCCCCTCCCCGGACCCCGGCCGATTGCCCACGCAAAATCAAATTTCCTATCAGATTCCCCGAGCCTGTTGGAAAAGTCTGGCACAGCCGCCCGTCGATGCGCAAACTCATAGGGCGATAGATGGAGACATGGCAATGACCAACGAAGAGCGAGTGCTGCGAGTGATTCGCGGGCAGGATGTGGACTACCTGCCCAGCCAGATCACCTTTTCCGACCGGACCCGCGACGCCGCAATCAGCGAGGCGCTTGGGCTGGGCTCGGCGGATGAGCTTGACGGCTACCTCCAGAACCACCTCTGCCTGGCCCTGTCGATGCACGACAAGCCGTTGTTCTACCGCAACGACCGCCAGGAGATGGCCCGGCTGGAGTCGATGGGCTTCTGCGGGACACACTGGGACCGCGAGTGTGTCTACGACGCATGGGGCATGGGCGTCAAGGTCGGCTCGGACGGCTTCTTCATGGCCTTCCACCCGTTGGGCAAGAATGCCGACGAGGAAGTGGCCTCGCACATGCCGCCGGATGTCAACCGCAAGGCCCTCTTCATGGACGCCGAGCAGGCCGTCGCCACCTATAATGCGCCGGATATGTCCAGGCCGGGGCTCTTCGACGAGATGCGGCGCGACCTTCGCGAGCAGTCCGGGCCGTTCCTCGTAATCCCGGCCGCGTACTGCGGAATATACGAGCGCGCCTACGGCCTGATGGGCTTTCTGGAGTTCATGACCGCCATTGCGGAAACCCCCCGGGTCATCCACGATCTGCTGGACAAGATCACCGACTACAAGGTGCGGTTTGCGGAAAAGGTCGTCGAGATGGGCTTCAAGGTCGCACACCATGGCGACGACCTGGGCATGCAGGAAGGCACGATGTTCTCCAAAAAGATGTTCCGCGAGTTCATCCTGCCGCGGCTAAGGCGGGCCTGGCAGCCGTACAACGACGCCGGCATCCCGATCATCATGCACTCTTGCGGCTGCATTACGGACTTCCTGCCTGACCTTATCGACATCGGCCTGCGGGTGCTGGAGCCGGTCCAGCCGTGCATGGACCTGGCGTACATCAAGCGCGAGTTCGGCAAGGACCTGGTCTTCTGGGGCGGGATAGACACTCAGACGGTCCTGCCGTTCGGCAAACCGGAGCAGGTAAGGGACCTGGCCCGCCAGACCATCCGCACTCTCGGCGCGGGTGGCGGGCACATCATCGCCCCATCTCAGGAAATCATGAACGACGTGCCCATAGAAAACGTCAAGGCGCTGGTCGAAACGATCATCGAGGAACGCCAGACGGTGCTGGACCGGTAGCCGGTAGGCAGTAGGGCGTGTTGCCCAATTGTTAATTTAGACAGTTTTCCATTTGGCATCCAG
>CAZSBS010000004.1:21888-41406 GCA_964605095.1 uncultured Planctomycetaceae bacterium | reverse complement strand
GAGCGCGGAGTCCAGGAACACGACGCCGATGTCCGTGTTGTCGAGCAGGTTTTTCTGGTCGTTGTTGAGCCGGGCCAGGTCGTCCACCTTGTGTTGCAGTTCGGCGTTGAGCGTCTGCAACTCCTCGTTCATGGACTGCATCTCTTCCTTGGAGGTGGTCAGTTCCTCGTTGGTGGACTGGAGTTCCTCGTTGGTGGACTGCATTTCCTCGTTGGCGGACTTGGCTTCTTCCTGGAAGGTCTGCATCTCTTCGCGGGTGGTCTGCAACTCCTGGAGGGTTTGCTCGTGGTCCCGCTCGAGTGCCGCCGCCTGGGTCCTGCCGGCGAGGTGGCCTTTGGCCGGCTCTTTCGTTGCCGGGGGCGTGGCCACGTCCGTAAAGATGACCATCACCAGGCCGCGCAGCGACTCCGGCTCGGCGATGGCCTGAACGGTGAGGTCCACGGCCTGCACGCCGCCATTGGTCCCGACCATCACATTCTTGTGGGTGACCGCGTCTTTCTGCCGGAGCGCCTTGCGGAAAGCATCGCCCAGAGCGTAGCGCAGGCCCTCGCGGGCCATGGCAAAGAGGTTCCAGTTGGCCTTGCCGGCCGCGGGCTCCAGGTATTTGCCCGTCCGCCCGCTTATGAAGATGATGTCGCCATTTTCGTTGGCCAGCACGGCCGCCGGGGAATACCGCTGCAAGAGCAGTTGCTCCGCCAGCGACTGGAGGTTGGCCGGCGGTTTCGCTGCCGGCGGCAACGGCGCGGCCGTCCGGGCGAGCGTGAACGAGCCGGGAAACTCGAGTGGCTCCGCCCGCGGGCCGGATTCGACCCGCCGGTAAAACCGCGATTTGCCCTCCAGCGGCGCGAAGAGGTTGGTGCCTCCGCCGATGGTCTCGGCGCTGCCCAGGAACAGAATGCCGCCGGCATTCAGGCTGTAGTGAAAAAGCGGCAGGAGTTTTTTCTGCAACTCCGGCATCAGGTAGATGAGCAGGTTCCGGCAGCTCACCAGGTCGAGCTTGGTGAAGGGCGGGTCCATGATGACGTTTTGCAACGCGAAGATCACCGTCTCCCGGATGGGCTTGCTTACCTGGTAGCCGCGATCCGTCTGGACGAAGAACCGGTCCAGCCGCTCCGGCGACACATCCGCGGCGATGTTGGCCAGGTAAACACCGGTGCGGGCTTTCTCGATGGCGTCCCGGTCCAGGTCCGTGGCAAAGATCTGGAGCACATACTTTCTGGCCGGCTTGAATTGCTCCATCGCCTCTTTGAAGAGGATGGCCAGCGAATAGGCTTCCTCCCCGGTCGCGCAGGCGGGCACCCAGACCCGCAGCGCCTGACTGAACGGACGGTCTTTCAGCAGCGCCGGGATGACCTCGGTTTTCAACTGTTCCCACGCCGCCGGGTCGCGGAAGAAGCTCGTGACGCCGATCAGGAGTTCCTTAAAGAGCAGCTCCAGCTCCTGGGGGTTCTCCTGGAGGAACCGGACATAGGCGGCGATCCGGTCAATCTGGTGGATGCCCATCCGCCGCTCGATCCGGCGATACACGGTGTTCTTCTTGTAGAGGGAAAAGTCGTGGCCCGTCTGCGCCCGCAACAGGATCACGACCTTCTCGAAGGCGCTGTGGGCCTTGTCCTCCTCGGCCAGCCCGGGGGCGGTTATGAAGGGAATGTGCTGGAGATAGGCGATGATCTTGCCTGGCAACATCTCCACCGGACTGACCACGTCCGCCAACCCGGCGTCAATGGCGCTGCGGGGCATGCCGTCGAACTTGGCCGAGGAAGGCTCCTGGACAAAGACCACACCTCCCTTTTCCTTGATGGCACGCAGACCCAGCGTGCCGTCCGTGCCCATGCCCGACAGGATAACCCCGATGCTGCGATCCTGCCGGTCATCGGCCAGGGAGCGGAAGAAGAAATCAATCGGCAGGCGAAGCCCTCGTGGCGCCACCGGGTCCAGCAGGTGCAGGATTCCGTGCAGGATCGACATGTCCTTGTTCGGCGGGATGACATAGACGCAGTCCGGCAGGACCCTGGTGCGGTCCCTGACCTGCATGACCTTCATGGCGGTGGCGCGCTGAAGCAACTCGGGCAGCATGCCCTTATGGGTCGGATCCAGGTGCTGGACGATGACAAAAGACATCCCGCTCTTGGGCGGGACGTTCCTCACGAACAGTTCCAGAGCCTCCAGTCCCCCGGCCGAGGCGCCGATGCCGACGATGGGGAAGGCGCCCTTCTCCGGTCGGGGCGGCTTGGCTTTGGGCTTGGCTTTGGAGGTGGTCCTGGGCGATTCTTTCTTGCTGCTTTGGGGCTTTGGCCGCTTCTTCATGATCGTGATTCCTTCGTCCCCGACATCAGGGACGTGGGTTCCCTGCCGTCCCGAGCCCCCGACCGTCACCGGATAGGATAACCGTGACAGCAGTAGAACGTTACACCGGCATTCTGGCCAGGAGAATGCCTTTCGTCAAGCGCGCGGTCGCGATGCCTATTCTTCGCCGGTTTTCCCTGCTCGCTCATTAGCCTTTTTCCTTCCCAATGCCGCCCGCATCCTCGGCGGGCGGATTGCATGCCGGCCTCACTGGGCGGCGGATGCCGGGGTCTCCAATCTCTTGACGCAGTTTCGCCCGGCCTCTTTGGCGCGGTACAGGGCCTCGTCGGCTGCATGGACCAGTTCTTCGGGCGATTTGAGCCCCTCATTGTCCGCGACGCCGAAGCTGGTTGTTACCTTGATGGCCTGGCCATGGACTTCCAGAGGCGCCAAACAGATGCTTGTTCGCAGGCGTTCGGCGAAGCCCGTGGCGGCTTCGGCGGCAGTTTCAGGGGCGACGACGATGAACTCCTCGCCGCCGTAGCGGACGGGCATGTCGGATTCGCGGCAGCCCTCGGCCAGCAGGCCGGCCACCTGGCGCAGCACCTCGTCGCCGACAGGGTGTCCGAACTGGTCGTTGACGTTCTTGAAATGGTCGATGTCCGCCATGATGACCGACAGGTGCCCGCCATGCCGCAAGAGCCTGGACCATTCCTGGGCAAGGCGTTTGTCCAAGGCCCGGCGATTGTGAAGGCCCGTCAGCGGGTCGATCTCGGCGTGCTCGATCAACAGGTCCTGCATGTGCTTGGTGCGCAGGGCGGCGTTCACCCGCGCGCGAAGCTCAAACGCGTCGAACGGTTTGGTCACGAAGTCCACGGCGCCGATGTTCAATCCCTTGACCCTATCTTCAGGCCCGCTGGAGCTGGACAGGAAAATGACCGGGACCATGCACAGACCGGCGTCCGCCTTCAGCCGTCGGCATACGTCGAAGCCGTTCAGGTCGGGCATGTCCACGTCCAGCAGGATCAGGTCCGGGTTCTCGCGCCCCGCGGCTTCCAACCCTTCCTTGCCGCCGCCGGCGCAAATAATATCGTGGCCTTCGTGCGTCAGTCGGGCCTTCGCCACGGCCAGGGCGTCCGGGCTGTCATCTATGATAAGTATTCTCATATTTTTTATATTTTCCTCGCATCCCCGCCGGGGGCCATCGGGACCTGTGGCGCGGATTGGGCCTCAAGTCCCGCTTGAACTCTATCGGACAATAGCGTCAGTTGGCTTAATGCCAGCATGGCCGCCTCCACATCCCGCTGCTTTGCGTGCGATTCCAACTCGCGAGCCACATCGGTCAGGCAGGCATAGCCGTAGCTTCCGCCGGCGCCCTTGAACTGGTGAGCCGCCCGCAGCAACACATCCCACTGGTTGTTCGCCGCCGCCTGACGCATCTCCGCCAGGCGCCACGGCAGATGGCCAACGAACTCCGCGATGATCCCGGCCATGTCAGGGTCGTCGCGGTAAGCCGAGCAAATGGCCTTGTCCGAAGACGCCTTTATCGCTGCCGGCGCGGCCTCGGCCGGGCTTTCCTGAGGTTCGGGCTGCGGACAGCCCATCAGGCGGGCGAGCGTACATAGCAGCCCCCTGCGATCCACGGGCTTTGTCGCGTAGTCGTCGCACCCGGCGGCCATGCACTTCTGGCGGTCGCCCGACATGGCATGAGCCGTCAGGGCAATGATGGGGCCTGTGTAGCCCGACTGACGGAGCTTCCCTGTCGCCTCGTAGCCATCCATCTCCGGCATCTGCATGTCCATGAGGATTACGTCGTACGGCTTTTGGCCAGAAGCCGCCGACGAGGCCGCCAAGGCCATCTCCACGGCTATTCGCCCGTTGTCGGCCAGGTCCACTTCCGCCCCGGCCTTGCGGAGAATCATGGAGATGAGCCTCTGGTTGTCCGGACCGTCCTCCGCCAGCAGAACTCTCCCGCGAAGTTTCACGGTAGTCGGCGAGGCCGATTGCGGCTGATGAGACGCCTGCTTCGCCACCTCGGAAATGTCGTTCAACATGTGGACCGGCAAGGCCAGTTCCGTTTCCAACGTGAAGGTGAAGGTGCTTCCCTCGCCGGGCCGGCTGAGGACCTGGATGTCGCCGCCCATTGTCTCGGCCAGACGCTTGCTGATGGCCAAACCCAGGCCGGTGCCGCCGTATTGGCGCGTGGTGGACGAGTCCGCCTGCGCGAACGGCTGGAAGATCCGGTCGACCTGCTCGCCCGTCATGCCGATGCCCGTGTCTTTCACATCAAAGGCTATCGTCGCCCGCCCGGCCGGGACGTCCGCCGCGCAGCGCAGGACGATTTCCACACGGCCCCGGGAGGTGAACTTTACGGCGTTGCCCACGAGGTTGACGAGTATCTGGCGGACCCTGGCCGGGTCGCTCAGGATCGCCTCCGGCAGGGGGAATTCGTATCGAGCATCGAGCGACAGCCCCTTCTCGATGGCCTTGACACGCATCGACGACACGGCCTCCTCGACAATCTGCACGGGCGAACAGGCAACCCGCTCGACCTCCATCTTGCCGGCCTCGATCTTCGAGAGGTCCAGGACGTTGTTGATTAGCCCCAGCAGGTGCTCGCCGTTGCGGCGGATGACCTGGATGCTCTCCTTGTTCTGCGTGCGCGTGGGGCAGGAGGTGTGCTGGGGGCACACGGCGCAGCAGTCAATGGAGGCGTCGGTCATCTCGGCGAAGCCGAGAACTGCCGTCATGGGCGTGCGGATCTCGTGGCTCATGTTGGCCAGGAATGCGCTCTTGGCGATGTTGGCCTGCTCGGCCTGGTCCTTCGCTTGACGGATCGCATCCTCGGCCTGCTTCTGCTCGGTGATATCCCTGACCGTTGCCTGGAGGACGGCCTTTCCGGCGTACTCCATCCTGCTCAACAAGACGGTGGCGGGGAACTCCTCGCCGTCGATCCGCTTGTGCGTCCACTCGAAGAAGTTGGAGCCCTCGCGCATGGCGGTTTCGATCATCTCCTTGCTCTTTTCGGCGGAAGCACGCCCATCCGGCTGCCGCTCGGGAGACAGATTCCAAGGCGCACGGGAGGTCAATTCTTCCACGTCCCTGGCCCCGAACATCGCCACTGTAGCGGGGTTGCCCGAGGTGAATCTCCAGGTCGGCGGATCGAGGGTCATCATGGCGTCATGGGAACTTTCAAAGAGAACGCGGAACCGCTCCTCGCTCACCCTCAAGGAGTCCGCCAAAGCCTTGTGTTTCCTGGCCTTGCTTCGCCACGCCAACGAGGTCCTCCTCAAGATGAAATACCATAGCCCGAGGATGAGAGCAGTGACCAAGCCTTGAACGATTCCGGAGACCAGGATGCTTCGTTGCTCACTGACCGACTTGTTCTGTTGCTGGGTTTCGATCTCCGTGGCGAACGCCGCCATTCCCGCGGCGAAGACCTCTTTCTGTCGTGCGTACTCCGGCCCGGTCAGCAGTGCCCACGCATCGTCTTTCTTCCCCTGGAAGAGCAGCTCGAACGACGCCTTGTCCATTCTGACCAGTTCTTCGTTTGCCTTTTCGGTGTCCGAAACGACGCCAAGCCCTTCGGCAGTCGGCGCCAGGGACCGCGCCTCCTTGATGAGCCGGTCCAACTGCGGCTCGAACTTGTAGTAGCGGTCGATCCATGCCTTGTCGCCTGTCGCGGCCGCTATGCGGGCGGACATGGTCAACACCTCGTCCATGTGGAGTATCCTTGCGGCCACCACGACCGACCTCCCCCGATCCTCCTCGGTCGAGTTTTGAACCACCACCGCCAGGTCGGACCATGTGTTCCAGACCGACGTACTCAGAGTAATCGTCGCCACGACAAGGATCAGCCCCAAGGGAAATCGTGGGCCGCTGTCCGGAACGCTTGCGATGTCGCTGGTATTTCGCATTGTCGGGTGCCCCTATGCGGAGGTTGCCTGAAAGGATGGACTCTTACCCGGCAGGAACAGCGCCTCACGATGCGACTGGCACCATGCCAGCGCCGCGGCCGCGATCTTCGGGTCGAACTGGGTGCCGGCACAGCGGACCAGTTCGCCCATCATCGTCTCGACCGGTAAGCCCTTCTTGTACGTTCGCTCCATCAGCATCGCGTCGATGCTGTCCGCTACCTGGATGATACGCGAAATCAGCGGGCTTTCTTCCCCAGCGAGGCCGTCCGGGTATCCCCTGCCATCCCATCTCTCGTGGTGATATCGAATCAGTTTCGCCTCGGCGCTGAATAGCGTGATGCTCGCCAGGATGTCGGAGCCTAGGGCCGGGTGGCGGCTGACGTACTGGAATTCCTCATCCGTGAGCGGCCCCGGCTTGGTGAGGATGTGGTCGGGTATGCCGATCTTGCCGATGTCGTGGAGAAGCGAAGCTACACGCGTGGATTCCAGGGCCGCCGGGCCGGATAGGCCCATGGCCGCCGCGATGTTAACGGCGTAGTGGGCCACCTGTTCGCTGTGACGGCGAGTGTACGGGTCCTTGGCCTCGACCGCGCGAACCAGGGCCCTGACACTTTCCAGGGAAACCCGCATGGCTTGCGAGCTCAGCTCCATCGCCGCCGCGGCCCGGTCGCATAAGAGCGAGCCCTCATCTTCCCCGCCGAGAGCCTTGGTGACCGCCTCCACCAGTTCACCGCTCTTGAACGGCTTTCTGATGTAGTCATAAGCGCCCAGCAGGAGCGCCTGCGCGATGTACTCCCTCTTTGAGTGCCCCGTGACCATGATTACCTTGCACTCCGGAGAATGCTCCCTGGCATAGGCCAGCAGTTCCAGCCCCCTAAGCCGCGGCATTTCAATATCCAGGATCAGCAAGTCGAATGGCTGGCTGTCGCCCAAGGCGCCATCGATGAGTTCTCTGGCGAGCGTAGAATCCATCGCCGCCCGGCAGAGAAAGCCGTGCTCGGCAAGCACCTCCTTGATCATCTCGCTCATCACAGGGTCGTCATCCACGATCAGGATGTTCCCCAGTTTGGAATGCATCATACTTCCTTCTCCTTCATGTGTTGACCCGCCCAATCTTCCGGCCGCTTCAAGGCCAGGGCGTGCTACTTGATTCTTGCCTGCCCCGTTGGGGCCGGCTCCAACCGCTCCTCCAGGTTCAGGATTCGGATGCCGGTGCGAAGACGGATTTTCAGATCTAGAGGTTCGAACGGCTTGAGAAGGTAGTCATCCGCGCCCGCAACCAGGACCTTGAGCAACTCCTCTCGACTGCTGTTGCTGGTCACCAGCAGGATGTATGGGATGGAGTTGCCCTTGGCCTGGCGGATCCTCCGGCAGACCTCGTAGCCCTCCATTTGCGGCATCATCCAGTCCAGAATGGCGAAAGTCGGCGCATCGGGCCGCTGGAGAATCTCCCAGGCCTCCGCGCCGTCGCAGGCCAGAACCACCTCGAAATGCGATTCCTCAAGCAGCTCTTGCAGGAGGCCGCGAAACACCGGGTCATCGTCGGCCACTAGGATTTGCATGGTATGATTTCCTGTTTTGCGTTGGACAAGGTCTTCTCGAGCACGAGTAGTTCGTTATTCAGTCTCTGGAAACTTTCCAGCAGACGCTCCGGCTCTCCGAGCCGGCAGGTTTCCTCAAGTTTGACGGCGCACGACAAGGCCCGTTTGGCGCCAAGCAGGCCCAGCGAGCCCTTCCAGCGGTGTGCCAGTCCCCCAAGGCGTTTTGCATCCCGTGCCAGTGCCGCGTCTTGGGCGGCCGGCAGCGTCTCGCGGAGGTCTTTGAGGAACGCCTTGATGATGATGCTGACGACCTTCCGGCTGCCATCCGCAAGCCGCAACGCCTCCAAAAAGTCCCAAACGGGCTCATCATCGGGGGCCGTTGGCGCCACCGCCGGGGGCACGGACGCAGCAGGCCCGCCGGCGGCGCTGGAGGCGATTCTCGCAATCAGGCCGCGAAGCTGATCCGGACGGAAGGGCTTTGACGTGTACGCATCCATACCGGCGGCCAGGCATCGCTCCCGGTCGCTATCCATGGCGTGGGCCGTCATGGCGATGATGGGTATGTGCCTTCCGCTATCCTTCTCTCGCTGTCGAATCTGAGCCGTCGCCTCGATGCCATTTATCCCGGGCATCTCAAGGTCCATGAGCACGAGGTCAAATTCCCTGTCTGCCAGCACCGAAAGAGCCTCTTCGCCCGATCCGACGCTGTGAACGTCGTGCCCCCATTGGCCCAGGAGAAGCGATGCCGCCAACTGGTTGACGGGGTTGTCCTCCACAAGGAGGATCCTACGCCCGGGCGAATCAGGGGAGTAGAACCTGGTGACCAGGGATCGGCCCTTCTGACATGCGGCATGTTGTATCGCCATTCGAAGGGTGGTGTGGAGTTGGTCGTCATCGACAGGCGTCCCCAGATACGCGTCGATTCCTATTTGAAGGCATCGAACGGCATCTCCTCGCAGCCCGGCCGGGTAGATGACGACCAGCGCGACTTCCTCGCACCCATTCATGGCGGACACCTTCTCCGCAAAGGCAAAGGCATCCACTGAAGGGTCGCTGTTATCGACAAGAACCAGGCCAAACGGCTCTGCCCTGTCGATCGCCTCTTTCAACGCCAGCAGCCCATCTTCCTGGCTCGTGGCGCAGCCAACATGGGCGGCCCAGGCGTCGACAAGTCCGGAAAACCGCCGCAGGTTGGCCGCAACGCTCGAGACCACAAGCATCCGGACGTTTCCCAGAGAAGGCAGCGGTGTCTTTCCAGAGGCCAGGGCCTCGCCAGTGACAGGGCCGAACTTTGCGGTGAAGGTGAAGACCGTCCCCTTGCCGATCTCGCTGGTGACGGAGAATCGCCCACCCATGCGTTCGACAAGTTGTTTGGCGATGGCCAGGCCCAGGCCTGTGCTGTCCTTTCGGTATGCTTCGGCGTCGGAGCACTGGTAGTAGGGGTTGAACACCCGTTTCAGGTTGTCCGGCGACATCCCAGGCCCGGTGTCGCGGACGTCGAACCGCAACTCGACCTGATCGTGTTTGGCCGTCTGGGGCAAAACCCTAACGACTACTTCCCCGCGGCAAGTGTACTTGATTGCGTTGCCGATGAGATTGTTGAAAACCTGGCGCAGCCGCCCCGGGTCCCCGTAAACAACCGGCGGCACGCCGGGGTCAATCTCCCAGGACAGAGATAAACCCTTGTCCATTGCCAGTTTGGCCAGGGATGCCAGCGTGTTGGCCATGCACTCCGGCACGTTGAAGGGGACATGGCACAGTTCGAGTCTGCCCGCTTCGATCTTGGACATGTCCAGGATGTCATTGATGACGCACAGCAACGAATCGGCGCATTCTCTGACCACGCACAGGTACTTCTGCCGGTCGGCTGCATCCCCGGCACCCATTGCCAACTCCGTCATGCTGATGATGCCGTTCATGGGCGTGCGGAGCTCATGGCTCATCTTGGCCAGGAAATCCCCCTTGGCTCTGCTGGACTCTTCGGCTGACTTGCGCCGCTGCTGCTCAAGTTGGGTGTGGGCACGCTCGCTACGATAGGCGGTGTACCCCGTGGCGAAATACAATAGCGCCAGGGCCACAATCAACGCATAGGTGACTCGTTCGTGCGAGGCGATCGGCACGGAGACATCCGCCCTGGGCGAACCCATCACCAGGCCAAACCGACGACCTTCCAGGTTGATCGGGGCGAAGGCAACCAACTCCTCGACATGGCCTTCCTGCCGAACCGCCTCCGCCAGCCCGGAGACGCCGGCTGTGATGCATCGATCTGTCACGTACGGAAGCAGGCCCACGTTGCGGACCGTTTCTTTCCGGGCATCGGCATCTCGAAGGGCGTAAACGACTTGTCGGGGCTTGGAGACGGCGTCGCTGCCATAGATGACCTCGCCGGTGCCGGAGAGCAGCAGGCAAAGGCTCTTGTATGTGCTGCCGGCCTTGGGTTGGCACCTGATGGCCGCGCCAAGTACGTTGACGCTGGCCTCAAGCGTTCCCACCTGCTTGCCATCGAGCTCTATGGGCAGGCGCATGCTCAACTGGTAACTGGTTTTGCCCTTGGCGGCGGGCGGATTGCTCCAGAGCACGGCCCCCTGGGCGTCAAGCACTTCGAGGTTGTCCAGGACCGTATTCTCCCGCGCCAGGCTGGCAGAGAGGATCTCCTTCATGCCCGGGGCAAACCGGCAGACGTCCGGGTGGCTGGCCAAGGCGACAAGGTCGCGGCGGATGCCCGCGACCTGTCCTTCCACGGCACCGGCCCAACTCCGGGTGGCGTCCAGTTGCTGCTTCTGGAAGGTGCGGACCATGCCGTCTTCGAACCTGGCGTGGTGGAATCGAAGGAGGGCCCCAAAGGCGAGGCCGGCGGAAATAGTCAGGATGAGAGGGCGCGCAAAGCGAGCGATCTTCCGAAGAGCGCCTTCGCCTGGAGGAGCCTCGCCACGTGAGTCCGCTGACTCGCCTTGCGTCCGCGCTCTTGGCGCCACGCTCAACCAACACAAACCACGCGCCTTGATCGCACTCAGAACGTCTAGCCACGAAGTGGCCATGACCACTCTGCTTTCATCCGACCGTCGCCACCAACACTATCGTCCACCATCCGAAGGTGCTTTAGTAGCGGAGCAGGTCATGAATCGGCAGCGACAATAAATTCGCAATCATGCGGACAAGGGGTTCAAGTCAGATGCGGAACCAGCGATAATCACAGTGGGCGGGGGGACGGGTGTCGCAAAGGTGGCGCAAAGGTGGCGTGGAAAAAGGACGAGCAGGCACAGACCGGAAAGATAGATCTCCCAGTCTGACGGTTGCCCCATGGCTAGGGTCGGGACTTATCGGTGCAACCGTCTAGTACCTGCTCATCACGGGTAAACGTGTTTTTTCCTGTCCTGCAATCGCAAACCGGGAGGAAACGGACGGTTCCTCCCACCAGAGTAACTCACGGCTGAATCGACGAAACCAACTGGTTTTCACGGGGCGGCTAGTGAACGGAGGCTGCATATCGCCTACGCGCCGTCGCAACCAGGAGCAGGGCTTGTTCCTTGATCCCGCTTGCCGGAAAGGGCTTTGCCAGTACGTAGTCGGCCCGCAGTCGCATCTTCGCCCAAATCTCAGGAAGGAAGCGTCGTCCCACCGTCAACACGGTGGTTGTCGCGGACCCCTGCTGGGCCAGCAAGCGGCATATCCGGTACCCATCCAGCCCCGGCAGCATCCAGTTGGCAACGATCAGGAGAAGGTTGGGCCTTGACCGAATGTCCCGCCAAGCCTCGGTGCCGTTGGTGAAGCAGATCATGTGCAGATCTTCCTGCCCAAACGCTTCTTCACACGCAGCCGTGTAGGTGGCGTCATCATCAACGATGGCGATGCAATCAGCCAGCGGTGTGCTCACCCGGATTGCATGCCGATTTTCGTGTACCATTGTCTAACTCCAGTACCGCCGGGTTTCGAAACCCACACCCGTAAGAAAGCATATGTAATCTCCGAGAGTTTTTGGAGTCTTTGTACACAGAGACTAGTATCGGCATATCTGCCTCCTGTAATCAATATAATAATAATAATAATAATAATAATTTTGGGCATCGCTTGCCCATGAAGACAGTGTAAACATAACGGCTTGTATTGCACATCTTTACGGTTCAACTCCTTCCCGGATTGGCACAGAAAACTCGAGGCGTTGTATACCGCGGCAGCCGGCGGAGTTCTTCGGCGTGGCGATCATCGAGGCCAACGGCGTCCTGGCGCCAACGACCGGCCAGTGCCTGGAAGCGTCTGGCCAAGTACGAGGTGAAGACGCAGATCTCGCCTCGCCACAGGCCGGCGAACGTGAAGGGATAGATCGTGGTGGCAAGGAACTTCGAGAACGTCCGGCTGTTCTCGGAGATGGTGGCCGGGTTCGATGACAGCCCCACAACTCGCCCCCGACCATTCAAGCCGCTGCCGGCCGCGATATCCCGTCCGCGCCGCGCGAACCGGTCAGCCCCGGGCCAATACGGCCTCCGAGGACGCTTGCTTAGAGCAGTTTAAGTTTTTGTGTAGCAGGTCGGCCGTCGCCGAGGACGAGCCAGGCAAGGAAGCCGAAGCAGGCGACGCCACAGGCAGGCCGAACGCTACAGAAAAAGTTAAGCTGCTCTAAGGACTACTTGAGCGTTGGAATCTGGCCCGTGAACGTCAGTTTGAACGCGTAAGCGGGAGACTCGAACGGCGCCTTGGGCGGCACCTTTATCCTCAGTTCATTGGCATTCTGAGCGTATGTCAACTTGCCAGCGGCGCCCAGAAGTGACACGCTGGCCAGGGTCTTCAAGTCGATCCGCGACGCACCGAGGGTCCCGATCCTAAGCTCATCGTTGGACCATCCCAGATTCGTGATATACAGGATGGTGTTTCCCTTGTTGCGGGTGAACCGAATACCGCCGCCCTCATTTGCGGTCACCCAGCCTCGGGTGGAAAAGACAGCCTCGCCGATGATGTCCAGGCATCGCCCCATCTCGGTCAGCATGGCGATGGTTTCGGGCTCGAGCTCGCCATCGGGGGTCAATGGCACGTTCAGGAGCAAATTGCCGTTCTTGCTGACCGTGTCAATCAGCATGTGAATGGCACGCTGGGCAGACATGTACCTTGATGTGGCATTGCGGATCCAGTACCAATCGGCGCCCATGGTCTTGTCCGACTGCCACTGGTAATGCTGGACCGTATCGGGGTACCCGAACTCGTAATTACTGACTGCCACATTGGGCGTCCAGTCCAGCTTGATCGTGGCCACGGCCTGTAACTTGCCCTCATTCCATTTCTGGTTCTCGTTGTAGAAGTGCGCCAGGACGTTCAGGCCCGCGTGCTTGAAGGGGATGCCGCCGTCGACGTAGTAGAGGTCGGGGTGATACTTGTCCATCAAGTCCTTCATCCGGTCCTCAAAGTTCTTCTCGAATGCGGGCGGCCCCACGTCGCTCATCTGCTCATACCAGAAATCGGGGAAGGAACCGTTATCCTTCCATTTCACCCCGTACAGGTCCGCATAATTCGGATCCTGGCCGTCATAGGGGACTCCAGCCATCGGCCCCGAGCGATCGGCGCCATGCGACGGCTGAAACCACCGGTAGGATCGCGCGTTATGCGAGGCCACGCCAAGGTGCAGCCCGTACTTGACGGTGGCTTTCTTCCACATCCCCACCACATCCTTGCCGGACGTGACCACGGAATTGAACCGGGGCTGATACTTGGAATCCCACATGTCGAAGTTGTCGTGATGCACCGCCACCGGCACAACGTAGCGGGCGCCAATCTTTTTGTAGAGCGCAACCAATCGATCCGCCTGGGCCTGGTCGAACTTCTTCGCCTTGAAGAGTTTGCAGATGTCCTTGTACCCAAACTTGGACGGATGGCCATACGTGGCACAATGATACTTGTAGCCCTCGCTGCCCTGCTCATAGATCCACCGGGCATACCAGGTGGTGGCAACGCCGGGAATGCTCTGCGGACCCCAGTGCATATAGATGCCCAACTTGGCATCCTTGAACCATTCAGGGGTCTCATACTGTTCGAGGGACTCGATAGTCGGCTCAAAGCTCACCCGCGCCGGCTCGGCAGTTGCCGAGGATGCCAGCGGGACCGAACAGAACGTAAGCGCTGCGATGCCGTTCGCTCCGCAGATCAGGTTGTCCTGCTCGTTGCGCCAGGTCCTGCCCGATAGGTAAGCGACGGTTTCCGCTTCAGTTGGAGCCTTCAACTGGAGGGTGATCACATTTCCTGAAACTGCGCCCGAACTGACCTTATCTGCTGCGCCATCAAGATAAATCCAGGCCTTGCATTCATCTTTCCAGGCCATCGGCTGGCCAAAATCCAGGGCGATTTCGTTCTTCGCGGCGCCGGTGAAATACGCACGCCTCAGATTCGGCGCCGTGATCGCCTGTTTCGGGACCAGTCCATAGTTGTCCTGCTCCACGAGCGGACTCATCAACCGGGCCATTACCGCATAGCCTTCAACAGGATAATGTACCGTACCGGGAGGCTTAATGCCGAGGGTGGACATGATGCGCATGTTGGAAAAGAGCGAGGGCAGGGTCCTCTGGACCTCCAGCAGCATGTCGCCGGCATGTGTGCCGCCCATGGAGCACGAGTTAGGCCAAATCTGGTAGATGTAGTAGTGCTGGATGTTGGGGTAGTCCTGTTTCCAGGCGGCTGACATATCCACGAAGTACTGCTGGTAGGACTTCCAGTCGTAGTCGCCGGTCGGCGAGGCGCTGCCCTGGTTGTTTTCGCCCTGGTGCCAGAGGACGCCGCGGATGCCGTGCGTAAGCCTGGCCGCCTCGATGCGCGTCAGCAGGCAGCCGTATATCTTGTAGGGGTTGGCGTATGGGTTATCACCGCTCGTGTCGCGGCGATTGGCTGGATTGGGCTGGTGCTGGTCTATCCTGGTGCCGCCATAGGCGCCGTTGATGATGCAGATGGGGATATGATATTTAGACACCATGTCTTCAGCCAGCACCATGCCCCATGCGCCTATCTGGCAGAATCCATAATCGGGCTTGCCCCAGATCCGGGTTCGGATCGCGTTGCCCCAACCTCCCTTGATGGACCCAGTGAGCTGATTGCCATAACTGCGGATCCAGTCGTTGTGGGGCGTGGGGGCGTCCAGAGCCGGCCCATTATTAGGCCCGGTCGCTTCGGCATTGGACTGGCCGTCAATGATGTAGGCGTCGCCGCAGATGAGGTTGTTAACCGTCTTGAGCACGGTTTCCGCGGGGCCGACCTTGACGCCGAACTCCACCTTGTACTTGATCAGGCCCGGCTTGAGTTTGACCGTGAACGCATAGGCCTTGTCCGCGGCGAGCTTCCGGCTCTCGGTCTTGTAGATCTTGTCGTTGGCGTAGACCTTGAGGAACACGGACTCGGCATCCTGCTCCAGGGTCCCGTTGTAGAAGAGCGTGCCCTCGTTCTTGTCGTCGCGAGCGTAGAACTGGTTGTCCTCGGGCTTCTCATCCTTGCCCGGCGTCCGCTCTACCCATGGGTCCTTCTTGGGCTCGGTCACCAGGATTGACGTCTTGGCGGCAAAATCCGCGCCGCCGTTATTGAGCGCCAGGCTGACGGTGATCCTGCCGCCGCATTGGGACCGCTTGAGGACCAGCCTGTCAGGCGCGATTTCCTTAATCACGGCCCCTCCGGACACGGCCCAGCGGTACTTCAATTCCCCGGCGCCTTTGGCTTGCATGGCCGCGAGATTGCTGATTTGCGGCACCACCTCGATGGTGTCCCGGCCATTCCATGCCGCGGGCGCTCTCAGGTAGAACACCGGCTCGGGAATCTCCTCCCTGATCGTAACGAGAATGTTCCTGGTCTTGACTTCCTTGGCATACACAGCCTTGAACTGCAGGACGAACGCCGTTTCCGCCACCACGCGCCCCGCGTCGAGGGTATACGAACACTGGTCCACCGCGACGACCGTATCTGCGCCATCCCTCTTGATGACCCAATAGACCTTCTGGGCGCCCCCGGCCTGGGCGGTGACGGTCACGCTCTTGCCCTCAGCGACCTTGATCTGGCCCGGTGAGACCGAAAATTCGCTGCCCGGCTGCACCAGGGAGCCGACCAGGGCTTGCATGGCCTTCTGGTTTTCGTACTCCAGCTTCATCCAGTCGGCGGAACGCGCTACCCGCGAGACTCGCACCTCGTCGATGTCGCCGGTGTACTGGTAGCTTCCCCTCAGGCCGCCGATGGTCATGTTGATGTCGTTCATCATCGACATGGCGCCGGGCTGACGGCGGCTGCCCTCGAGCTTGCCGTTGACATAGAACTGGCTGTTCCCGTCGCAATACGTGGCGGCCAGGTGATACCACTGCCCTATCACCGCCGGCATGGGTGATCCGGCCCCGCCCGGGCCGTCGGAAGACCACCCGAACCGCGGCGGGGAGCCGATGGAGATCACCACTTCATTGCCGGAGCCGGTCTTGCCATTGAACCTCGTGGCATACCGCCCCCAGCCGAAGATGGCCGCACCGGCGCTTTCGGCCCGGACCCAGGCCTCGGAGGTGAAGGGATCGCCGCTGTAAGGATATTTCGTGATGTGATCGCCGCAGTTGATGCCCTTGCCCTGGGTGATGTGTCGCCCCTTGCCGATCATGCCGTCCGTCGCCGTCGATCCGGCGTCCTTGGGCGTAACCGTGCCGACTTCATCCTTCAGCGCCTCGTCGAGGTGCAGGACGGTTGCATAGCCGTTGGCGGCGTTGAAGACCGCGGCGCCGCTGGATTCGCTCTGGGCGTCGGCCTTGCCCCAATACATGGTGATGGCCTGTCGCGAGTTGCCGGTGATCGCGGGGATGCGCACCCAGATGACGGCAATTCCATTGGCGGCGTCCCACTGCTCAATCTGATACGCCAGCGGCGAGCCGCCGCCGCCGGCAAAGCGGATATCCTCGCCGTTGGCCTTGGCCTGGCTGAAATCGAAGTTGGCGCGATTCAACCGCAGCAGCAAGGGGAAGTCGGACTCCCTGGCCGTCGCCGGCAAGTCAGCGCCTTCCGGAGTGGTGATGATGTAAATGTCGCCGGAGCATTTCCAGGCCTTCATCGCATCCGGAGCGGTGCCCGCCGCCGAGGCGATGCCGGCGCATGCCATGATCGCGGCCACCGCCGCGGACGCCAAATGTGCTTTCATGGAAGGGATCGTTTTCGTTTTCATCGCATGGTTCATGTGTTACTCCGCGTGCTAAATAATGTTGGTCATCCGAAAATCGCTGTTCCTGGCACACACGGCGCCGATGGCATCTTCGGCCCGCAAGGCCATGGGGCGGGGCGGGGCAAGAACGCAGCACTCGCGCGACTGTACCCGGACCGCCGGGGAAGATCAATGTTCCTGCCTGTGGCAGGAGCCCGGGGGTGTCGAGATCACAATCGCCGTCCAGGCCGGACGAGCCGTGAGTTGTTTGTAGCGTACCAATCCCCAACGGGTCGGACAGGGCATCACCGGGAAGAATATCGCCTTCCTGCCCCGCCTGCCCCGTCGGGGTTGGGGACGGCGTCACTACGAACGCTCCGGCTCGGGTAGTCCCGCGCAAGGCTTGACTGGGTCCTGGCGCAATCTTAGACTATCGGGAGTAAACGCCTGAGGGCCTCGGCCGAGGCGGCTGAGGGCTCGGCGAAGGCAAGTCCGCGAGCTACGAAAGGAAACTTAAACCCCAATGGTACCCAATCCGTTTCTCGGCGTAGTCTTGCACGCCATCGGCGGTCTTGCGGCGGGGAGCTTCTACATCCCCTTCAAGATGGTGCGCAAGTGGTCGTGGGAGAGCTACTGGCTCGTCAACGGGGTCTTCAGTTGGATCATTGCCCCGTGGGTGCTGGCGATGATCATTTGCCCGAACCTGCTGTCGGTGTTGGGCTCGACGGCGTGGTCGGACCTGTTCTGGTGTTACTTTTTCGGCGTCTTGTGGGGCGTCGGCGGCCTGACGTTCGGGCTTTCGATGCGCTATCTTGGGATGTCGCTGGGCTACGGGATATCACTGGGCTTCTGCGCGGTGTTCGGCACGCTGATCCCGCCGCTTTTCGACCAGAAGTTCACCGACGCCCTCAAGGGCGGCTCGTCAGTCTCGGCCCTGGCCCAGACCGTCAGGGCCAACTTCATCGAGAAATTCAGCACCCCGTCCGGGCAGATCTTGCTGGCGGGAATCGGCGTCTGCGTGCTTGGGATCATCATCTGCGGCTGGGCTGGCATGCGCAAGGAGCGCGAGGTCGGCACGGCCCAGAAGAAGGCGACCATCCGCGAGTTCAGTTTCGTCAAGGGCGTTTGGGTGGCGGTGTTCGCGGGGATCATGAGTTCGTGCATGGCCATGGCCTTCGCGGCGGGCAAACCAATCGCCGATCTGGCGCTGGCCCAAAAGTCACCGCACATCTTCCAGAACTTACCCGTACTCATCGTCGCCCTCGCGGGCGGGTTCACCACCAACTTCATCTGGTGTGTGCTGCTGAACCTGAAGAACAAGTCCGCCGGCGATTACGTGACGGGCGGCGGGGGAACCCTGGCGGTGAACTACATCTTCTCCGCCCTGGCCGGCATCACGTGGTACTTCCAGTTCTTCTTCTACAGCATGGGCACCACGAAGATGGGCAAGTACGACTTCTCGAGTTGGACGATTCACATGGCGTTCATCATCGTCTTCAGCAGCCTGTGGGGCATCGGCTTCCGCGAGTGGAAAGGTTCAAGCAAGCGCACACACTGGGTGATCTTCGCGGGCCTGATGGTGCTCGTCGCCTCCACGATCGTCGTCGGCTATGGCAACTACATTGCCGGCCTGAAATAGGGAGAATCCCATGACCCCGCGTGAACGTCTTTTGACCGCCCTTGACCATCGCCAGGCCGACCGTGTGCCCATCGACCTGGGCGGCAACCAGACGGGCATCCACAAGTTCGCCTACCAGAAGCTCATCGACCTGCTGGGCCTCAAGGAAGACATCGTCATCATGGACGCCGTCCAGCAGCTAGCCATGCCCTCCGAGGCCGTGCTTGAGCGCCTGGGCGTGGACACGCGCTACGTCTGGGCCGGCGGGGCCAAGAGCTTCAAGGGCGGCATCGTCAAGAACCGGCGGAACGGGAGGCTGTGGCACGACCTCACCGACGAGTTCGGCATAACCTGGTCCATGCCTGACGACAATCCTTACTACATGGACATCTCCCATTCGCCGCTGGCGGGCATGTCGATCGAGCAGATCCGGGACTACCCGTTCCCCAAGGGCGACGACCCCACCCGCTTCGAGGGCCTCCGCGACCGCGCGATGCGGATCAGGCAGGAGACGCCGTACCCCGTCATCAGCGGCATATCGGGCGTCGTCTACGAGATCTGCTGGTACATGCGCGGGCTGGAGAACCTCTACATCGACATGATCGAGCAGCCGGCGATCCTTGAGGCGATTATCGACCGCACGCTGGAGTTCTGGCTCGGCTGGTTCAGGCTCTTCCTGGACGAGGTGGGCGACGCGGTGGACGTGATCATGATCGGCGACGACCTGACGGGCCAGGACGGCCCGCTGTACCCGCCTCGGATCTACCGCTCCATCGTCAAGCCGCGGCATAAGCGTCTCGTGCAGTACATCAAGTCGCGTACGAAGGCCAAGATCTGGTACCACTCCTGCGGCTCGATCATCGAGTACATCCCGGACCTGCTGGACAACGGAATCGACATCCTGAACCCCGTGCAGATCTCAGCCAGGGGCATGGAGCCGGGCGGGCTCAAGGCGGCGTACGGCGACAAGCTCGTCTTCTGGGGCGGCGGGATCGACTCGCAGCACATCCTGCCCCGCGCCACGCCGGA
>CAZSBS010000004.1:0-21788 GCA_964605095.1 uncultured Planctomycetaceae bacterium | reverse complement strand
TCTTCTGGGGCGGCGGGATCGACTCGCAGCACATCCTGCCCCGCGCCACGCCGGATGAGGTCCGCAAACATGTCCGCCGCAATGTCGAGGCTTTCAAGCCCGGCGGCGGTTACGTCTTTAACAACGTCCACAACATCCAGGCCGACGTCCCGCCGGAGAACGTCGTAGCCATGTTCGATGCGGCCTTGGAATTCGGGCGGTATTGAGAGAAAAGGAGACTTCCCATGCTTCGTTTCGCTATGGTGGTTGGGGTTATTGGCCTTGCTGTGTTCGGCTCACGAGGCGCCGAGCCGACAATCAACCAGGTCGAGCAGCAGTTCCGCACGCTGCCTAAGGAGGCCCGCCGCCTCACCGGGCCGCTGTTCTGGCTCCACGGCGCCGAGAGCAAAGAGCGGCTGGAGCAATACGTCGAGAAAGTCGCCGAGGCCGGCAATGGGTCTTTCACGGCCGAGTCCAGGCCGCACAACGACTGGCTCGGGCCTCGCTGGTATCAGGACCTCGCCATCTGCCTCGACGCGGCCAAGAAGAACGATCTGAAGATGTGGATCTTCGACGAGAAGTGGTGGCCAAGCCAGATGATCGGTGGAAAGGTCCCGCCGCAATACGCCACCAAGACGCTCGTGGCCCAGGCCGTGGATGTGGACGGACCCAGGCTCTTCGAGGCCGATGGCTACGGCGGGCCGCGCCACGTCGCCGCCCTGGCCGGCAAGCTGGACGCAGACGGCGCCGTCGACGGCGAGAGCCTTGTGGACCTCGCCGCAAACATCCGCGAGGGCAAGCTTGCCTGGCAGGCGCCCGCGGGCAAGTGGAAGGTCATGAACTTCTCCCACAAGCAAGGCCCCTCGCTGGGCCAGGGTGGGGCGCTCAGCGTCGACGGCGCCAGCAAGGACTGCGTTGACTGGTTCATCGCCACTGTCTACCAGCCGCACTACGATCGGTTCAAGGACGACTTCGGCAAGACCATACCCGGCTTCTTCTACGACGAGCCGGAGACTCGCGGCGACTGGGGCACCGAGCTCAACTCCGTCCTGGCCGAGTGGAAGGTGGACTGGAAGAAGGCCTACGTCGCCTACAAGTTCCGCCTGGCAGGCAGCGACGACGCGGCCGCACGCTTCCAGTACATGGACGCCTTTGCCGAGGCATGGGGGCGGACGATGTACGGCGGGATGTCGAGTTGGTGCCGGCGGCACGGTGTAAAGTCGATGGGCCATTTCATGGAGCACGGCCAGCTTTACGTGAACCCGCAGTTCTGCGCCGGCGACATGATGCGCCTCCAGAAGTACAGCGACATGGGCGGCATCGACCTGGTTTGCCAGCAGATGTATCCCGGCCAGCGCCCTCACGACATCTACCAGACGCCCAAGCTGGCAAGCTCGATCAGCCACGTATTCGGCAAGGACGACGACGAGACGATGTGCGAGATGTTCGGCGCCTACGGCCAGGACATCACCTACCCGCAGATGAAGTGGCTCACCGACCAGATGCAGGTTCGCGGCGTGAACCACATGATTCCCCACTCGTTCAACCCCAAGTCGCCCAACGACCGCGACTGCCCGCCCTACTTCTGGAACGGCGGCTTCGAGCCGCGCTGGCCGCTGTTTCGCGTCTACGCCGACTGGACGAGCCGCCTGAGCCTGATGCTCTCGGGCGGGCGACACGTCTGCCCCGTCGCCCTGCTGTTTTCCGGCAACCTGCGGCGAGTGGGCAAGGCCGTGCTCCCGGAAGACATGACCACCGCCCTCCAGGACGCCCTGTTCGACTGCGACTGGCTGCCGATGGAGGTATTCGCCGGCGCCGACTGCTCGCTCGACGGCAAGCAGGTCAAGCTCCACCAGGAACAGTATCGAATCCTCATCGTGCCTCCGACCGAGGTCATCGGGTATGCTGCGCTTGCCAAGGCCAAGGAGTTCCTCGACAAGGGCGGCGTGGTCGTCGGCTACGGGCTGCTGCCGACCAAGTCGGCGACGATCGGCAAGACCGCGACGGACATTGCGGCCTGCAGCGCGGCCATCTGGGGCGAGGAGGCCAAGCCCGGCGTCAAGGCCGTCAAGACCACCCCGGCCGGCGGGAGGTCCTATTTCCTGCCCGAGAAGCCCACGCCCGAGCAGCTTCAGGAGGCGCTGACCGGCGACGCGGGCATGCATCCGACGCTCGAGGTCCTCAAGGGCCAGACCGACGGCTGGCTGCACGTGTTGCATCGCGTCAAGGCCGGCCGGGACGTCTTCCTGGTCTGCAACCAGGACGTCAAGGGCGAGGCCAAGGACTTCCGGCTCCGCGCCTGGGCCGAGGGCGTGCCGGAGTGCTGGGACGCCATGCGAAACGAACTGACCGCTCTGCCGCACAAGCGCACAGGCCCGAGCGTTGAGTTCGATATCACCCTCGAGCCGGCCGAGAGCGTGCTGCTCGTATTTCAACCCAAGCCCCGGCCGCTGCCGGTGCGCCTCGCGGCCAACGCCAAGTGCATCCGCGAGCCGATTCAACTCGTCCGCGTGCCCGCGGAGAAGCCCGCGGCGAGCGGCCTCGACGAGAAGAGGCCCGAGGACCCCAAGAGCCTCGACGGCTGCTCGTGGATCTGGTATCCAGACGGCAACCCGGCCGCGGCCGCACCGCCAGGCGCCTGCTGCTTCCGCAAGACGCTCTCGCTGCCGGAAAAGAAGATCAAGGGCGCGACGTTCCGAATCACGTGCGACAACGATTTCGCCCTCTACGTCAACGGTGTCAAGGCGGGCGCCAGTGACGGTGGCGAAGACAACTGGCGCGCGGTCAAGACGGTGGATGTCGCCAAGCAGCTTCGCCCCGGCGCCAACCAGCTTACCATCAAGGCCGTCAACGGCGGCGACAAGCCCAACCCTGCCGGCCTGATCGGCAGGCTCGTCATCGAGTTCGACAAGGGCGACTCGCTGCTGATCCCGATCGACAAGACGTGGAAAGTCTCGAAGCAGGAGCAGAAAGGCTGGGAGCAGGCCGGCTTCGACGACTCCGCGTGGCCGGCCGCCAAGGAACTGGTGGCGTTCGGAGGCCAACCGTGGGGGCGACTCGGCGGTGGCGGCGGCCGGCTGACCCGCAGCCCCATTGCGGCAGCCGATCCGTTCGTCGGCCAGTGCGAACTGCCCGCCGACCTGGACCTCGCCAAGTCGCGAGTGATGCTGGTGATGGACGCCCTTGCGCCCGAGGAAGCCGCCCGCGTGACCGTCAACGGCACATACGCCGGCGGGATCATCGGCAAGCCGCTGCGGCTGGATGTCACAGCGCTGCTCAAGAGCGGCGAAAACACCATCCGCATCGAGCCGTTCGCCCCGAAAACAGCCCACCTGGCGGTCTATGGCCGCTGAACGCCAAGCTTCAGATGGAGCGACACATGAATGAGCACCTGAATACCATCGTATCGGCCATCGTGATCTGCCTTGCATCGTTTGCTGTCACTGCCTACGCGGCGCCACCGGCCGCCGCGCCCGATCGCGACGGGATAGATGGCAGGTGGTCCGATCGCACCAAGTTGACCGGGCAGGCCGAGGCGCCGGACGGCGGGCCGCTGCTGTGGTACCGCGGCCCGGCCGGGGTGTGGGAGGAAGCCTTGCCCATCGGCAATGGGCGCCTCGGGGCGATGGTCTTCGGCGGCGTTGCCGACGAGCGACTGCAATTGAACGAGGACACCCTTTGGGACGGCTACAAGCGCGACCCGAGCAATCCGGACTCCCTCAAGGCCCTGCCCGAAATCCGCCGGCTGCTGTTCGAAGGCAAGAACAGGGAGGCGGTCGACCTGGCCGGGCGGACCATGATGGGCAAACCCAGCGGAGTTCTGGCCTACCAGTCGCTGGGGGAACTGCTGATCGAATGCCCCGGCATACCGGAGGCCTCCAATTACCGGCGCACGCTGGACCTGCGCACCGGCGTGGCCACCGTCAGCTATCAGTTCGGCGGCGCGAGTTTCAGCCGGGAGATATTTGCCTCGGCGCCGGCTGGCGTCATCGTGGCCAGGTTCACCTGCGACCAGCCCAAGCGTCTTGACCTTCGCATGACCCTCAAGCGGCAGCGCGACGCCACTTGCACGGCCGACGCGGCCGACCCGCATGCCATCGTGCTGAAGGGGCGCATACAACGCCAGGACGACCAGAAGCGGGAGCGCGGCCTGCGTTTCGCGGCCAAGGTGCTGGCGGTCGCCGACGGCGGAAAGGTGTCCAACACCGGAGGCGTCCTGACCGTCTCGGGCGCCAACTCGGTAACGCTGCTCATCGACGGCGCGACGGATTACCGCGGCGGGGATCCGGTGAAACTCTGCTCCGAACACCTCAATCGCGCGGCAAAGCAATCCTTCAAGAGCATCCTGGCAGCGCACGTGGAGGACTACCGCTCGCTATTCGGGCGCGTGTCGCTGGACCTGGGTTCGGCGGGGCCGGACGCCGAGAAGCTGCCGACCAACGAACGTCTCGCTCGCATCCGCCAGGGCAACGCGGACCCCGGCCTGGAAGCCACGTATTTCCAGTTTGGCCGCTACCTCCTGATGAGCAGCTCGCGCCCGGGGCAGATGCCGGCGAACCTCCAGGGGCTGTGGGCATGGCAGATGAACCCGCCGTGGAACGCCGATTATCACCTGAACATCAACCTTCAGATGAACTACTGGCTGGCGGAGCCCTGCAACCTCTCCGAGTGCCAGTTGCCCCTGTTCGACCTCATGGACGGCCTCGTAAAACCGGGCGAGCGCACGGCGAAGGTCCAATACGGCGCTCGCGGGTGGGTGGCACATCACCTCACCGACGCATGGGGCTTCACCGCCCCGGCCGATGGACCGTGGGGCATCTGGCCGGTGGGCGGAGCCTGGCTGGCGCTGCATCCATACGAGCACTACCTGTTCACCGGTGACAAGGACTTCCTCGCAAAGCGAGCCTGGCCCCTTATGAAAGGCGCGGCGAGGTTCATGCTCGATTTCCTCGTCGAGGCGCCCGCGGGCACGCCGGTGGCTGGCAAACTGGTCACCAATCCATCGCACTCACCCGAGAACTCGTTCATCCTGCCCAACGGCCAGAGGCACGTGTTCACCTACGGCGCGACCATGGACCTGATGATCGTCCACGAGCTGTTGAAAAACTGCATCGAGGCGAGCAAAATCCTCAACACCGACGCCGCCTTCCGCACCGAATGCGAAAAGGCCCTGGCACGCCTGGCGCCGGTCCGCATCAGCCCCGCCACCGGGCGGATCATGGAGTGGATCGAGGACTACAAGGAGGCCGAGCCACAACACCGCCACACCTCGCACATGTTCGGCCTGCATCCGGGCACCATGATCACCACCGCCACTCCCGACCTGCTGGCGGCCGCCCGCAAGGTGCTCGAGGGCCGCGGCGACGGCGGAACGGGCTGGAGCCTCGCGTGGAAGATCAACTTCTGGGCCCGGCTGCACGACGGCGACCACGCGCACATCCTGCTGATGAACCTGCTCAAGGACAAGACGCTGCCCAACCTCTTCGACAACCATCCGCCGTTCCAGATCGACGGCAACTTCGGCGCGACGGCGGCGATAGCCGAGATGCTCCTGCAAAGCCACGTCCGCGCCGGCGACTCGTGGGAACTGAACCTGCTGGCCGCACTGCCGAAAGCCTGGCTGGCGGGCAAGGTCACGGGCCTCCGCGCCCGCGGCGGGTTCACCGTGGACATCGCATGGAAAGACGGCCAGTTGACCGAGGCCCGGATCACATCAAAGGCCGGTGGCCCGGTGAGAGTCCGCAGCGCCGGCCGAAAGGCGGAATTCAAGACCACCGCCGGGCAGGTGCTGGTCCTCGACGGCGAACTGAAGGCGAAGTGATGGGCAGCCCCGGACCCCACGGGCGTACCTGGGTCAACAGGTACGCCTCGGCTCGCTTGAAGAAGGTTTTGCACCTGTTTAGCGCTATTGTGTTCAGCCCCGTTCACGGGGCTTTGCCCCCGCGATAGCGGGGGTATAGGCCAGGCCTTTTAGGCCTGGTTGGCGGATAACACACTACTCCCCTTTGTTGCTTCTTCCTCTTAGCACGCTTTCAGCGCGCTTACCCGATCTTGGGGGCCTTTAGGCCAAAGATGGCTGAAGCCCGCCAAAAGCGCGCTGAAAGCGTGCTAAAAAACAACAGAGCGCCCGACAGCCCAGGGCTAAAAGCCCTGGTCTATACCCGCCTTCGGCGGTCGAAGCCCCGTGAACGGGGCTGAAGACAAGGTCGCGAAACACTTATACGCATCCCAATTGATTCTCGGGCGGAAAGCAAAAACGGGGACTGACTCCGGAGTCCCGGCGCGCCGGGACTGTTGGCCTCCGAGGTGCCTGTACCCGCTTTTGCGGGCGCGAGTCTTATCCGGGATGCGTATTACCCCCGTTCACGGGGCTGAAGAACAAGACGACGACGAAGCCGCTGGACAGGTACTCAACAGGATTCGAACTGGTCTCATAACCTGAGCTGGCCGCATTCAGGTTATTAAGACCGTTTCTCGACTCAAACCTTCCCGATGAGCTTGCGTTTTTTGTCCAGGTATTCCTGGTAATTCCTGTACGAGATGTCTGGCGGAACCAGGTGGTCCAGGTGCGGGATGAAGCCGCCCTGCTCCATCAGGGGCCTGATGCGGTCCAACTCGCGGTCTATGGCCAGGCCGCCCTCGACGAGCGGGGCCTTGGCGATTGCGCCGCGAAGGCGCAACTCCATGCCGAACTCCCGCCGCCATGCCAGCGGGTCCACGCCCGCGGCCACCTCCAGCGGGAACATGATGTTCACCCCCTCCTCGATCCAGTTGGCGACGATGTCGTGCGGATTGCCGTCGCAGTCCACCATGCCGATGTCGCAGCCGTGCTTGCGCAGCTCCAAGCCGATGGCGTGATAGCATGGCTGGAGAAAATCGCGGAACATCCGCGGCCCCACGAACGGGCCGTTCCTGCCGGCCATGTCCTCCCACCAGGTGGAATGGTCAATGGGCACGTCGGCGGGCAGTTGGCGGGTCTGGTAAAGCGACATCTCGGTGATGTGCTCGACCATGTCGTGGATCATCTCTGGGTATTCGTAGAAGGCGAGGGAAAGGTTCTCGAAGCCCATGTATCCCCGCAGCCAGCCGTACGGGCCGGGGCAGCGGCAACTGATCATCTTGCCCTCGGCGGCCGACTTGCGCATGCGATCGATGGTTTCGGGCTTGATGTCCCGCAAGGGGTCGTCGATGCGCAGGCGCTCCTTCAGGCCGGCCCAGTCGTCGGGCGTCTCGACGGCAAACTTGATGAAGTGCGGGATGGAGCTCTCTTCGACATCGTTGAGAAAACGCTCCGCCAGACAGCCGGAGGAGTCCAGCATGACAACCGAGTGCTCGCGCTTCTCGATGACCTTCTCCTCGAAGCACGGGTAGAGGCTCATGTTGACGTTCATGCCGTCATGTACGAGCTTGTCTAAACCCAGGAACGCGTCGAGCTTCCCCAGGAACATCTGGTTCTGCTCCTCGGCTGTCAGCTCGATCTTCATTCCCTCGCGGAGCCAGCGTCGGATGGTCTGCGGCCAGTAGCCAAACTCGATGTCCGGCAAGCGATCGACGGATTGGCCGGTGAAGGTTCGGTAGTAACGACAGGTGACGTCCGTGCGCATCTTCTTCCTTTCGTGAGCCCTCCCTGGCTCGCCGCTCTATCGTGTCACGGCATACAGCACGACGTTAGCGGCCAGTCGTGCGGCGTCTGGGGCGGACAGGCCCTTGCAGTTGTAGATCGGGTGGGCTTGCAGGGGCGCTACGACGGACATGGGGCACAGGACCACCGCGGCCCGGCCTGCAATCTCGACCATCAGCAACTTCGGCGGCCCGGCCGGACCCTTATCGCCGTCCCATGACGCGCCCCCGCCGCCGGCGGCGCGGGTGTAGCTGACTTTCGTCACGTCGCATCCGATTTGCCCGCCGAATGCCCCGGTCAGCAGCGGGTGATCCGCGGGCATCTCGCGGACGGCAGCGGCGCCGAACATGCCGGTAAGTGCGGCCCGCGCGTCGGCAACGAAAGGCTCGGTCCCCATGGCCGAGTCGATCATCAACATCCCGCCGCCGACAAGGTAGGCCTTGAGGTTGGCCTTCGCCGCGTCGGTGAGCTTGGTCGGGAGCGTGCCTGTCATCCACAGCACGGGAATGTTGGGGTCGATCCTCGCCGAGGCGTCGACCGGGGGGCTGACCTCCAGGCCAAGGCTGACGGACTCGGCCAGGACGGTTCCCAGCCGGCTCATCGCGCCTTTGCAGATGTTCCAGTCCCCGCCGTGACGAAGCCGGGCGATACGGATGGTCCGCGGGGAGGCTGGCAGCCTGGTCCTGGCGAGGCTGACGGCAAGCCGTCCTTCAGGCGCGGCAAGGTCGGTGGTGTACAGCAGCAGGTTGGCCGGCAACTCGAAGAGCTGCGGCTGGGCCTCCCAGCGGCTCTGGTGCCATGCCCCACCGGCGTCGGTTTCGAGCACGAACACTCGCAGCCGGCACGTGTCGCCCAGAGCAAAGAGCTTGGGCTTGGCGGCGTCGGCCAGTTTGAAGTGCAGCGAGTAGACGCTGTGTTCGGCAGGCACCTCGGCGGCGGTGTAATCCGGCAGCAGTGCCGTCAGCCAGGACTTTACGGCCTCGGCGATGTCATTCCTGCCCGCGAATGGCTGGACGATGACGGTGCCTCCGGCGTCGATCGTAGAGCGGACGTTCACGGCCAGGGCGTCGGGGATCGCCTTGTCGCCAACCTGGACGTACAGCAGCGGCGCGGGGACGTACCCGGCGCGGGGCTTGCCCATGTGTACCTGCCGCCAGCTTGCCTTGAAGCCCAGGTTGCGGGACATCCACCGCACGAGGTTGGCCGCGGCGCGCGCGTCGTCGTCGGCGTGCGGGCCGACGGCTATCTTGTCGATCACCACCGCCCCGCGCGCCCGTGCAAGCGCCATGATGGCGAAGCAGGTGCGGATCGAGGCCATGTCGTCAACCTCGGCCGCGCCGGGCGCCGGCGACGGGTCGGTCCAGCAGCCCGCGGATTTCTGCCGCCGGCAGATGATCTCCGCGGCCCCCCGCGCGACATCGACCAGCCCAAGGCGATCCAACCCGGCTTCGTCCGCCGCCCGAAGAAGCGCGTTGAGGTAGTAGTATTCGTAGGCCTCTCCGGCGCCCCAGACCCACTTGGGGTTCTCGCCAAGTGTGACGTTGTCCACCAGCCATTGCTGGGCGGAGTCGATGACCTTCTGGAAAGGCGAGGCGTTGGACCGCCGGGCACCCGCGCTGGCATAGTCCTTATCGACATACTGGGTGTAGGTGTCGGTGAGGATATACAGGGCGGAGATACCCGCAGCCGTCATGGACCCGTAGCTGCTGCCACGCAGGCGAAAGCCGGACAAGACCGGCGGCTGGTAGCTCATGCCCCCGTCGGCATTGGCGTTGCGGGCCCAGTAGGTTCGCAACCTGGCCCAGATGACGGCGGAAACCTTCCCCCCGGCCAGGTCGGCCTCTCTCAGGGCGAGCATGGTGAGGAACGTGTTTGAGTTATCGACCCAGTTGGGATTCTCCCTGGTGGTCCGGTAGCCAGGCCCGTACCCCCATCCGCCGGCACGGCTGTTGATGTTGGCGATCAGCCAGTTGACGTCCTCGGTGCGGCGGGCGTCGTAGTCCTTGCCCGGCATGAGCGAGTAGACCATCGCCCTGACGGCCCGGACGTAGGTGGTCTTGGGGGCAAGCTGATCGATGTACTGAAGTGCCTTCGCGATCTGGGGGCGTTTGGGGTCTTCCCCGGCCTCGATGGCGGCCAGGATAACCAGCGCCTCGACCCCACCGGGATGCTGGCTGGCGTACTTGGTGTCCCAGGACCCGTCGGGCTTTTGGGCAGCGTAGAGGTAGTCCAGGCCGGCACGGATGGCCTTGTCGGCGCGCGGGGCCAGCACCTCTGCCGGCCAGGGCTGGGCGGAGCGCGACCAGCTCGGGGGCGCTGCTGGCTGGGCAGGCAGTGTCGCCGCAAGTGCCGCGACCGGCGGGGGCGCAGGTGGCGGCACGGGCGCGGTCGGCCCGGCCGCGCCCGCGCCGGTAGAGGCCCCGGCCTTGTCCTTACGAACCGCCGGGACATCCCCGAAGAACGGCGGCGGCTGAAATACGTTGGGGTCGTCCGCCGGCTTCGGCTTGGCGGCCTGGCACGACGCGACCGACAGCCAGGCTGTCATCGCTGCCGCCCCGATGGCCACAAGCAACCGGCGATTGCGGCCTGGCTGTGCGTTAATAACTGATCGCATACGGAAATACGTTCACTGCAGGTTTTCCGGCGTCCGCCTCGGCCCAGCCCCGGCAGGAGCGTGGATTATCGCACTGCGCACACCGCGAGGCACAAGTCCAATCGTAACAAGTGTACAATAGAAGTGGGCAACCTTCAACGGTTACGGGCGGATTTCAGGGCAGGACGGTGATGGTCACGTCGTCGTTGAACATGGCGGAATACCAGGTGAAGCCCGTGGTCGCGTTCCTGGCCCTGACACTGAAGAGGATGTCGTCGCCCGGGTCCAGGGCGAGCCGCTCGATATTGAGCGCAGGCAGGGCAAAGTACTCATGTTGCCCCTGGGCCAGCCTCTTGACGATGGTTTGGCTGTAGAGCAGATGCACCGACCCGCCGTCGGAAGCATCCGTCCGCGCGATCACCAGGTCCACCGTTGTGCCTGGCGGCCAGTAATGGATCCGGCCCTGGAACCCGGGGCCGGAAGTCAATGACACCTTCATCGGGACGGATGACGGATTCTTCCATCGAACCAACGGGACTACGGCGAAATGATCGCCACGGTACGAATCGTTATTGGGAACATGCCCAAGGCCGGCAGGGCCGGGGAACACAAACGGCGCATTGTCGTATCGGTATCCCCACACGCCGCCGGAGCCCGTGTGGCCGTCCCATACCATCAGGCCGGAGGAAGGCAGCTTGTACCATGGGCTTTCGGAATCCAGCCCGCTGCCGCACGGCGCCTTGGAGATGTACTCGTAGCTCCAGACCCCCCTGCCCGTCGAGTCGGCGCACGGGTTGCCCGCCGACTTGCCATCCGACGTGCCGGGCTTCCAGTCCTTCCATCGGTTCCACGTGAAGCCCGCTTCCCGGTGCTGGTCCGCCAACCGGCGGCGCACGCGGCGTTCCGGTTGCCCGCTCGACTTTACGGTGATGGTCACGTCGTCGTGAAAAGCGACATTAGACCAAGTGAAGCCCGTCGTCCTCGTCCTCGATCGAATGCTGAAGAGTATTTCATCCCCCGGATCCAGAACGAGGTTGTCGATCGCCAAGGCAGGCAGGGCCTGCATCTCGCGAAGACTCGCTGCCCGCGTCTTGACAACGGTTTGACGATAAAGGACATGCACCGAGTTGTCATCTGAAGCGTCCGTCCGGGCGATCACCACGTCGGCCACCGTGCCGGTCGGCATGCCAATATCCAACTTGCACAGGAAGTCCGAACCGGAGGCCAAGGATACCGTCAGCGGCGTTCCCGACGGGTTCTTCCACCTCACCAAGGGCACGTTCGCGTAGTGGTCGCCGCGGTAAGACTTATCTGTCGGGATATGCCCCAGGCACGATCGGAGAGTCATCGGCGGAAGGTCATATTGCCTCGCCCACGTGCCGCCGCTCCAATGGCTGTCCCATACCATCAGGCCGGAGGAAGGCAACAAGTACCAAGGATGATCGGTATCCAATCCTCTGTCGGGCGGAACTTCAAGAATGTATTCCGCGCTCCACACCGCCCTGCCGGCTGAGTCCTTGCACGGATTGCCCGCGGAACAGCCATTCGACGTGCCGGGCTTCCAGTCCTTCCATCGGTTCCACGTGAAGCCCGCTTCGGGGTGCTGGTCCGCCAATCGGCGGTGCTCGCGGCGTTCCGGTTGCCGGCTCGACGTTACGGTGATGGTCACGTTGTCAAGCAGTTGGACATTGTACCAGCGGTAGCCCGTCACCTTCGTCCGCGACCGGATGCTGAAGATGATGCTATCCCCCGGGTCCAGGGCCAGGTCCTGGATATTCAGCGCCGGCAGGGACACGTACTGGCTGTGCCAAAGGCCGCCCGTCTTGACGACGGTTCGGGTGTAAAGCGGATGCACCGAGTCGTCGTCGGAAGCATCCGTCCGGGCGATCACCACGTCCGCCAAGGTGCCCGTCGGCATTCCCGCCTTGAGCCAGGCCAGGAAACCGTCACCGGAGGTCAATGACACTTTCAGGGGCGCGGCCGACGGGTTCCGCCATCTCAGTAGCGGCACCACCGCGTAGTGATCCCCGCGGTACGACTCATTGTTGGCTATATGCGCAATGCCCTGGCTGTAAATCACCGGCGGAAGGTCATACTTCTTCGCCCACGTTCCGGCAACCCAGTGGCTGTCCCAGACCATCAGGCCGGACGACGGAAGCTTGTACCACGGGCGATTGGTATCCAGCCCGCTGTCGGCCGGCACGTCGTCAATGTACTCGCTGCTCCACACCGCCTTGCCGGCGGAATCCTTGCAAGGATTTCCCGCGGGGCTGCCATCCGACGTGCCGCGTTTCCAGTCGTCGTATCTGTTCCAGGTGAAGCCCGCGTTGTACTGCCCCATGGCCGGTGCCGCGGCCACTGCCACGATGAAAAGCCCAACGACAACCCGCGTCCTCTGCGAAAGCAATTTCCCCATCATGGCTCTGCTCCTTTGCATAGCCGGCCGCGCGGCCTGTCGAACACCCGCATAGTGTGCGGACTGCAACAACTTGTCAAGTCTATCAACAGAAGCCGATGCTGCCCTTGCAACGCCCTTGGCAGAACGGCCGGGCGACCTCTCAAGAACGGAACGGAACGGGCAGCTTCCGAATGATTAGACGACCCCCGGCTCACAAAGTTCCCTCGTTCTCTCGGGTTCAAGCGGAAAAACATCAAGACGCCCACCGCGAGCATCGCGGTCTGCTCCTCACTATCGAACAACGAAAAGAAGCCCTCACTTTCGCCGCCGGCGGCGCAGCAGCGCCAGACCGCCCACCGCCAGCATCGCAAGCGTCGCTGGTTCGGGCGTGACGTTGATCGAATCAACCGACTCGGTGCCGAAGAACGACGGCCCGCCGCCTCCATCGAAGGGGAAGTACGAGAAGAAGACCTGCACCTCGGTCACCGGCGTCGAGTTAGTGCCGCTGACGAACGGCTGGCCGTTCCAGAGCATCTGGATGTCCGAGCCGACACGGTTGATCGCCACAGTGGCGCCGCCCGCGTAGGGCTCGGAGCCCTGGGCGCCGTAACCGGTCGCCCCGCCGAAGTTCCAGTACCGCGACCCTGAGAAATGGATCCACGGGTCGGAGTATCCGCAGAAGGCGACGACCTGACCTGCGGAACCCATGAGGCGCAGGAGGACTTTCTGAAGCGCCTGGCGCTCCTCGTACCCGGATTGGGTGGAGTTCCACGAGAAGCTCATGTCCGCCTGGAAGTCGCCCAGGGGCGCCACCTGCCGGGTCAGCATCACCTCCGAGGGAATGAGGGCCATACCATCGTGGCTGATGACCGTCGCGGCAATGTCCGTGACCGTGAGGTCCGTGCCGGCCTCGGAGTAAGTCCAGCCATTCGCATTGGTGAACCGCACCGTCCAGGCGGGGTCCAGAACGTCGTTGTTGAAGTCGTCGTGGATTTCCTGCCCAAACCCCGTTGTTGCTGCCGTGACCAATGCCATGACGAACAGCGCAACGATAGCCTGTGAAGATCTGATCCCTTTCATAGCTTTGCTCCTTCGCATCCCTTGCATGGCCTCTGGCTTGCAGCGCGCAAACGCAGGGCCAAAGCTTCCCTGGGGGGCTACAGGTCCTGAGCGGGATCATTCGTCCCCATCGACCACCGCGAGCATCGCGGTCTGCTCCTCTCAAGCGCAAACAAAAAGTGCTTGACCGGGCGGCCATCAGGCAGGTGCGAGTGAGCGAGAAACGCACATACCCTCACTAATGCGGGCCGGCAGGCTCATGCCGGCTTTGGCTTCGCGCCTCTGGCTAGTCACGCGAAGTGAGTGAACTGCACTACAAGACCAAATTGTACCAACAAAACGCGGGGCGTCAACTGTTTTCCAACTGTTTCCCGACGCCATTGGCGGAGTGGCCAGGCGACCTCACAAGGACGTACCGGCCATCTTTCCCATGAGTTAGACGGCGGTCGGTTCGCGGATTTCACTCGGCATCAAGAAAACATCAAGACGCCATGCTTTGACCACCTCCCAGTCTCGGGCTATACTGTTGAGCCGGGAAGTGATTCTGCCGCACCGGCCGGCAAGCGCCCCGGCCACCGGCGGCCGGGATACGAGACCAATTCGTCATTCGAGCAAGGAGCGAAAGACCATGGCCGAACTCAAGGGCAGCAAGACCGAGCAGAACCTGAAGGATGCTTTCGCGGGCGAGTCGCAGGCCCGCAACAAGTACACGTACTTCGCCTCGGCGGCGAAAAAGGAAGGCTACGAGCAGATCGCCGCGATATTCCTTGAGACGGCCGAGCAGGAGAAAGAGCACGCCAAGCTGCACTTCAAGCTGCTGGCGGGCATCGGCGAGACGCGGGCGAATCTCCAGGCCGCAGCCGGCGGGGAGAACCACGAGTGGACCGAAATGTACCCCGGCATGGCCAAGACGGCCCGCGAGGAAGGCTTGGATGACATTGCCCGCCTGTTCGACGGCCTGGCGAAGATCGAGAAGGAGCACGAGGCCCGCTACAGGAAGCTGCTGGCGAACTTCGAAGCCGGCGCGGTCTTCGCCCGGCCTGAGAAGGTTAAGTGGCGCTGCCGCAACTGCGGCCTCATTCACGAGGGCAACAAGCCCCCGACCATTTGCCCGGTCTGCAAGCACCCGCAGGCGTACTACGAGATCGCCGCGGAGAACTTCTAGCCGTTGGCAGTTGGCCGTAGGCCGACCGGGCGAAGCATCGCCGTTCGGGCCGAGGCCCACGCAAACCGCTATCGGCACTTGTATGACTACTGGAGATGAACTTATGGCATCGATTCTGGTTCTATACCATTCGCAGGAGCACGGCAACACCAAGGCGATGGCCGAGGCGCTGGCCGCGGGCGCCAGGTTGGGCGGGGCGGAGGTTTCGCTGATGAACACCAACGAAGGCCGGCTGGACATCGAGCGTTTCCGCCAGGCCAACGCCGTCGCCTTCGGCACGCCCGACTACTACAGCTACCTCGCCGGGGGGCTCAAGGTATTCCTGGACGATTGGCACATCGCCAAGCAGGCCAAACCCGAAGGCCTGACGGGCAAGCCCTATAGCCTGTTCTACTCCCACGGCGGAGGTGGGGCCGTACGAGGCCCGCTGGTCAAGCTCTTCCAGGGGATCGGCACGCTCGTCGGCGACGTGGTCGAGTCCAAGGGCAAGCCTGACCAAAAGACGCTCGACGTCTGCGGAAAGCTAGGCCGAGACCTCGCCGCGGCCGCGGCGTCAGTATGAACAACTATGCAGAGTGGGCATGGCAAATGGAAACGATCTCCATAACCGAGGCGCGCGAACACCTGGCCGACCTTGGCAACCGCGTTTCCCTGCGGGGCGAGCGCCTTGTCGTCGAAAGGCGGGGAAAGAATCTTTTCGCCCTGGTGCCCATGGAAGACCTGGAACTGTTGGACCGGCTTGAG
Organism: uncultured Planctomycetaceae bacterium; assembly: GCA_964605095.1. Lineage (GTDB taxonomy): Bacteria > Planctomycetota > Phycisphaerae > SM23-33 > SM23-33 > JAUWQU01. The sequence goes on along the minus strand of CAZSBS010000004.1, from coordinate 6,229 downwards.
GACAAGCTGGACCTGGACGCCATGAAGGCGGCAAAGGGCAAGCCCCAAGAACCGTGGGCCCAGGTCAAGAAGGCGATGAGGCTTTAGTTCAAGGCTCCAGCGGAATCTCGAAGCGCGGGGTGTGGACGTGGCATTCGGGTCGGCCGGGATGCTTTACCAGGTAGGCCTGGTGGTATTGCTCGGCCGGGTAGAACGTCGATGCCTTCTCGACCCGCGTTACCACCTTGTATCCCTTGTCGCGAAGCTGCTGGATGAGCTTTTCGGCGATCGTCTTCTGCTGGTCGTTCATGCAGAAGATGGCTGAGCGGTACTGCGTGCCGGCGTCCGGGCCCTGGCGGTTGACGGTGGTCGGGTCGTGGATCTCGAAGAACAGCCTGGCCAGGGCCTCGTAGGAAGTCCTGGCCGGGTCGTAGACCACCTTTACGGCCTCGGCGTGGCCGGTGCGGCCGGTGCAGACATCCTCGTAGGTGGGGTTCTTGGTCGCCCCGCCGGTGTAGCCGGAGGTGGCGCTGATGACGCCAGGGGCCTTGTCGAAAAAGTGCTCGACGCCCCAGAAACACCCGCCGGCGAAGATCGCGACCTCGGTTGCAGGCTTGGTGGCCGGGGTCGCAGGGGCAGCCTTGGCCTTGTCGGCGGCAGCCTTGTCGGCAGCCTGTTTCATTTCCTCAGCCGTGCGGAACACGAGCGACGCGGAGTTCACGCAGTGGCGCGTGTTCTTCTCGGTATAGCCCTCGCCGATAAACACGTGCCCGAGGTGCCCATTGCAGTGTGCGCAGATGATCTCCGTTCGCCGCCCGTCGGCGTCGCCCCGGCGAATGACGGCGCCTGGGATCTCATCGTCGAAGCTAGGCCAGCCGCACTCGCTGCGGAACTTGGTCTTGGACGTGTACAGCGGGCTGCCGCACTGGCGGCAGAGGTACACGCCCTGGCCCGAGAAGTCCCAGTACTTGCCCGTAAACGGGGCCTCGGTGCCCTTGTCCCGGATGATGCGAGCCTCGTCGGCGGTCAGAGGCGGCATGGCGGTTTCGATGGCCTGTCCCTGCTGAGCCTTCGCCGGCGAATCGGCCCTCTTCTGGTCCATGCCGTTAAATCCTATGCTAAGTGCCGCAATCGCCACAGCGACAACGGCAAGCACGCCGTATCGTGTGGCACTCACAATATATACCTCTTGTCTGAGCACGTTTCATTATAGGCGATCGCCCAACGACGATAAAGCTGCGCTTGACGGCGGCGCCGTGATTTGACACCGTGACTTGCGGCACTTGCCCAGGCAGTCGCCCTGCGATAGCATGCACGCAAGCCATCGAGAATGAATGTCAGATAAGCCAGTAAAACCAGGCGGGTCAGGCCAGGGCCACTCCGGATCGCACAGCGGCCCGCGCCGCGGCAAGCAGGCTCGCCGGGGCCGCGATGCCACTGGCGGGCCGGGCCGGCAGGAGCCCCGGCCGGGCGGGTGGGACCACGTAGCCGGATGGTACGAGGGACTCGTAGCCGGCAAACGCAGTGACTTCCACGAAAACGTCGTCCTGCCGGGCGTGCTGCGCCTGATCGAGCCTTTCCCCGGCCAGCGGGTGCTGGACATCGCCTGCGGCGAGGGCGTGCTGTGCCGCCGACTGGCGCAGCTCGGCGCGGCATGCATGGGCGTCGACGCCTCGGGCCAACTCGTCGAGGCCGCCGGTAAACTCGCCGCCCACATGCCGGCTGAGCATCGGCCACGATTCGCCGTCGGCGATGCAAGGCACCTCGGCGCCGTGGGCGAACTGGCCAAAGCCAGGGAATCTTTCGACGCGGCCTCGTGCGTGCTGGCACTGATGAACATGGACCCCTTCGAGCCGGCCCTGCACGGCGCCGCCACGATGCTCAAGCCTGGCGGGCTGTTCGTGGCGGTCGTCCTTCACCCAGCCTTCCGCTCGCCGGGCCAGACGTCCTGGGGCTGGGACGCCGCCGCGCCGCCGGCTGTCAGACAGTACCGCCGAGTTGACGCATACCTGTCAATTGCCAGCCGAGCAATCGTGATGAACCCCGCCCAGGCCGCCGAGGGCAAGCCCGCCGTGACGACGGTTACCTGGCACCGACCGATCGAGGTCTACGTCCATGCCTTCGCCTCGGCCGGGCTGCTCATCGATGCCCTGGAGGAATGGCCCAGCCACCGCGTAAGCGAGCCGGGTCCGCGTGCGGCCGAGGAAGACCGCGCCCGCCGCGAAATCCCGATGTTCCTGGCCCTGCGGGCAAGAAAAGCCAGTCAGTAGCCGGTAACCGGTAGCCGGCGCAGCCCCGCGTAGCCGCTGGTGAAGCAGCGCAGGCACGGGCTTGCCGAGGCCTGTTCGCTTCAGCGAGCAGGAACAAAGGTATTGCACTGTGCTTAGCCGAGGATCTGGTGATACTCGGTCAGGCAGCCGTCGACGTAGAAGAAGGCGAGCTTGATGCCCTCGGGCAGCGTCATCGGGCCGACGACGCACTTCTTGCCCTTGATCTCCTTGTCCAAGTCGTCGACACGGAAGGCCACGTGGGGCTCCGAGAGGACCGGGTCGGTTATCGGCGAGCCCGGCTCGAAGAACAGGTACTCGACGCGCCCGTGCGTTTTGTCGGGGTCGGTTGCCCAGCACTTGATGCTCGCGAAGTAGCCCATCTCCGGCATCTTCTCGCCGACGGGTATACCCAGGTGGTGGAACTGTCTCACGGCTGACTCCTTTCACCCGTCCGGCCCAGCCGAAGGCGTCCGGACCGCATTGCCCGGATATTCGCCCCGGCCCGCAGCCGGCGCGGGTCGTTGCGAAGATTGTACACGGCCCCGGCGACGAGGCAAGGGTGGAAGTCGGCCCGTTCCGCGTCACAAGCCTGTCGCGCGGCCGCCGCGCCCCAGGGAGAACCGCCAACGACAAGGCCAAGGCTCGGACAATTCATGCAAGCCCTGAGCAGGTTCCGATGTTGTTTTTACGGGTTCCGCCGTTTTCTTTTCCGGCATCAGCCCTTCTTGAAGGACATTGGCCCCTTGGGCTTTTTGGGCCTGTTGTCTCGCGAGGCCTTTCCGGGAATCCGGACGGTGATGGTCGTGGCGGCCTCGGCGGCCTGTTTGGCCGCGATGTGCCTGCGGATGACCATCTGCTCGAAGACGCCGGCGAAGGTGGAGGTCATGATGTAGAGCGTCAGGCCGCTGGCCGCGTTGTAGAAGAACACCAGCATCATGGCCGGCATCATGTACCGCATCATCTTCTGCTGGGTTTGCTGCTCTTTGGTTGGCGCGGCTGTGGCCCCGGTCATCTGCGGATTGAGCTTGGCCTGGAGGAACATCGCGACGGTCAGCAGCAGCGGCAGCAGGTTGAAGGTGTGAATCGGCCCGGTCATGCCGCCGATCAGCGGCAGGATGATGGGGGAGGACCAGGAGAAGATCGCGTCGGGCGCCGCCAGGTCCGTTATCCAGATCGGCAGGAAGGCGGCGTGGCGCAGCTCGACGGCGACGCTCAGCGAGCCCCATAGGCTGATCCAGATGGGCATCTGGAGGAACATAGGCAGGCAGCCGAGCATTGGCCCAAGCCCCTGGTGCTTGTAGAGCTTCATCTGCTCGCGCTGAAGGGCTTCCTTGTCGTCGGCGTACTTCTTCTTGATCTTCTCCATCTCGGGGGCCAGCTTCTGCATGTTCATCATGCTCATCTGGCTCTTCTTGGTCAGCGGGTGCAGCACCAGGCGGACCAGGACCACGAGGATCATGATGGCGACGCCGTAGTTGCCGAAGGCGAGTTTCGATATCGCCTGGAGCAGCCACATCATGCCCAGCGTCAGCGAGTCGAAGGCGCAGAAGCAGCTCTGGAAGTTGATCGAGCCGATGTAGTCGAGCTGCTTGTAGAGCGGCTTGAAGTACGGCGCCGAGGCATCCGTGAGCATGTCCCGCTTCTTGGGCCCGGCGAAGATGTCGAAGGTCATCTCCTTGCCCCCGCCTGCCGGCAGGGCCATGTCCGGCACATGGGCGAAGGTGTCCTCCTTCGGGCGCCGCCCGCCAATGCGGATGGCAGGGATATGAATGTTGCTGGTCTGCGACTCCGGCTCGGAGAGGAAATAGAAGTCCGCCTCCCACGCCGCCGCCGCGAGCCGGCCTGGCGCCGCCGGCTCCAGGTAAACCATCGAGGCGAAGAACTTGTTGGACTCGCCCGCCCATAGAACCGGCGCCGCGTCGTCGGACCGGCCCAGGGCAACCGGACTGTTTACGGGAACCTTGCCGCCCTGAAGCTCCGCGTGCATCCTGTAGGTGGCTTCGATCTGCCCGCCGTCGGCCTTCTGCTTGCCGTAGACCAGGAATCGGTCGTCACTGCCCCGGTAAAGCTCCTCCAGAGGCACGCCGGCCGGGCCAAGCTGGTCGATGTAAGCCACCAGCGGCTCGGATGAGAGATTCTCCACCTTCAGGCGCATCTTCAGCGAGTAGTCATTCTTTACGATGGTGTATATCTTGGTGATCTTCAGCGCGGGCCTGTAGTCGGCCTTCTCGGAGGGCTTCTCGTGATTGAAGTCTCGATAAAGGATGGCGGCAAAGCGGACCTCGACGGTGTTCGCGGGTTTCGTGTTCGCCTCGGCGACCTCCCGCTTCCAGGGCAACTGGTCCAGGCGGATGACCGCCGGCGGCAGGGCCGATCCCTTTGGCCCAACGACGATCCGCTGCGTCGCGTAGGCCTTGAATTGCCCGACAGGGTTCAGCAAGCAGTAGTGCCCCTTGAGCCGGCCCTTGGAGGCCGCGACCTCGGCCAGGTACGCCGCGTGGTCGCCCTTGGCGGCTTCCCAGGCGCGTTTGTCGGCGTCGGTGGTGAAGACCTGGGACAGCTTGACGGTGTGGATGGCGGCGCCCCGGCGGTCGAACTGGACCTGGAAGAGGAAGCCCTTTGCCGGATCGAGGTTGCCCGCGGTGAATATGTCCTGCTTGCCCAGGCCGGCTTGGTCCTGGAGCCACTCGTCGCGGTTGGCGACGGCTGGCCTTAGGCCCCCAGCCGGGGCGGACGCCGTCGTGGCCCCGGCTGCGCCCTGGCTGGTCGGCGCGGGTTGCGTCGTGGCCGGGGTGGCGTCGGCTTGGCTGCGGGCGATGGCCTGGCGGGCGTCTTTGGCGCGCTCGTCGTTGGAGCGCTTCTGTATCCACAGCATCCCCAGCAACAGCCCGCCGGCCAGGATGATAGCGATCCAACCTAGTTGTTTCTTATCCACGTGTTATCAGCGTCCTTCCATGAGCCGCTGGCCCAGGTAGTTATCGAGGTCGGAAATGGCCAGAACCTTCTGCATGGTGCTCTCGACGGAGTAGGGCACGCGGACGAAGCGCACCTTGCCGGGCTCAAGCACGACGTAGCTGGCGCGGTTGTCGCGGTCGCGAGGCTGGCCGACGGAGCCGACGTTGATGATCGCCTTACGCTCCGGGTTGACCTCGTAGACGTACTCCAACTCGTCGGGGCTGTAAAAGTCCGGCGCGTCGACGAACACGCCAGGCACGTGCGTGTGGCCAACAAAGCACAGGTGCCCGATCCGCTCCAAGCCCGTCTGGACCTTGCCGGGGGCGTTGTAAACGTCGTCAGGAAAAATGTACTCGTTGATCGGCCTGCGAGGGCTGCCGTGAACGAACATCAACTCCCCAAAACCGAACTCCTGCCCGCTCATCGTGTACTTGACCGGCAGGCCGCCAAGAAAGGCCCAACGCGCGTTGCGCTTGGCGTCGTCCGGCTCGGCCTCCAGGCAGCCTCGGGTCCAGAACGACGCGGTCTCGGCCGAGATGTTGAACTGGCTGGGCTCGAACATCACCGCGTAGTCGTGGTTGCCCATCAGCGTGAACGTCGCGCGCTGGCGGATGAGGTCCACGCACTGGCACGGCTCCGGGCCGTAGCCCACGACGTCGCCCAGGCATGCGATCTTCTCGATGCCGCGCCCGGCAATGTCAGCCAGCACGGCCGTCAGAGCCTCAACGTTACTATGTATGTCGCTTATTATCGCCAGCATAATCCCAAACTCCCTGCCAAGCCGACCATGCTAGCGGCAAAACGCGCCGGATGTCAAACGAGTTTGGCGGAGCCCCAGGGATTGCTACCTGCCCCTAAGGGGTCCCTGGGCTTCAAGACAGGAAAGCATGCGTCTTTCCACGACCCGAAGCCCAGGGATGGCAATCCCTGGGTAGACCATCTACAATTCCGGCACGTTCACCAGAGGAAGGTTGCCAGTGGATCGTCCGGTTTCCATCGCGATTGAGACATCATGCAGGCTGGGC
>CAZSBS010000003.1:0-43112 GCA_964605095.1 uncultured Planctomycetaceae bacterium | reverse complement strand
TGCGGTCATTCTTCGCCCTTGCCCGAAGTCCAGAGATAGCAGCCCCTGCCGGCAGGCAGGTCCCTGAGTGCCCTATCGCTTCTTCATCGTTATGCCGATGCCGGAGGCCTGCATGTTGATGAAGAGCGTCTCAAGGTCCGGGTTTGTCGTTATGGCCTTGACGTACCGCGGATCGGCCATGCCTGGCGTCATGTTGTGGGCGACGATCAGCCCGCCAGGGCGAACCAGCGGCAGCAGTTTTTCCAGGTAGTCGACGTAGCCTTGCTTGTCGGCGTCGAGGAAGAGGATGTCGATCGCGACGTTCTTGTCCTTGAGCTTGGGGGCCTCGACGTGCGCGTCGCCCTCGACGAGCGTGACCAGTTCATCCACGCCCGCCCGCTTGAAGTTCTTGCGAGCAAGGCCCGCGCGGGTGGCGTCGATCTCGAAGGTCGTCAGCTTGCCGCCGGTCTTGCGAAGCGCCATGCACCACCAGATGCCCGAGAAGCCGTTGGACGTGCCGATCTCGACCACCTGCTTGGCGCACGTGGACTCGGCCAGCAGCCGCAGGATGCGCCCATCCTCCATCGGCACGTTCATCATGCCGCGCCGCTCGTTCTTGTTCATCTCCTCCAGGACATCGAGGATATTCTTCTCCGCGTCATCCTTCGGCATTACGGCGCTCGTGAACTTGGCCGGCTCACGCCTCGCGCCGGGGCCGGGCCGACCGCCTCCAGGTTGGGCCATCGTCACGTAAGACAACACCCCCACCACCGCCACCGCCAGAAGACCAATCGCAAGTACACGCATGGATTCGCTCCTTCTCGTTTGACTAGCCATGGCACGCGCCGTCACGTCGGCGCGCCCGTCGGCTCGCATCGAATCGTTAATGATAGCAAGGCCGCCTGACTGTATAACGCACGCCGGGCCGGGCCGTCTTCCAGAAAACGCCGCCTGGCAAACCGGCATTGCAGATTAGCCCCCGGCCTTGACGCGGGGGCCGCCGATATGGCAAGCTGGAGCCGGCAAAGGAGAGCGCAAATGACCACCGACCCCGCCAACGCAGCCGACGCCCGCGGCGCCCCTGCCACCATGAGCGACGCGGACCTTCCGCACGTCAGGCTCGGCCCGCATTCGATCAGCCGGCTCATCTGCGGGGCCAACACGTTCAACGCCGGGTCGCATCTGTCGGCTTTCCTCAACGCCGAGATGCGGGCGTACTTCACGCCACAGCAGGTTCTCCGCACGCTGCGGCACTGCCAGGCCGTGGGGATCAACTGCTGGCAGGCCGTGTGCGGCAACCTCACGGTCTACCGCCGATTCCTCGACGAGGGCGGGGCCATGCACCTGATCGCGCTGGACGACGCGGCCACCAACTCCGTCGCCACACTGGCCGAGGGAGGCTGCATCGCCATAGCCCACCACGGCGAGACGACCGACCAACTCTTCAAGGCCGGCAAGCTCGACGAGGTGCGGGAGTACCTCAAGAAGGTCCGCGACGCCGGCCTACAGGTCGGCGTGTCCACGCACATGCCCGACGTTCTCGACGCCGTCGAGTCCGCCGGCTGGGACGTGGACTTCTACATGACGTGCGTCTACGAGCGCCATCGCTCCGCCGAACAACTGCAAAAGCTGCTCGGCCACGTGCCTCTGCCGGTCGGCGAGGTGTACCTTACCGACGACCCGCCGCGGATGTACCGCGCCATCCGCCGGACGCCGAAGCCTTGCCTGGCGTTCAAGATCCTCGCGGCCGGGCGATTGTCGGACAGGCCGCAAGCCGTCGAGTCTGCCTTCGCACAGGCTTTCGCGTCGATCAAACCTACCGACGCGGTGATAGTCGGCATGTACGACCGCTACAGCGACCAGCCCGCCGAAAACGCCGCACTCGTCCGCCGCTTCGCCGAGGCCAGCGTGGCCCGAGGTCCATCAGGTGACGCATAGCGCAGCGCCCGCCTTTGCGCTTTTACCGCCTTGGCAGGTCGTCTATGATCGTTCGCAGGCCGGGCCGGGCTTGGCATTTCTCGCCCCGCCGGCCGGGCGAAAGCACCAATGGCAGACATCGGCGACGACATCGGCATAGCTTTGCGGATGAAGGGCGTGTCGAAACGCTTTCCGGGCACGCTGGCGGTTGACGGCGTGGACTTCGCCGTCCGCGCGGGCGAGGTCCACGCGCTGATCGGCGAGAACGGGGCCGGCAAGAGCACGCTGATGAAGATCCTCGCCGGAGCTTTCAACGACTACACCGGGCAGGTGTCCCTTAACAACAGGCCGGTCCTGCTGCACTCCCCCGCCGCCGCCAAGGCAGCCGGCATCCAGATGATCCACCAGGAGTTGAGCCTGGCTGGGCCGGTGAGCATCGCCGAGAACGTCCTTGCGGGCAGGCTGCCGCGCAAGGGACTGCTGCTGGACCGCCGGCGGATGCTCGCCGAGTGCCGCCAACACCTGGCCCGCGTCGGCCTGGACCTCGACCCCGTCACAGCCGTCGAGGAAATCAGCCTGCACGAGGCACAGCTCGTCGAGATCGCCAAGGCGCTGGCGAACAACCCGTGCATCCTGGTCATGGACGAGCCCACCAGCTCCCTCGGGCGCGAGGAAGTCGCCCGGCTCTTCGAGATCATCCGCCGGCTCCGCGGGCAGGGCCTGGCCGTCGTCTACATCTCCCACCACCTGCCGGAGGTCCTCCAGATCGCCGACCGCGTTACCGTCCTGCGCGACGGGCGAAAGGTCGCCACCGAGGATATCGCCTCCGTCACCAGCGCCAGTCTGGTGGAGATGATGGTCGGGCGAAACGTCGCGACGCTCTACACCCAGCGCCGCGCCCGCCCCGGCGCCGTACGCCTGGCGGTTCGCGGGCTGAGCCGATGGGGCTTCTTCCACGACGTGAGCTTCAGCGCCGCTTCCGGCGAGATCGTTGGCCTGGGCGGGCTAAGCGGGGCCGGGCGCAGCGAGTTGGCGCGGTCGCTGTGCGGCATCGACCCGCTGGACGCCGGGCAGATCGAGCTCGACGGCCAGCCCATCCGCCCGCGAAACTACCGCGACGCCATCGCCGCCGGCCTGGCATACCTCACCGAGGACCGCAAGGCCCAGGGCCTGGCGCTGCGGATGACCATGGGCGAGAACATGCTCTCGGCCATCATCCCCCGCCTGTGTCGCTTCGGGCTTTTCAGCCAGCGGCGAGGCGAGGCGACCATGGCCGGGCTGATCCGCTCGCTGGACATCAACCCGCCGCAGCCCAGGCGGATGGCGTCGGCCTTGTCGGGCGGCAACCAGCAGAAGGTGCTGCTTGGCAAATGGCTCTCGGCCTCGCCGAAGGTGCTGATCCTCGACGAGCCGACTCGCGGCGTGGATGTCGGCGCCAAGGTGACGATCCACCGCGCAATCGCCGAACTGGCCGACGCGGGCACGTGCGTGATCCTCATCTCCAGCGACCTGCCGGAACTGGTTGGCCTCAGCGACCGCATACTCATAATGCGAGGCGGGCGCCTCATCGGCCAGATCCCCCGCGGCCAGGCCGGCGAGACATCCGTGCTGCTTGCCGCCAACGGCGAAGGGAGGCTCGCGCCCGCATGACCGAGCCTGCACAAATCGTCCGCGGTGATGGCCGGGAACTGGCGTCAAGCCGGCTCGTCGAAACGCTCAACGTGCTGGGCGTCTACATACTCGTCGCCGCTTTGTTCGCCATCGGCTGCGGGATTTCCCGCGAGTTCCTCGCGGCCGAGAACCTCCTCAACGCCCTCCGCGCCGTTACTCTGATGGGCATCGTCTCGGTGGGCGTGGCGTTCATAACCTACAGCCGGCACTACGTGGACTTGTCGATACCGGGCATCATGGCGCTGTCGGGCACGGTCGCGGTCTGGGCGTTGCCGTACGGCATCGCCGCGAGCCTTGCCGCGGGCCTTGCGGCCGGGTTGGTCATCGGAATCATCAACGGCTTGGTCGTCGGTTACCTGCGCCTAAACCCGATCATCTGGACTCTCGCCATGATGAGCGTCCTGTCGGGCGTAATCCGCTGGGCGTATGCGGGCCGGCAAATATACCCCGACGAGGCCACCGCCGCCGGGCGAGCGTTTCTGGACCTTTATCACCACGCGGTTTTCGGCGTTGTGCCGCTGCCGGCGGTGATCCTCGCTATCGCCGCCGTCGCCGGCCACGCCGTCATGCGGCACAGCGGATACGGCGCAGCCCTGAAGCTGACCGGCTCGAACTATGAAGTTGCCAGGCTCAGCGGCGTTCGGGTAAAGCGCGTCGTGGCCTGGGCTTTCGTGATATCGTCCCTGACCAGCGGCCTAGCGGGAATACTGCTGACGAGCTTCAACAAAGTCGGAGCCGTGTACATCGGCGACGGGTACGACTTCAAGACCATCACCGCGGTGGTGCTTGGCGGGATGACGCTGGCGGGGGGACGCGGCAACATCGCCGGCGTGATGGGCGGCGTGATGGCGATCGCGCTGATGAACAACGTGATGTCGCTGGTGCGGATCGGCGAGGTCACGATCGGCCAGTTCCAGCAGAACATCGTCCAGGGCGCGGTCTTCATCATGGTCGTCGGGATAAACTCCTTCTCGCGGAGAAAGGCGGGCAGCGACGATGCGTGACGCCGGCGGCATCTCGGCGGCAGGCGGGGCCGCGGCGACGGTCTATCGCTGGCGCGTCTGGCTGCTGTGCGCAGCCATCTTCGCCGTCATGGGCGCCGTCGCGCCTAACTTCCTGACGCCGCGAAACTTCGCCGACATACTCAAGGGCGCCGGAACGAATCTGCCCGCCGCCATCGGATTCACCATCGTTCTGCTGGCCGGACAACTCGACCTGTCGGTCGGCTCGGCCATGACGTTGGGCGGAATGCTCGTGATGGGCCTTGCCCCGCAGCTCGGCTGGGCCGGGGCGCTGGCGGTCGCGGCGGCTTCCGGCGTGGTGCTGGGAATGCTCAACGGCCTGCTCGTGGCAAAGGCGAAGATCAACTCGTTCATCGTCACGCTCGGGGCAATGATAATCGTCTACAATGCTATGGCCATCTACTGCAAGGGCGGAACCATCCCCGCCGAGTCGTTCGGCCTGTCGGACTGGCTCCAACGCCCGCTTCTCGGCGACGCCCACGGCGCACCAGGCGGCGCGATGCCATGGTCGGCCTGGATGACGCTCTGGCTGACGCCACGGAACCTCATCCCACTAACCATGCTGGCCGGGGCGGGTCTGGTGCTGCGCCGCACGCCCGTCGGACGCGGCTTCTACCTGATGGGAGGCAACCCCCAGACCGCGTGGTATTCCGGAATGCGCGTCGACGCCTACGTCGTCGGAGCGTTCGTAATCTCGGCCGGACTGTCCGCACTGGGCGGCTCACTGGTCGCCATGAGCGAAGCCGCCGGAAGCCTCAAGCTCGGCGAGAACTCCCTCATGGCCATCGTCGCCGCCGTCATAATCGGCGGCACGAGCATGGAAGGCGGCAAGGGCACAGTCATCGGCTCGGCCGTGGCGCTGGTGGCGCTGACGGCCCTCATCAACGGCCTGAGTTGCCTCGGGGCCGGGCACGAGATCAAACTGATGGCCAGCGGGCTGGTCCTGGCGCTGGTAATCCTGTACGATGCGTTTTGGCTGCGGCTGCGCCAGAGAACCAAGGGCCAGCGAAAGGATCTGCTGGCGGAACTCAAGGCAAGAGGAGCTTCCTCATGACACTTCGTTTGATGACTGCGATGGGGTTGGCATTGGCGGTGGCGGCGGCTTGCGGGTGTCAGGATCAGAAGAATGACGCCCGCGGTTCCACCGACAGGGCGGCGTCGCTTGCCGAGTCGCTGGCGGTGGATGTATCGGGCCTGAAGTCCGCGGACAACCAGCCGTTGATTATCATAGACCCCTCGCCGCTGAAGGCGCCGCCCCGCCCGGCCGATCCGTCCAAGCTGCCCGAGGAGGATCCCCTGCGCTGGTACGACATGGAGTACGCCGGCTGGAACTGCACGAAGGTCAACCTGCCCAGCAGCCCCGCCGACGGGGCCAAGGGCAAGTATGTCATGTGCCTGCGACACATGGACCACCCGTACACCACGGCCTACACGCGAGGCATGGAGAAGGTCGCCAACGCTTACGGCATACGCTTGAAGACCCTTACGGCCGGCAACGCGGACGTCAACATCCAGTCGCAGCAGGTCGACCAGGTCATCAACGAGCGCCCGGACCTGGTGATAATCTTTCCCGTCGACGCCACGGCCGTGGTGCCCATGCTGCGAAAGCTCAACCAGGCGGGCATCCCCGTAATCGCCAGCAACCTTATCCCGGTGGACAAGGGCATGCCGTACGTGCTCACGTGGACTGGCCCGGACGACTGGGGCCAGTTCCGCATGCTGGCCCGGCAGTTCGCCGACAAGATGAACCACGAGGGAGGCTACTGCATCGTCCGACACATGCCCGGCGGATCGCCGTTTTTCTCGCGGACGTTCGCGGTGGTCTCGGAACTCAAAAAGATCGCACCCAGGATGAAGTGCCTGGACATGCAGACGACCATGCTCGAGGCCGAGAAAACCGCCCAAGTCGTCTCCGGCTGGATCACCAAGTACGGCCCGGAGCTAAAGGGCATCGTCAGCGCTGATGACTCGGGCGCCCAGATCGGCATTAACGAGGCGTGCAAGAATGCCGGGCGGGAGACAATCGTCCGCGTCGCGGCGGGCAACTCCAAGGTGGGCATGGACTTCATCAAGGCCGGGTCGCTCAACGCCATTACCTACCAGAGCCCCGAGGCCGACGGCGCGCTGCCGATGAAGCTCGCGGCTGACTGGTTCAACGGCAAGACCGACCTCAAGCCTGTTTACTACCTGCCAAAGCATATCATCACCGCAAAGGACGTCGATAACTACCTGCCCGCACAGTGGTGAAACCCGCCCCCTGGAGGCCAACCATGAAACGATACGGAATGGTCCTGAAGGTCCGCCCGGAAAAGTTCGAGCAGTACAAGACGCTTCACGCGGCCGTCTGGCCGGATGTGCTGAAGAAGATCGCCGAGTGCAACATCCGCAACTACTCGATCTATCACAAGGACGGGTATCTCTTCAGCTACTTCGAGTACGTGGGCGACGACTTCGACGCGGACATGGCCAAGATGGCCGACGACGAGACCACGCGGAAATGGTGGGCCGTCTGCAAACCGTGCCAGGAACCGCTGGAAACCCGCGCGCCCGGCGAGTGGTGGGCCGGAATGGAAGAGGTGTTCCATTGCGACTGACGCCCAGTGAGCGGGTGCTGACGGCATTCGCACACGAGCCGCCAAAGCCACGTGCCGGACGATATTCGTGGCGTATGCAATTGGGGGCGGTGCCACTTCCGCCCCCTTCTGGGCTCACTCCGACAAGGAGATCGACAAGGTTCGTGCGTGCTCGTAAGAGATTAACTGCCCATCGGCCGTGTCACGCCATGCTGGTTCTTTGTGCGAGCGATCCGAGACTTGCTTAGCCCCGAGGCGTCCAAGCTCAGCGGCGACCTTTTCCAGGACCCGCAACTCATGCTCAGTGAATCTGAAGCCCTCCGAAGGGGCGTTTGGCCCCGCGCTGTAACGGAAACCCGTATTCCCGTTCGGGAATGATACCTCCCGGCACTCCAGCAAGCCCTCCCCCTCCATCCAGCCGAGGAGCATCCCATAATCGGCCGGAACTGGTCCGTGAGGCGCTTTCCGATAGGCTGTGCCCGTCAGAGAGACGGTCGCGGTCTTGAAGGACAGGAAGTCGGCATAGAACATGAACTTGTTTATCGGTGTCTTCCAGACCATACCGAGCTTCTTGCAGAACCAAAGGACGACCGCCACATAGCGATCACACTCGAATCGGCGATACCCGGTTCGGTCGGACACTTCGTCGCCAGCCTGAATCCAACTGGCCCTGCCGGGCAAGTCCACCCAGGTTCCACACGGCTCCGGTTGGCCGCTCAGGGCCTCCTCCATCCGCTTGCGCTGCCAGTCCGACAACATATGCCCGCGGCGCTCAAGCAGCTCGCGAGCGACCTCGGGATTTTCGCACGCCCGGATAGCAGTGTCGTGGGCCGGGTCCTGAAGCCCTCCCTGCTCGTATCGGTTGATCGTCGCCTCGCTCATACCCAGCAGGGCCGCGAAGGACTTCTGGCTGAGCCTGTAGCGCTTGCGGATATCCTTGATCTGCTCCGGCCCCAGCAGGTCCACCTGGCTACGATACTTGGCGTAAGCCGCATTGAGCACCTGCTTGTCCTGCTCATCGGACCCAAGCTGCCCGCCGCACTCGGCGCATGCCTCGGATCGAACCGGCACTTCGATGTCCAGCCCCCGGACCTTGTACCGCTCAGTCCGCTCCACTACCTTCGTAGCGCGGTAATCCTCGCAATTTGGGCAAAACGCTTCTCGTTTCATTGGTCGGCTCCCCGTAACGGGTATTTCATCGGGTGCTCGGCCGGGTGAAAAGACCAGACCGTAGCGTGATATACACCCTTTTTCCGAGGGTCCTTAACAACCCGCAGTTTGATGTACACCTCCACGCCCCCAACGTCGCGGCCGAACTCCCACACCTCCTTGGTGTAATCGGTGTCGTCGGGCTTGGGGCCGGCGTGATAATCCTCAGGCGTAAGCCCCAGCAAAGTCTCGCGGCGTTGGTCAGGCGTGATACCAAGGTTGATCAGTCCCTGGCGGTTCTTTTCTTTGTTCTTGACCATATACCGGTCAAGGATGACGCAGCCCTTGAACAGGCTTAGAAAGCTGAGGACCTCGTCCCTAGTGGCCATCAGCCTAACTCCTAATCGGCATAATACTATCACATGATAGTATTTTATTCAAGAAAAATCCACTCGCCGACTGAATATTGCGGCCCACTTTGTTACCCAACATCATGCAACTACTGGTGTTATATTTATGCATGGTGTGCCCATAATTTTTGTCGCCCCCGCATTGGCACCAGCCGAAAAGCGGGGAGTTGTCCATTTCCTCGGCCGGTACCCGGCCGCCTGTACCCGACCAACTGACGCCGCGTCAGTCCCACTCGTCGAGGATGCGGCCCATCAGGTCATTCAACTCCGCCGTCTCGGCGGCGACGCGGGCTAGCTCGGTTTGCTGCTCGGTCTGCCTGTAGTACCGGGCAAGCAGGCTCAGCGCGTAGTAGCGGCTGCGGAGTATCTCGAAGCCGTTAAGGCAATGGTAGTCCATTTTCTCCAGGCGACGGTTCTCGCCTTCGAGATAGTTGATCTCGCCCTTTTCGAGGGGCACGCGACTGTACAGTTCGCTCAGCATGACGTAGGACATGGATATCGGCTCGAGCTGCTGGGCCTTCTTGATGTCCGCCAAGGCCTGGATGGGAAGGTTTATCACCGCGGAGTTCAGGCACATGCCCCTGCTGAGGTGCGCGTAGGCCTTGTTGGGGTACGCCAGTGTCGAGGCGAGGCACCGGCGGATGACTTCCCGGCACTCCGGCAGGCGGGAGTTGGCGAGGATTACGTTCTCGCCGTCGTAGAAGATCGGCACCCACACCGCGCCCGGGTCAGACACGGCCCTGCGAATGAACGAGTCGTACGTGCCGTTCATCGGGACGATCACCCACCGGACGCCCATATCCTGAAGCTTGCTCAGCGGCACCAGGCCTCCGAGCAGGTTCCGCTGGAACTTATAGGTTTCGATCGCGTAGGCCTGCTGGGCCCGCCCGCCGATGAGCATCTTGAGCTTCGGGCAGTACCAGCGCAGGTAGCCCTCCCACCTCCATTCGTTGAAGCACCTGCCGGACAGGTCGTTGGCCACGATGAAGTCCTTGGCGTGCGGACAGAACATCTGGTAGACGATCATGTTCTTCAGCACACTTCGGTATTGCACAAGCGGGCTGTCGGTGCGGTAGCGTTTGTAGTTCGCCACGGCCTGGATGCCGATGACGACCATGACAGCCAGGCCGATGAAGATGGTCGGCAGGTGCCAAGTTAGCCCCTGGGCCGGGGTGAACTGCGGCTTCGCGGCGGCGGCCCCCCGACCGGCCTCTTCGCGGCCGGGATCCTCCCGGCCAGTCACAATGTCGCCCACCCAGCCGACCAGCCACTGCATGCGGCGCGCCAGCAGCGGCGCCAGCAGCATCAGCGCCAGCGGCATGAACCTCCGGGCGCCGAAGGCCATCTTGATTCCCCCCGCCGCCATGCAGACGTCGAAGACCACGATGCCGATCCGCTCGGCGCTCCACGGCGCCATCTCCCGCCGGACCATCCAGGCCGATATCACCGCAATTGAAACGCCAACCGTAAACAGCCCTATCAGCGGGTAGACGATCATCACCGTAAGCCAGCCGTAGTATTGGAGTTGGACGCTGTGCAGCGCGTCGGCTGAGACGCTGTGCTCGAATTCAGCCTTGTCGATCATCTTGCCGAACTCACTGTGAACGGGCGCAGCCTGGGCGACTATGGCCACGCACAGGCCAACGATCACAGCCAGCAGGACATAGTCCTCGACGTCCAGCAGTTTGCGCTGGCTGATCTTGATCGCCACGCCCAGTGGCGCCAGCGTGCAGAAAAGACCCACGATGCCGAAAAACTCCCACGACGTGCCGAACGTGCTGGGCGAGGCTGTGAAAATGCTGTTCCACTCGATCACGCTACGCCAGACGTCGCTGTCCGCGCCAAACGTCACCACGAGCGGATGCGTCAGGTTCCACATCTCCCAGAAGGGCATGCTCAGCTTGCTGAAGTCGCGGAATGCGTTGTGTATGCCGAACGGAGTAACAACGCCCGCCAGCACCACCGCCCCAAACGCCGCCGCCAGGTAAGGCCACTTCGCCCGAAGGTGCTCCTTGATGCGATCCGCGACCGGCTCGCCCCCGCCGCCTGGGCCGGCTTGGCCGCCTCTACTGACGCTCCGGCGGATGCCGTACCAGATTGCCAGCGTCGAGGCGAAGCCCACGCCGGACCAGATGACCTCGGGTGCAAGCAGGTTTCGCAAGACCATGACGATGAGGGAGCGCGTCGGGCCGACGACCGACCGCGTGACCGCGGCACCGGAGTTTGCGTCGACAATGTACCACAAGCTCGCGGCGACCGAGGCCGCGATGGCAACGCCCGGCACCCACGCCGCCAGCCTCTCCCGCCCGAGCATCGGCAGGATCACCACGCACGTCGCCCAGAAGAACATCGCCAGCAGGCCCAGCGTGAACCCGCCGTGCAGGTTCGCCCATATCACGCCGAAGACCAGCATCGTCAGCCAGATCCGCCCCGGCTTTTCCGTGGTGCGGTAGAGCAGGTGGAGCATGACCGGCACGAACATCAGCGTGGTCAGGTTTGGACGAAGGTCGATGAAGCTTCTCCCGGCCGCGATAACCCCGGCCGAGACTAGCAGCGCCACGGGCCAGTCCGCGTCGCGCCGCCGGCAGGCCAGGATCAGGAAAAGCGTCCCCGTCATTATGATCAGGACCTTGAGGACCAGAAGCCCCGCCTCGCCGCCGAGCTCATTGGAAATCCAGTACAGCAGGTTCGTGCCCCAGTTCTGGTTGATCCAGACCCTGCCTTCGGTCATGAAGGACCAGTCATCGACCTGCCCCATCTTGCCGGCCATGATGTCTCGCCCCGCCGCCAGGCCGACATAGAGGTCTCCCGTGGGGCGCGGCACGGACCAGACCATCATTACGGCCAGGACGACAGTCGCCAGCGCCACGGCAAGCAGGATATTCCTTCCGGCCCCGCCGGGGGCGCGGTCCAGAAGCGACTCGGCTTTGCCCGTATCGGGCGATCCCGCCCTGGCCGTCGTATGTGATTCACGTTCAGTCATCAGCTCATTACCTCGCGGTGGTTGCCGGCTGACGCACCGGCACGGCGTCGGCCAGGCCGTATTCTGCCACGCGGCGGTTGAGCATGTCCAGAACCTCCAGCCGGGAAACGACAATGGCCTCGCTGTCCAGCAACTCCCGCTCGACCTGCCCAGCCAGGATGCGGCTCGTGGTCCTGGACAGCAGCCAACTGCTCTGGGCCCACGAACTGAGCCAACCCTTGTCCCACATGGTCACCTTGCCGCCCTCGTGCCGCACGGCAAGCCGCGTGCGGCGGATACGGCGCCGCTGGCGGAAGTCTTCCATGGCTGAGGCGGCCTCGCTCAGCCGGCATCGCCGGAGCACCTTGACCGCAAACTCGCTCAGGGCATCGGAGGTAACGGTCAGCAAGGAGCTTCGCTTGAGGTAAATGCCGATGGCGATTGAAAGTTGAACCGCGTCGTACAGGCGCCCCCGCCTGCCCTCCATCGCGCGGAACATGGACGCGGCCAGCTTGCGGGCATCGAAGGGCTCCTCCGTCGAGTCGCCCTTAATGACTCGGATCTTCCTTGATCCGTCCACGCAGCACCTTCCTTGTCCTGTAGCCTGGGCAATCAAAATTCGAATTTCGTGCTTTCGATTTCGAATTTTGACACCGGAAAATGCTCACTTGTTCCGGCTCGCTATCCAGGCTTCTCGTTGTCCTCGAACAGGTCCTTCTGTTCCGGGCCGCACGCGGGCATCTCCTTGACGCCCTTGGCTTCTTCGATCAATTCGCCGACATCCGCGAACTGGCGGTATACGCTGGCGAATCGAATGTAAGCAATTTTGTCAATGCTCTCTAAGTGCCGGCCAACCGTGTCGCCGATGAAGTCCGACGGAACATCCTTCTCGAACTGGCGGAAAATGTCCTCTTCCGTCGCCTCCACGATCCCGCGAATCTGCGCATCCGTGACCGGGCGTTTGTAGCAGGCTTGCCCCAAGCCCTGGATCACCTTCTGGCGGTCGTATGGCTGACGCGAGCCGTCCTTCTTGAGAACCGTCAGGCGCACTGTCTCCTCGACACGCTCGTACGTGGTAAAACGCCGGCTGCACGCTTCGCACTGGCGGCGGCGGCGGACCACCCGCCCTCCGTCGCTGCTGCGCGAGTCGATTACCCGGTCCTTATCCTGTCCGCAGAAGGGACACTGCATCGCAATGCACCCCTATAGAGGGAGCCGCTTCTATGTATGGCACAACCTGTAGTGTAGGCGGCTCTATCCTGGGTGTCAAGGAAATCCGGGGGGAATGTCTGGGGAAAATGTGGGGAAAATGTGTGGAGAAAACGCATGGAATGGATTTGGTAGGTAGCCGGTTTACCCCGAGCGAAGCCGAGGGGGTAGCCGGGAAAAACAAAACGGCGGCAATCTTGCAGGTCCGGGACATTGCCGTTATACTGCCCCGTTCGCGGGCGTTTAGCTCAGTTGGCTAGAGCGCCTCCCTTACAAGGAGGAGGTCGCTGGTTCGAGCCCAGCAACGCCCATCAACATCACAAAACCCCTTAAAATGTAAAACAGGGGTTTTGGGGTGGGCCGACATAAATGCCCGAGATTCCGAACACTAATCTGCGGCAGAATCACCGCAGAATGGCGATCGGTTCGCATCTCCTCGTGGCCTTCCCCCGGTCCCGAACCAGCCACCGTTGTCAAGCGACAATTAGGGGCGCTCCTTGAAAGGGTCTGATAGATCGTCTAGTGGAAGTGGCGAGTTGCCACTCTGACCTCGATTGAGCTTATGAGATAGGGGCTGTAGTCATAGTCGCTCCGGCAGTCAGCGGCCAGAATTCGCAGGCCCCCAGGGGGACGATAAATAAAATGGCCCCCTGACCGAATTATAAGTACCTTGGACCGTCTCATATGTAGCGGGTGTGGGACGGCGATTCGGGGATCATGTAAAAGACTGGGAGCCGACGCGGCAGTGACAAGGCCGACAGATGAACAGATCAGCGCGTGGTATCCCAGGCTGTTTCGGACAGCATTGAGGATGACGGGAAGCCACGACGACGCGTCGGACCTGACCCAGCAGGCATTTCTAAAGGCGCTGGGCAGTTGGGGCGCCTTTAACGGCCGGTCGCTGCCGACAACGTGGCTGCATCGGATTCTTGTCAATTGTGTTACCGACTGGCGGCGGAAGCGGTTATCGGGGCCGTCGCAGGCTATTGACGAATGGGCCCTGATGCTGGTGGACGGCAATTCGACAGGGAGGCGGCACGACATGGACGAGCCGATGCAACACCTGCGGCAGGCCATAGAAGAGTTGCCGGTAGCGCTGCGGTCGGCCTTCGTGGCGACAGTGGTGGACGGGTACACCTACGAAGAGGCGGCCGGGGTCTTGAAGGTGCCGGTTGGCACCGTCGGCTCACGCGTGCATGAGGCCCGCAAGCAACTGCGGACCATCATGCAGCGGGACTTTCCGGAAGGCATATCATGACTGAACAGGAACAACTCGATACGGAACGCTCGATTCACGCTCTCTTGTGCGGCCGGTGCGACGACGCGGAACGAGTGGCCCTGCTCAAGCGGATCGCCCGGGATGAGCATCTTCGCGGCCTGCTGGGCGAGATGATCCAGACGCGGGAGTTGGCCAGGGCAGCCTACGGGTACCCCGTGGACGACCGGTCGCTGCCAATCAACCTGCCGACAGCCCTTGCCGGGTCCCGAACCGGCGGGGAACATGCTGACGCCGCCAGCCCCGCGATCCGGCGGCGATTGGTGTTGCCGCTCGGGAGAAGGGCATTCTGGCGGCTGGCTGGCGCGGCGGTCGTGGCGGCGTCCATTTTCCTGGCGGTGGATGTCCACCAGACCAACGTGCTCCTGCGCCGGCAGATGTTAGCCGGTGTCAATGGGACCGATCCGATCCCCGCAAGCCAATTGCAGCCCGCCGAGATGCAGCGCCTGCGAAACATCTGGGCTGAGGTTGCCGACGGGGCTGAGGCCTCCCGCCCGTGGATCCTCCTGAGCGGCCAAAGCGGCGAGTTCGGATATGTCAACGGCCCCAAGCCGACCGAGGCGGACCGGCCGATCGTGGTTCGGCTTATCCTCGTTTCCGCCGACGGCAAGGTGGTGGAAAGGAGCAACCTTCTGCTGCCCCGGCAGGCGATAGGCAGGCTGTCCCTGGCGGATGTCGGCAGGCTTTGGGGCATGCCGCTGAACATGGAGGTGGACTCGTCCGGTAGCCACACCAACGTTGCCCTGACCGTCGGCCATGGCGGCGAGAATTCGGTTGGCATCAGCGGGAAAGTGCGGGTGGGCAACGGCGCCGAGGAGATCGGCTGGCTCAGGGTCGCCGGCAAGGACCTGCGGGTAATCATCCAGGCCCTTCCTCTAAACGCGGGCGTGAGCTGATCCATGAAGCCACGTGCCGGCGGGTTGGAAAAGGAGCTAATGCAATGTTCGGGGGTAGAAAGTGGAACGTGATGGCGGCGATGAGGATGGTGGGCGGGATTTGTCTTATTTGCCCGATTGCGGGTGGGCAATCGAGGCCCGTCAGCCGGCCGGCACGGGCGGAGATAGTCTCGATAGTCCCGGTGGACCTGGTCGCCGCACAGGCGGAGCCCCAGCCGGCCAAGGCGTGCCTGGGAGGCAGCCAACTGCTGGCGGCAATATCGGCCGCGCCCGGCGGCGAGGCGGCGTGGGAACTGCGATGCGGCAAGGTGGTCCTCGGACGAGGCTTGGCCCGGCTGGATGCCTTGGGGCGCGGTCAGGCGAGCGTTACGCTGCCTGACGTGCTGGTGCGCACCGAGGCGGCGTTGTCGGTCCTCAGTGCGGGCCGGGAGGCTTCGCGTCGAGTTGACATTTTGCCCGCCATGATGCTTCGAGATGTCCGGGCAACCCTGGCTAATCGCGGGCTGGGCCTTATGGACCCCCACGGCCTTGTGCAGGCCGCGATGAAAGCGCAGGAAGTGGCGTTCACGGACCTCAGGCCGCAACTGGAGAACGACTTCTTTCGCGGCGGGATCGTGATCATGGCCGGGTTCGACGACGCGAATATGCTCGCCGCCGCCTGCGCGGCAATGGCGGGCCGGGTTCGCCAGGGCATGGCGCTTGTCGTCCTAAACCCCCCCGCCGGGTGGGAGACGCTGGGCGTGAGGCGAACCGAACTGCCCGCGCCGAGGGCCGCCGAGGTCCGCCTAGCGGAAGGGCTTGCCTCGACGGTCAGGGAGTCGGACTTTGCCAGGCCGACGTTAGCCTGCGCCCTTGCGGCGGACCCTAACGCCGAGGTGCTTGTCTGGTTCGAAACACGTGGCGAGGCCACGGGGGGATGCCCCGCCGCCCGATATACCCTGGCCGTGGCGCGACCGCTCGACAAGGGCGTCGTCCTGGCCGTGACAATGCCGCAGTTGACAGACTGCTACACCGACCCCGTCGGGCGATGTATGCTCAGCGAGATAATGATGTGGATCCTCAAACGGTTCCCACGACCGAAGGAGCACAGATAACATGAACATGAAAACCATTATGACTTTCATCGCCGCAATCCTGGCAGCCGGCACGTGCCTGCCTGCCCGGGCGGCCGAGGCATCCGGCGGCCCTGACCCCGCCACCCAGCCCGTTCAGGGCGTTACGGTGGCTGTGCTGGATTACGAGGCATCCGCGCCCGGCAACACTGACATGGGCACGCAGATGGCCGACGTCCTGACGGCCAGGCTGAGCGTGGAGGACTCCTTCCAACTCGTCGAACGCTCCGGCATAAGCAAGATACTCCAGGAGCAGAAGCTCAAACTTGTGGGGCTGGTCGACCAGGGCCAGGCCGCCAAGGTGGGCAAACTGCTTGGCGCCAAACTAATGGTCATGGGCAAGGCGTTCGTGATGGACAAGAAGCTCATGATCGTCACCAAGGTCGTCGGCGTGGAGACCGGGCTGGTCAAGGGCACCATCCGCACGGTCGAACTGAGCAAGCCGCTTTCTGACACGCTGACGCTGTTGTCCGAGGATGTGGCGGGCCTGATAGACAAGCACGCCGCCGGCCTGCTGCCCAAGGGCATCGAGCTTGCCGACCAGATCGCGCCTATCCTCAAGGCCCTGGGCAAGACGCCCAGGCCGACCGTTGCGGTGATCGTGCCGGAGCACCATATCGAGCGCGCCGTGCCACGGGCCGTGGTGGACCCCGCCGTTGAAACCGAGATCAAACGCACGCTCATTAAGTGCAAGTTCAACGTCGTCGACTCCGGACTAAACGACCTGGCCGACTGGGCCAGGGACATGATGAAGGGCAAAAGCGACAAAAGGCCCTGGCCGGTGGCGCTGGCCGATGCCGACTACGTCATAGTCGGCGAGGCGTTCAGCGAGTTCGCCATCCGCACGGGCGACCTGGTAACCTGCACGGCCCGCGCGGAAATCAACGTCATCAGCCGAAAGACCGGCGCCATAGTCCTGGCCGACAGGCACACCACACGGGCGGTTGACCTTGCCGAGAACACCGCCGGCAAAACAGCCCTCCAACTGGCCGGGCGACGACTGGGCCTCGAGGTCTGCCGAAAACTAGCCGAGCAGAAAACGCCCGCGGACAAGGCCCCGGCTGCGGCTTCACAGCCAGTAAACAAGTGACGAATTGTGCAGGATTGGGTACAGGCTTCAGACTACAGAATACCGGCTACCGGCTACTGGCTACCGGCTACCACCATAAAGGACATCATCATGAAGACGTCGGTAATCATCGCTCTGCTTGCATCGGCGGCCTTCGTCCTCGCGGTCTGGGCCGTGGGGCAATCGGGGGCTGCACCCACACCCGCACCTTCATCCAAGTCGGCCGCGGCCGCCAAGCCGTCGCCCACCACCCGGCCCGCTAAGAGCGTACAGAAAGTCATCTTCGCCGTGGCCTTCGATAACGCGACGGGCCAGGACCAGTACGACCCCGCCGGGGCCGGGATTGGCGACCTCATCGCCGTCATGCTGGCCCAGCAGGACGGCATCCGCGTCGTCGAGCGCCAGCGGCTTGACGCCCTCACGGCCGAGCAGGCACGCTCGCTCCGCGGGCTGACCGGCGAGAAGTACGCCGTCGCCGCGGGCAAGCTGTTCCACGCCGACACCGTGGTCACCGGCAGCCTGTACCTCGTCCAGGGCAAGCTCACCGTGACAGCCAAGGCGATGGATATCGCCACCGAGCGGGTCGCCGGCGCGGCCCAGCTCGCGACCAGGCCGGAGTATCTCGTCGAGGACGCCCTGCAACTGTCGCGCAACCTGGCAAAGCAGATGTCGATGCCGCTGCCGGCGATCGACCCGGCGAAGATCGACAAGATGCCCATCGCCAGCCTGCATTTCGGCCAGGCGCTGAGCAGCTACTACAGCGGCAATCTCAACGCCGCCATCATGGGGTTCATGCGGACGCTCGACCTGAACCCCGACTTCTCCGAAACGCTCTTTTGGTCCGGCCTGTGCTACAGCCGGCTTAACGAACCGGAACACGCCGCCATCGACCTGGCGGACTTCCTCAAACGCGAGCCCAACTCGATTCACGCCGAGTTTGCCAAGAAACTGCTCGCCGACGCCCGCGAGAAGGAAAAGAACTCCACCGTCGAACGCCTCACCCCCGCGGACCTGATGCCCAAGACTCAGCCGGCCGCCACCCAGCCCGCGGCGAGCACCAGCGGTCAGCCTCAGTAACGGAGATTGCCGATGAAAACGCAAAGCCGCCAACTGCTTACTTGCGTCCGCATGAACCCCTCTCCCTTGAGGGAGAGGTCGGCCCGTCAGGGCCGGGTGAGGGTGATCCCCTCTCCCTTGAGGGAGAGGTCGGCCCGTCAGGGCCGGGTGAGGGTGATCATCCCAATGGCCCTGGCCTTCCTTGCCATTCTCCTGCCCGCCGCCAGCCAGGCCGCGGCCGCGACGAACCTGGCCGTGTTCAACTTCCAGTTGAAGACCGGCCAGGATGACTGGGTCTGGCTGGAGAAGTTCATGTCCGACCAGATGGCCACCGACCTGGTCCAGGACCGCTCGCTGTCCGTCATCGCCCGCGACCGCATGCAGCTTATCGCCCAGCAGATGAAGTGGGCGCCCGAGTTCGCTACGGGCAACGAAAAGGTCATGGGCTCCGTCCGCTCGCAGCTAGGCATCGAGTATCTCGTCACCGGCGTATGCAGCGTGAAGGATGACCAGCTTGAGATCACGGCCCAGATCGTCGAGGTCCGCTCGCGCAATGAAGTCTTCCGAAAGACCGTCACCGGCACGACCGGCCAGGCGATCGACCTCCAGAAGCAACTCTCCGCCGACGCGATGGCGTGGTTCACCAAGAAGTCGGCCGGGGAGATTCTGAAGACGCTGCCCATGTGGACGCGAAGCATCCCAGCCGTGCGGGCCCTCTACGAAGGCATGCACCTCTATGACCAGGGCCGGTACGCCGAAGGCTGGGTGAAGTTCCGCGACGCCTCGCGTGAGGACAAGAACTACGTGGAGGCGGTGTACTGGGTCGGCAAGATGTATTACTTCATGAACCGCTACGACCACGCCCGCCGCGAGCTGGAGCGGTTCGTGTATCTAAGCTGCCTGCACCCGCGGATGGGCGACGCCCTGGCTGAATACGCCAATACGTTTGAGGCAGGCGGAGCCTCGCCGGAGCAGCTCCTGGCGCTCTACACAACGTTCGCCAAGCGGTTCGCCAGTGCCGACGTGGCATGCGGATGCAACAACGTCACAAAGCCAATGACAGGGGCCGAGTGGGCGCACAAAAAGATGCTCGGCATCCTTGCCGGCACGGGCCAATACCGCCGGGCCATAACAATGAGCGCCCCGCTGATGGACAACGCCGGGCCGAACGAAAACAACATCGAGATTCTCAGCCTCGTCCGCGACTACGCGATGACGGGCCAGCTCATGCCTGACAGCACGCTCTTCAATAGCAACTTTGAGAGTATGAAAAGAACGAGTCTGCACTTTGGCCCGGGCAGAACGCAAGACGAGTCTCGGCTGTCGCAGCCCATTCAGATGTACGGGTATCTCACCAGGAGCAGGGACAAGCAGGCGGTTTACTGTCCCAGCAGGTATAACGAGTCGATGAAACTCCTGGCCGAATCGGGATACGTGTTCAAGTCTCTGCGATTCAAGTCGATCTCGCAGGGCAATGACGGGGTCATGAAGATTACGCTTCATACGTTTGGGGGCAGGAAGGAAATCGATTCCAAGTCGCTGGCCTTGGACAAGGCCTGCCAGGACGGGCTGCTCTTCGATCCCGCGCCGCACACTGGCATGCTGGAAGCCGATCTGGCCGTCATCCCGGCCCAGCCGGAGTCTGTCGGCGTCAGCCTTGGCGGAGTGATCGTTGAGGCCGTCCTGGAGAAGGTAACCCAGCCTGGTTCCCTGTATGTGCAATGCCAGGATGCGGAATGCTTCCGCGTGACGGTGGATGGGGCGCTCGGGCGGTTCGGCCCGGGCCTTGTCGGCCCGCTCTCGGCCGGGGAGCATACGGTCACGCTGCAAGGCGCAAGCGAACACAGCCCGCTTGGCCAGTGGACCACCAGGTTGGCCGTCCAGCCTGGCAAGACGACCCGCTTGATGGGGCGGCTGCCGTGGAAAGACGCCGGCTCCAACTCATCGGTAGTCGCAGGCTTGCTTGGCCGGGACGGTGAGGTCCCCTGCCCCTTCCCGACCAAGCAGGACAGAGGCCCCACGATCCAGCTCGACGGCCAGGCCATCCGCCTGGTCTGGTCGGAGGCTGGCGACCTGTGGTCGTCGGTCAGCACGGACGGCAAGGCCTTCAGCACGCCCGCCAGGCTGCCCCTGCCGGTCTCCAGCGCGTGGTGCGAGGACGAGCCGCGCCTTCTGCGGGACGAGACGGGCCGGTTCCTGCTCACCTTCTGCTCCAACCGCGACGCACAGCACCGCTGCCTGGTCTATGCGTGCTGGTCGCGCGACTTCGTCCACTGGAGCGCCCCGTCCCTGGTCCGCGACAAGTCATGCGAGGATTACGACCTCGTGCAGTTGCCCAACGGGCGGTTCATCTGTGCGATGACCATTCGCGACGGCGCGGCCGGACGCGTAGAGATGCACTTCCACCCGGACGGCAAAGGGCTCTGGGCGAACTACGTCCCTGGCGACCCTGGCCGGCTGGAGTTGCTGTCGAGCAGCGACGGGTACAAATGGGACCCGGTCGCCGCCGACAACAGTCCGAAGCTGCCGTTCGGGCGGATCGCGAGGATCCTGCCGACGGCCTCCGGCGGGCTGGAGGCCTACGTCACGGTGAACCTCCCCGAAGCGCCCACAAACTGGTGCAAGCTGAACACGGCCATCCAGGGTCGGGCGATGAAGGCCTTCGCCCGGCTGGAGCGGTATGCGTGGGACGGACACGCGTGGTCGGCGGGCCAGGCGGTGGCGGAATACCGATACGAGGAAATTCCACACTACCTGTCCGTGACCAACGACGGGCTCGGGGCGGTGGTTCTGGCCTCGGCCGGGGCCAACTATGGAAGCTATGAAGGCGACCGGGTCAAGTTCACTCGTGAAGACGGCGGTGCATGGGAGTCTTCGGCGGGCATAACCGCCCTGTTCGACAGGGCGGCGTCCATAGCGTTCAACACCAAGTGGGGTTACGTGCTGGCCTGCGGCCGCTGCGTGATCCGAAGCGCCGCCATGCCGAAGATACTGGCGGATGTCGGACGGACCATGCCGAAGCCCGACACGACCGCGACGAAGCTCTGGCCGTTCAGGCGGTACGTCACGTACGACAAGTACGGTTTGATAAAAGCCGTCAACGTATGGTACTCGGGAACAGAAGAGGAGGACCTTCAACAGCACGTTACGGGCCAACTGACGGCTACGCCGCCTGGCGAACTCCGATACGTCGATAGGCCGAACCTCGGGTCCGAGAATACCTGCGTCCTGAAGGGCAGTAGGTATTTCGCCAAGGCCGCGCCCGGTTGCGGAACCGTCAACCCCGGCGCGCTGGTGGTCACCGTGTGCGAAGGCGGCAAGCCAAATAAACATGGCGCTGGACTCGCTGGCCCCGTCATCGTCGAATTTCGACGTGCTGCGAGTCGACCTGACCGGCAAGGGCGACTTTCATCACGCCGTCTGCGTCCCTCGCAGCCGGGTGTTCTATTCCCCTCACTTCCGGGTGAGTCCCGACCAAATCAAGGAGTTCATTTACGGCCCCAGCAAGAGCCGGGGCGCCGCACAGCCGGCGGTGGACACTTCCGTCCTGCCCATGCTGATGCAGACAACCTTCGAGGCCAGGTCGGTGAACGTTGGCGCCGGGGACGGCAACGTGCCGGGATATATTGTGGCGAGCTATTGGGAGGGGCAGACGCCCGCTCTGAGCTTCATCATGGGCGTGACTGCCGAGGGCGCCTGCCAGTTCGGCAAGAAGCTGAGGAGAGTCCGGATTCGCGACGAGAACAACAACCTGCGGCTGGGCGACGCCGCATCCAATGCCTCGGACATCGGACACGACCGGGTGGTCGTGTACCTCGATAACGGCATGCAGGCTTCCAGCTCTTACGGCCTGCCCGTGGCGGTCGACGGCAAGCTGTATGTCGTGAGCGTCTCTCCCGATGGCAAGACGGTCTCGGCCAAGCCCTACAGGGGCCCGTCCTGCTGCGTGAGGATCAGCCGCCCCGCATGGTCGGCGCATCTGGAGGGCCAGGGCGCCAGCTTCGACCTATCCGGCGGCATGGACCCCGTGCCGATCCCGCCCGGCCGATATACCATCACGAAATACACGGAGTATTCCTCGGCGGACCCCAACGTCCCCCGCTACAAGATGGTCTCGGGCGCCGGAGGGGCGGATTTCGATATCTCGGCCGACAAGGTCTTCCGCCTGCCGTTCAGCTCTCCCCTGCTGGGGAAGCTGACGGCGCGAGTTCGCGAGAGGACGGCGGAGTTTCACTATTCCGAGCACAACGAGATCGGCATGCCTGCGGATATTTGGCTTCCCGGCGACCACAGCGGGGCGAACTACCAAAGAACCCTTATCATCAGCGACGCGCAGCACAGGCCTGTCTACAAAATGGGAATGAGCTGGGACTGGGGCAACGGCAATTGGTCCGCCAACTGGCAGCCCCTCGACGGTCTGAGCGGAACGTTCACTGCCACGGTCGAATGCGACGCAGGGCCGTTCATCACCAAGCCCGCGACGGCGACGTTTACGGTCAAGTAGCTTCAATGCATCGGGCTTTGAGCACTTGAGCACCGCAGCATACGAAAGCCCTGGCTGGAGCGAGCGGTGGACACGGTGGCTGCCGCCTCGTCAATTCGCCGACGCCCGAGGAACCTTCCGCCCACGAACCGCCGGGCCTTGGCCACCCCGGTGATAAACCCTCGGTTGGAAGCCGCACAGGCAGCGCCCCGACGCCCAGGTGCGAAGGCGATCCACGAACTCCGCGGCGGTCACGGCCACGGGCACAACGTTTTTCGCGGCCGTCGGGCAGCGGTTGTTTGGTTACTTGGCGCCCGGTGTAAAGGGCAGAAGCACATCCGCGCCATTTCTTCGGTGGTGGCCCGAGCCCTTCTTCGTGGATTCGTGAATCCTTGAGTCCCCGCGTCACGTTGTTATCTTTCCTGGCCTGGAGCCTTCATTGGCCGGTGAGTGTCCGGGTATCGCCTCGCAATGTGCCGCGCGTTGTGATACAATCCCTCCGGTCTGCCCGTCCGGGGGACCGCTGCTCGCAAGTTTTTTGCTTACCCAAGTACAATGAGCGAGAGCTTATTTGCTGTTTAATTGGCTGGTTGCGACCTCGTGCCGGCCCGGCAGGGATAATGAATGAAGGGACAACCGGGCCAGATTCAGACGGCCGCGCTGGTCAGCAGCTATGTGCCTCGGCGGTGCGGCATTGCGACGTTTGCCAAGGACCTTCGCGACGCGCTTGCAGCCGAGTTGGGCGACCGCCAGGTCTTTGCCGTCGCCATGGACGACGTGCCGGAGGGCTACGAGTATTCTCAGGAGGTGCGGTTTCAGATTCCGGACCACCAGCAGGAGGAGTATCGCAACGCGGCGGAGATGCTCAACGTAAACCAGATCGACCTGACGGTCATTCAGCACGAGTTCGGCATATACGGGGGGCAGGACGGCAACTACCTGCTGGACCTGTTAAGCCGGCTGCGGATGCCGGTGGCGACGACTCTTCACACGGTGCCCCGCGAGCCGTCTGTCGGCCAGAGGGCCGTCATGCGGGAACTGGCTCGGGCAAGCGACCGGCTGGTCGTCATGAGCGCCAGGGCCAATGAGATTCTCACCGGAGTCTACCAGGTTCCGGCGGAGAAGATAGTCTGCATTCCGCACGGCATCCCGGACGTGCCTTTTGCCGACTCGGCCCAGTACAAGGACCGTTACGGCCTGAGCGATCGGCTGGTGCTGCTTACGTTCGGCCTGCTCTCGCCGGGCAAGGGTGTCGAGGTGGTTCTCCGCTCTCTGCCGCGGATAATCGAGGCTCACCCCGAGACGACGTACGTGATTCTCGGGGCCACTCATCCCCACCTTCTTCGGCACGAGGGCGATGCGTACCGCGACTCGCTCAAGAGGCTGGTCGAAGAACTGGACCTGGGCGAGCATGTGGTCTTCTGCAATCGGTACGTCAGTATCGAGGAGTTGTGCGGCTACATCGGGGCGGCGGACATATACGTCACGCCGTATCACAACATCGACCAGATCACGTCCGGCACGCTGGCGTACGCCGTTGGCGCGGGCAAGGTGGTGGTCTCGACGCCGTACTGGCATGCCCAGGAGATCCTGGCCGACGGACGCGGCGTGCTGGTGCCCTTCAGGGACCCCGAGGCGATGGCCAAGGCCATATTGAGGCTCATCGAGAACCCCTCGGAGCGCACGGCCATGCGCAAGCTGGCTTACGACCACGGGCGGTCCATGATTTGGAAAGAGGTCGCCAAGAGCTATCTGGCGATGGCGAGGGAGATGGTGGCCGACCGTCAGATCAGGCCGAGGCCTCAGCGGGCGTTTCGCCCGGAGCTGATCGTCAAGGCCCTGCCGGAACTGAACTTCGCCCACCTGCGACGGCTTACGGACGACACGGGCGTTTTCCAGCACGCCAACTACGCCGTGCCGGATCGCCATCACGGCTACTGCGCCGACGACAATGCCCGGGCCCTTGTCGCGGCCCTGATGTGCTACGACCTTCGCCGCGACGACAAGGTCCTGCCACTGGTGGACACGTACCTTTCGTTCCTGTATCACGCGTTCAATCCACAGACCAGGCGGTTCCGCAACTTCATGAGCTATGACCGCAAGTGGCAGGAGGATTCCGGCAGCGAGGACGTCCATGGCCGGACCATATGGGCCATAGGCCTGGCAACGTCGATGGCGCCCAACGAGGCGACAATGTCTTTCGCGACGCGGCTGCTGAGTTCGAGCCTGGAAACGCTGGAGGGCTTCTCGTCGCCGCGGGCATGGGCGTTCGCGCTGGTTGGCCTGCATGCTTATCTGGAGCGGTTTCCCGGCGACACCAACGTGCGGCGCGTCCGGGGGGTGCTCGGCGGGCGGCTCCACCACCTTTTTGCCGAGCGTGCCAAAGCCGACTGGCCATGGTGCGAGGATACCGTGACGTATGACAACGCCAAGCTGCCAAACGCGATGATCCTTTGCGGCCAGTCGATGTCGAACCGGCGAATGCTCGATCAGGGCCTTGAGAGCCTGGCTTGGCTGGTACGGCTTCAGACATCCGCCGAAGGGTCGATCAGCCTGATCGGCAACCGCGGCTGGCTGAGCCGAAGCGGCGCTCGGGCCAAGTTCGACCAGCAGCCCGTCGAGGCGATGTCCACCATCGAGGCCTGCGCCGACGCCTACCGGGCCACTAAGGACCGCAACTGGGCTCGCTGCGCCAGGCGGTTCCTGGACTGGTTCATGGGCAGCAACGAGACCCGCTCGATGATCTATGACTACCAGACCGGCGGCTGCCGCGACGGATTGCACGCCGACGGCCCCAACCTCAACCAGGGCGCCGAGTCCACGCTTTCATGGCTCATATCGCTCATGACCGCGATGAAGCTCGAACAGGCCTTGGCCATTGACGACGCCGCCGAAGCGCCGCTGCTGACAACAGTCGAACATTAGCCTTCGGCTCACCCGATGAAGGAAAAAGCAGAGGACGAGGACGAGGACGAGGGCTGTCGCCATGCTGCGCCCCGTCCACCTACTACCGTCTTTTCAGAACAGAGAAAGCGACCTTCGCATAATGACCAAGACTGATCGCTCTCAAGACGCATCCCAAGGCCCGGCCATAGCGACCGGGCATGCCTGTGCGGGCGGCGAGGACGGCCCCGGCCCGGCCGTGAGGCGACTGCCGGTCAGCCTCTACGGCGACGAGACACACCTTGTGCAACTGCCGATGATCCCCTTGGGGACCAGGCTGGCCTCGCTGTTCGAGCGGATCGGCCAACTGCCTGATGACCGCGTGGCGGGCTGCCTCGAAGAGATCCTCGCCGCGTACGGCCAGCGCCACATGGACCTGCCGTCGGCTTTCGAGGCCCATTACCGCCAGGCCCAGGCGTTGATCGGGTGGCAGGCGGACTGGTCGCCCCGGCGCCGGAAACTGGCAGGTGCGTACCTGACGATGGAGTACGCGATCGAGGGAGTGGCGCTGTTCAACCCCTCGATAGTGCCGCACCCCGACCAGGCCAACGTGCCGGATGGCGCGGTGCGGTTCCTAATGAGCCTGCGGGCCACCGGCGAGGGGCATATCTCGTCCATTGTGTTCCGCACAGGCGTAATCGGCACCAGCGGGGAAGTGACGCTGGACCCGCCGCCGACCACCCTGGCGCGGGCGCAAGTCTCGCCCGATCAGCAATTCCTCAAGCACCTTATCCTCCGCAGACTACGGGAAATGGGCCTCCGCGGCATGCGGGTCGTCGAGAAAGTGCTGTCAATGCTCAAGGACTCCTTCACGATCACGGAACTCAACCACGCCGTGGCCGAGTTCCGCAAGAACGATCCCTCGGCCAGGGGCTCCAGCCAGGCTATCGAGACCATGATCTGGCTGGCGCGGTCGAACTACCACGTCAGCCTGCCGCCCAAGGCCGACATTACCCAACTGGTGCTCTATCCGGCCACGCAGGAAGAGGCGCACGGCGTCGAGGACCTCCGCATGGTTCGATTCGTCGAGAACGACGGTTCCGTCGAATACTTCGGCACCTATACCGCTTACGACGGCACGCGGATCCTGCCGATGCTCATCCGCACCAAGGACTACAAGCAGATCGAGGTCCACTCGATCAACGGCGCCGCCGCGTTGGACAAGGGCATGGCCCTGTTTCCGCGGAGGATCAACGGGCACTACGCCATGTGCTCCCGGATAGACGGCATGAACCTGTACATCATGTACTCGGACATGGTGCATTTCTGGGAGACCGCCACGCCGCTGGCAGGGCCGTACGCGCCGTGGAACCTGCTGCAAATGGGCAACTGCGGATCGCCGATAGAAACACCCGAGGGCTGGCTGCTGCTGATACACGGAGTCGGGCCGATGCGGAAGTACTCAATCGGCGCGATGCTGCTGGACCTCGACAACCCGCTGAAGGTCCGAGGCCGGCTGAGCAAGCCCCTGGTGAGTGCGGGGCCGTCCGAGCAGTATGGCTACGTGCCCAACGTCGTCTACACCTGCGGCGCCATGATCCACGGCGATACACTCTACATGCCGTTCGCGCTTACGGACCGATACACCACCATGTGCGCCATCAACACCGACGAGCTCATCCGCTCCCTCATCGCCAACGGAAACGGAAAGTGATTGACGAAGCCCGCGCCGAGCCAAAGGCCCTGCGCCAAAGGCCCTGCGCCAGACTGTTGACAAGACCGCACGTTTCGGTGAACAATCGCGGCTGATCGTGTCCGTCAGATCAAGGAAGGAGCCTGACCATGGCGTTTAGCTTCCAGATACGGCAGCGGGGCAGCACGGTGGGCCGGGAGGTTGTCGGCGGGCTTACCACCTTCATGGCCATGAGCTATATCCTCTTCGTTCAGCCGGCAGTGCTGAGCAAGACGGGCATGGACGCCGACGGCGTGTTCATGGCAACGTGCATTGCTTCCGCCATCGCGTGCGTGCTGATGGGGCTGCTGGCAAACTATCCCATAGCACTGGCGCCGGGAATGGGGGAGAACTTCTTCTTCGTCTTCACGCTCTGCGGCGTGGGCGCGGCCGCCGGGGCCTTCAAGCTCTCCTGGCAGGAGGCGATGGCCCTTACGGTGGTGGTTGGGGCGGTCTTCGTGCTGCTGGCGAGGTTCGGCGTGCGGTCCATGCTGCTCAACGCGATACCCGACGCCCTCAAGAGCGGCATCGCGGCGGGCATCGGGCTGTTCATCGCCCTGATCGGCTTCGAGTGGGGAAACCTGATCAAGCCCAATCCCGCAACATTCGTGGCCCTGGCGGACCTGCACGGAAACTACGTGGCCGCCCTCACGCTGCTTGGGCTTGCCATCATTCTGGTGCTGATGGCGCTGCACGTTCGCGGGGCGATCCTGTTGGGCATACTCGCCGCCACGGCCGCAACGTGGGCCGTCGGGCGGATATGGGGCGTCGAGGCTGTCACGTATCACGGGCTGGTCGGCATGCCTGGCGGCCTGGAGGTCACGGCCACGGGATTCATCGACGGCTTCAGATCGCTGCCGGGCAAGCTTGCCGGCCCGCACGTCGCCGAGGTGCTGACGCTGGGGTTCATACTGCTGTTCATGGATATGTTCGACACCGTCGGCACGTTGGTGGCCGTGGGCAGCAGGGCAAACCTGATGACCAAGGACGGCAAGCTCCCGTCGGCTGAGCGAGCCCTTACGGCCGACGCATTGGGCACAATCGCCGGCGGGTGCCTGGGCACGAGCACGGTCACCAGCTACATCGAGTCCATCACCGGTGTGGCGGCCGGGGCGCGGACGGGGCTTGCCGCAATCGTCGCCGGGCTGTGCATGCTGGCGGCGCTTTTCTTTCAGCCGCTGGTGCGGATGATCGGCGGCGGAGTTACGGTCGGCACGACGTCGTGGGGCGACCCCATCCTTCGCTATCCGATGATCGCCCCTGCCCTGATAATCGTCGGGGCTATGATGATGCGTGCCATGCGGGAAATCGAGTGGGACGACATCACCGAATCATTGCCGGCCTTCCTGGCCATGACCGGGATGGCCTTTACGTTCTCGATCGCCACGGGCATCGCCATCGGCTTCATCAGCTACGCATTCGCCAAGCTGATCTCCGGCAAGGCCCGCCAGTGCCCGGCCATAGTCTACGTCTTCGCTGCCCTGTTCGTCCTGCAATACGCCGTGGGCATTCTGACCGGCGCGATGAAGTAACGGTGGCGGCCGAGCCTGGCCGCAATGTTCAATGCCCAAATGATGAATGCCAGGAATGCCAAGAGCCTTCAGGCGCTAAGCGGCAAGCCTGGGATCTCCACTTGGCATTTATCATTCGTGGCATTCATCATTTCGGCACTACGCTCCGCCCAGCGGCTGCAGGACTGTCATTCGCCGGCTGTTGCGGAGGAGTTGGACCTTGACGGTCTGCATGGCGCCGGCGGAGCGGATGGCGGCGGCGAGTTCGGCTTCGTTCCGGATGGCCTGGCCGTTGAATTGCTCGATGATGTCGCCGACCTTCAGCCGCCCGGCCGTCTTGGCGGCGGAGGCGTCCTGCAAGCCGACGATCTTGGCGCCCTGGGCCACGCGCTGAAGCTCCAGGCCGAGCCGGCCCTGGCGGCAGCGGCGCTCGGATGACGGCAGGGCCTTGTCCAAAACCCACTTCTGCCAATCACGGTCGATGATGAACAGCTTGTTGCCCGCGGCCGCCTCGAAGGCCGCGATGCCCTGCGGGTCGTGGGTGAAGGTGTTCTTGTAGCGGCTGTAGAAGTCGTCGAGCCGGCCTCGCTCGTAGAGGTAGTACATAAGGTAGCGGGCCTGGGCGTACGCCACGGCCGCATCCTGCATGAACGGCTTGCGGCCCATCGAGAGCAGGTCCTTCAGGGGGAAGGTTTTTTTCTCACGGATGGCTTTCTGGAGGGTGGCCAGGCGCATGTCGAGTTTTGGCACCAGGCCCGACGGGGTAATCGTGCTCGCCTCGAAGAGCGTGGCCAGGCCCTCGGCGATCCAGATCGGGTGGCTCTGGCGGGAGGCGGTCATGTCCGCGTGGTGCAGTGCGTGGGTGAACTCGTGGATCAGCGTCCGCCCGCGGTCGATAGCCACCAGCCGCCGGCCGGCGTAGCTGTAAAAGCCCACGCAATCCGGGAATGGAAGTTCAAGCTTCTTGTAGTCCTCGGCGGTCGGCAGCACGACAGTGATGTTGCCCTCGCCGCGGTCGCTGGCCAGCGTGCGCCGGTAGGCCTCCGTGAAGGCGGCCAGGAGCCCGATGGTCTCTTTGAGATGGGCCTCGTCCAGCGCGCTGACGTACAGGATGTGCCGGTTATTGTCGTAGCGGGCCGAGTAGCCCTTGCCGAACTGCTCGAGCTGCTTTGCGGCGATGCCCTTGGCCTCGCCCTGATAATCGCGAGAGGAACTTGGCCCGGCCCGCGCGGGCAATGCCCAACCCAGGGCGAAAAGAGCCAGCGCCCCGGCCAGCAGGCCCAAGCGGCGCACGAAGAGGGTGTTCCGTAAGGAAGGTAGTAGGGACAGAGGCTTAGGGCATTGTCTTTTCATGTTTTAGGATGAATCGCAGATTCATGTTAAGCCGCGTCTTAAGCCGCGCTGCACGACGATTCCTCCAAGGACAATATACGTACCGTCTTGCACCGGGGCGAGTTTGGGAAAGAGAGAAGTCGCATGCCCTCTCCTGCCGTCCCCGCTCGCTGAAGCGAACAGGCCGGCTACCCGAGAATCCGATGACCAACATTCATGTAAGTATATTTATTTTAAGGTTATACCATTGTTTGACTGCCTGGAATTCATTGCGGATTGCGGATTGCCCCGGCCAAGGCTTGGGAGATGGAAATCCGTCCCGGCGCGCCGGGACAATCCGCAATCCGCAATAAAGACTCGCGATTCGGCAAAACGCCATCGGAGTCAAATCAGACATCCGCTTGTGCCGGAAACTCAGGTTGGTCCCAATGTGGGACATGTGCGGGGATTTTTGTTGACGGGCCTTGGGCAGTTTCTATAATTTGTAATCTGCGTAGTCAGCGATTGATGCAGTCGCCTCGCCGCCCTCGGGGCCATGGGCCTTTCAAGGCTGGACCGGGCGCGGACGGGGAGTGTGTATACACGAAACGCATGGTGAGTACTGGCAAAGAGTTACGTTTAGGCCGCGCCTTACCGGCGACCGATGCCGCCGGAATGGCGTGTGCGTGCGGATAGTGATGGCGACGAGAACCATCAGGCCAGGAGTTTGTAGAACAATGTTGTGCCTGACCAGGATCCAAGCCGGTGGCAAGGCATAAGGCCACCTCGGCGCTGCCCGCGTTGGTAGTCTTCCATGGAAGGCTCCGGCGGGGGCACGTTTCGTTCGGTGTGTGCAAAACGCGCCGGGCTCCGTAGGAACCTGCATACTATTACGGGCCCGGATGGTGCTGGACCCGCAACGCAACGAGGCTGAGGCTTGGAAGTGGGCGAGGCGACCCACTTTTTTTGTTGCCTGTGTTGCGGGCTCATTCGCCGGGCCCCCAGACAACCTGGAACCGATATGAACCAAGAACTTCTGCGAATAGTTGACGGCTTGGCCAGGGACAAGAATATCGACCGCGAGGTCGTCCTTGAGGACCTCGAGGCCGCCATGCTCTCAGCCATGCGCAAGCAGAACATCGGAACCGAGGATGTTGCGGTTCACATCGACCGTCAAACTGGCGACATCTCAGCCGCCGTCGACGGCAAGGTCATGAGCATCCGCGACTTGGGGCGAATCGCCGCCCAGACGGCCAAGCAGGTGATAATCCAGCGCATTCGCGAGGCCGAGCGGGGAAGCATCTACGCTGAGTACAAGGAACGGTGCGGTCAGATCGTAACCGGGCGGACCACGCGGTGGGAAGGCGGCTCGCTGATAGTGGACCTAGGCCGGACCGAGGCCATATTGCCCAGGGGCGAGCAGATCCCCGGCGAGAGCCACATGCCGGAAGAGCGAATCCGCGCGATGGTCCTGGACGTCCGCGAGCAGCCCAGCGCCGTGAAGATCATCCTGTCCCGGACGCATCCGGACTTCATCCGCGCGCTATTCGACCTGGAAGTGCCCGAGGTGGCTGAGAAGATCATTGAGATCAAGGCCCTGGCCCGCGAGGCGGGCTACCGCACAAAGGTGGCCGTCAACAGCCTGGACGCGAAAGTCGACGCCGTCGGCGCCTGCGTGGGCATCCGCGGCAGCCGGATCAGGAACATCGTCGATGAACTCGGCGGCGAGAAGATCGACATCGTCCGTTGGAATGACTCGTCCAAGATCCTCATCGCCAACTCGCTTAAGCCGGCGGAGGTTGCGGAGATCGCCCTGTGCTTCGAGCTTGGGCGGGCGACGGTGGTGGTCACCGAGGATCAGCTCTCGCTGGCCATCGGCAAGCGCGGGCAGAACGTCCGTCTGGCGGCCCGGCTGACCAACTGGGACATAGACATCCTGACGCCCGCGGAGTTCAACACCGGCCTGGATCTGCTGGAGAAAAGCCTCCGCGAGGTCGAGGGCGTGGACTCGACGACCGTCGACCGCGTCATCGCAATGGGCATGGTAAGCGTCCTTGACGTCGAGGAGGTCGGACCCGAGCCGCTGGTCAACGAGTTGGCCATGGACCGGGCGCTGGCCAGGTCGATCGTCGTCCGCTGTGCCGAAGCCGCCAAAGAGGCCGCCGCGGCCAAGCAGGCGGCAGAGAAACTCAAGAACGCCGAGGCCCGCGCCGCCCGCACCCAGCGGGCCGAAGCCCAGGCCGAAGCCCAGGCCGAAGCTCAGGCCGAAGCCCCAGCCGAACCGGCTGAGGTGGGTGACCACAACGACGCGCAGGAGAATCTCGACGCTACAGATGATGATGTGGCAGCCGGGGCCGACGAGGCAACGTCGCCCTCCGCCCCAGAAGCGCCCGAGGGCCAGACCGAGGCCCCAAGCGATGGCGAGGTCGCCGGCGCATGAGCCGGCCGTGATCGCCATTTTGGGCGAACAGCCCGGCCGATCGTTTCGGTCGGGGATTGTGACTGGTTGTAGTTGCTGATTTTACATTGCCGGGAGGCTTTCTTGGCAACACGGATTTTTGAACTTGCAAGAGAACTCGGCGTAAAGAGCAAGACGATGCTCGAGAAGTGTCGCGCCGAGGGGTTGGACGTCAAGAACCACATGGCGACGCTGTCTGCCGGTCTGGAGGCGACGCTGCGCGAGTGGTTCAGCCCCGATGTGACGCAGACAGCGGTTGAGACTGCCGAACACGTGGACCTCGAAGAAGCGCGTGCCGAGGCCCGCAAGAGCCGCCGCCACGGCGAACATGCCGAAACCGCGGAGTCCCCCCCCACCGAGGCCGAAGTTGAGCCTGCGGAATCGCCGGCCGCCGAGCCACAGGCCGTCGAGGCCGAGCCCGCCGTCGCCGCCACAGCCGTGGCCGAGCTGGTCGAATCGCAGATCGCCGAGCCTCCGGCCCCAACTGAGGTCGAGGCCGAGACCGAGACCGAGGCCGAGACCGCCCAGCCTGCCCAGGTCGCAGCCGAGCAGGCCGAAGCAACCGAACAGGCCCCGCCCGAGGCGGCCCAGGACCAGCCGCCGGAGCCGGCCAAGCCCGGCATAATGCCGGCCGGGCCGCAGTTGGTCCCCCGCCCGGCCAAGCTGCGGGGTCCGCGGATCGTCCGCGTCGAGGCCCCCGAGCACATGGAACCCCCCCGCCGCCGCCAGCCGACTCCGACGCGCGTCGGACCGCGTATCGTCAGGCCCGGAGTTCCCGACGAGCCGACGCCAACGACGGCGGGGCGCGGCCCCACGACCACCAAGGGCAAGGGCAAGGACACCGACGACGATAAGAAAAAGGGCAAGCGTCGCAGCCCCCGTCGCCGAGCCGGCACGGGCCGCAGCGCCGAAGGTGGCGCAACCGACGGGGGGCAAGAATGGCGAGAGCGCGACCTCCAGGAGCGATCCGCCCGCCTCGCCGCCGCCGCCGGCGGAGGCCTGAGAAGGCACCGCGCGTCCGTCGCCAGAAAAGGCGGAGGGCTGGTCCGGCCGACTGTAAAGGTGGGCAAAGTGGAGATCGACGAGCCGATCTCCGTCAAGAGCCTCTCCGCCGCCACCGGCCTGAAGGCCACGGAAATCATCCGCAAGCTCATGGAAACGGGCACGATGGTGACCGCCAACCAGAACATAAGCATCGAGATGGCCGAGATGGCCGTCGCCGATTTTGACATCGAGCTAGACATCCATCGCGAGCGTACGGCCGAGATGGAAGTGGCCGATCAGATCGAGGCCCGCCCCGCCGGCGAGATGGTCAGTCGGGCGCCGGTGGTGACGTTCCTCGGGCACGTCGACCACGGCAAGACATCGCTGCTGGACCGCATCCGCCACACCGCCGTCGCCGGCGGCGAGGCGGGCGGCATAACCCAGCACATCGGCAGCTACCGATACGACGTGGGCGACAAGCACGTGGTCTTCCTGGACACCCCGGGCCACGAGGCCTTCACCGCCATGCGGGCTCGCGGGGCCAACATGACAGACGTGGTAGTGCTGGTGGTGGCCTCCGACGACGGCGTGATGCCCCAGACGATTGAGGCGATCAACCACGCCAAGGCCGCCAAGGTGACCATAGTGGTGGCCCTCAACAAGGTGGACCTGCCCAACGCCAACATCCAGCGGGCTATGGCCCAGATTGCCGAGCACGGCCTGAATCCGCGGCAATGGGGCGGCAACGTGGAAGTCATCCAGACCTCCGCTACGACGGGCAAGGGCATCGACGAACTGGTCGAGGTGCTGAGCCTCGAGGCGGAACTGCTCGAGCTCAAGGCCGAGATCGGCGCCCCCGCCAGCGGGTTCGTAATCGAGTCCGAGATCGACCCCGCCCGCGGACCCCTGGCCAGGCTGCTTGTCCGAAACGGCACGCTCAAGGTCGGCGACATTGTCCTGGCAGGCCGAAGCCACGGGCGCGTCCGCCAACTGATCGACGACAAGGGCAAGGAGATCACCTCGGCCGGGCCAAGCACGCCAGTGGAAATAGCCGGCATGGACGGCGTGGCCGAGGCGGGCGACAAGTTCTATGTCGTCGCGGACCTCGACCAGGCCCGCACGGCCGCCGATGACCGCCGCCAGCGCATGCGGACCCGCCAACTTGCCAGCGGGCCCAAGGCCACGCTCGAGAGCCTGCTGAGCAAGATCGCACAGGGCCAGACCAGCGAGGTGCCTCTGATAATCAAGGCCGACGTTCAGGGCTCGATCGAGGCCCTGACGGGTTCGCTGGAGAAGCTCAGCACCGCCGAGGCCAAGGTGAACATCCTCCATGCCGGCGTCGGCGGGATCACCATCGGCGACGTCACGCTGGCCGAGGCATCGGGAGCGCTGATAATCGGCTTCAACGTCGTGCCCGACTCCTCCGCACGCCAGATGGCTGAGGAAAAGGGCGTCGACATCCGCGTCTACCGCGTGATCTACAACATAATCGACGACATCCACAAGGCCCTGGAAGAGGGCCTGACCCCGGAGATTCGCGAGGAAACCATCGGCCGGGCCGAGATCCGGCAGGTGTTCAAGGTGTCGAGGGTCGGCAGTATCGCCGGCTGCCACGTGCTCGACGGCGTGGTCAACCGCAACGCCCACCTCCGCGTAATCCGCAACAACATTGTCGTCATGGACGAGCGGACGCTGGAAAGCCTCAAGCGGTTTAAGGATGACGTTCGCGAGGTGCGGTCCGGCATGGAATGCGGCCTGAAAATCGCCGGATTCGACGACATCAAGGAAGGTGACACGCTGGAGTTCTACAAGACGGTCGAAGTGGCGAGGAGCCTGTAAGAGAAGAGTTTCAGGCTACAGGCTTCAGGCGCGGACTTCAGGCGCGGACTTCAGGCGCGGACATAACATGGCTGGGCGTCTGCAATCTGGAATCTGAAATCTGAAATCTGAAATCTGAAATCTGAAATCTGGACAATGAAAACGAGCCTGGGCCTGCTGCATCTGGAGTTTCACATCCTCCAGGCGGCGAGCCTTAAAGACAAGAGAAGACTGGTCAAGAGCTTCAAGGATCGCGTAGCCGCGCGGTTCAACGTGTCAATCGCCGAGGTCGGTGCGCTGGACAGCCGCCAGCGGGCCGTTCTGGCGGTTGCCGCCGTGGGCGGCGACCAGGCTTACCTGGCCGGGGCGCTGCAGCAGATCGTCAACGCCGCGGCGGGCAATAGGGACATGATCCTGGCTGCCAGCGAGGTCGAGTGGTTTTGAGATGAATCGTAGAACACAACGAATTGCCGCTCTCATGCGCCAGATAATGGGGGAACTGCTTCTGACGAAGCTTTCCGACCCGCGGATCGACCGCGCGCTAACCTCGGTGACGCGAGTGGAAGTCGCCGAGGGCCTTCTGACCGCCAAGGTATACATCTCGGTCATGGGC
Source organism: uncultured Planctomycetaceae bacterium (assembly GCA_964605095.1). Taxonomy (GTDB): domain Bacteria; phylum Planctomycetota; class Phycisphaerae; order SM23-33; family SM23-33; genus JAUWQU01. Next base: position 7,018 of record CAZSBS010000003.1, on the reverse strand, counting down.
ACCGAAGGCCGGCAAAACCGCACTCTCCAGGCCCTGCGACACGCCTCAGGGCACATCCAGGAACTGATGGCACGACAGATGTCGCTTCGCGCAACACCGGTGCTGAGCTTCCTGATGGACACCGAGTTCAAGAAGACCCTCGATACGTTGGATATCATTCAACGAGTGGCCGACGAGATTCAGCAAAAAGACGAGGCCCGCCTTCAGGCCGCCAGCGAGGCCGGGCAGGACGAGGGCCAAACCCCGGCCGAGCAGAGCGAACAAACGCCCCCGACCGGCAGTACCAACCAGGACCAGCGGTCATGAAGAACGCAACCAAGCACCAGAAGAATATCAAGAAGTTCCTTTCCGGCGTCGGCAAGTCCGCCGCCATCCCGCCGGCGAATGCCGATCCTATCCGCGCGATAATCGACGCCGTCCTGGAAGCCGACGCGCCCATACAGTCCGCCAAGGCCATGGAGACCTTGAAAAACGAGTTCGTGGACTTCAACGAACTCCGCGTCGCGCCGGTCAAGGATGTGGTCGACACTCTCGGACGCGACTTCCCCGACGCCCGCCGAAAGGCCGAGGAAATCACCACGGCCCTCAACGCGATCTTCAACCGCCGCAACAGCCTCGTGCTGGATTACGTCGAGAAAATGTCCAAACGTGACGCGCGACGCCACCTCGGCGAGCTTGGCCTGAGCCCATATGCCGCCGGGGTGATGATGTTGCAGGTCTTCGGCGGACACGCCGTACCGGTCGACCAGGGACTCGTCGACTGCCTCGAGGCCGACGGCCACATCGAGCCGGGCAGCAGCGTCGAGGATGTCCAGGCCTTCCTGGAACGCATAATCCTCCAGAAGCAGGCATGGAGCACCCACGAGTTTTTCCGCGACTATGTCGCCAAGAACGCCAAGATGCTGGCCAAGAAACGAAAGAGCGACACCGCCAAGGTGGAAGCCCAGGTCGCCAAAGCCGAAGCCGCCGAGGAGGCCAAAGCCAAGGCTGAACTGGCCGCCAAACAAGCCGCCGCCAAGGCCCCGCCTGCCAAGGCCGGCAAGCAGACCGCCTCGAACCCGGCCCAGACACCGGCACGCAAGGCGCGCAAGCGTGCCACTGTAAGGACATCGGCCAAGAGCACCGGCAAGCCCGCTGGCGGCGCCCCGGCCCCGGCAAAGGCAAAGGCCGGCGGAAAAGCCGCCAGGGCCGCCCGCGGCACCAGGAAGAAGTGACACCCGGCACCTCGACCGCGAACTGCGGACCACAACGGGCGCCAGGGAATTGAAAGACCCCTTTTTATAGAGTTTTTACGGGGTTTGGCCTTTTTTTGACAATTTTTCGGCAGTTTTCAACAAAACAAACATGGAAAAACCACAAGACAAACTGGTGCTCGGAATCCCCAAGGGCTCGCTTCAGGACAGCACGCTGGACCTCTTCCAGCGAGCGGGCTACAACATAAACATATCCTCGCGAAGCTACTTTCCCACCATCGACGACGACCAGATCTCGGTGATAATGTTCCGCGCCCAGGAGATGAGCCGCTACGTCGAGGACGGCGTCATAGACGCCGGCCTGACCGGCTACGACTGGATCTGCGAGAACGGCTCGGACGTCGTCGAAGTCGCCGAGTTGGTCTACGCCAAACAGAACCTTCGCCCCGTGCGCTGGGTCCTGGCCGTGCCGGAGGAAAGCCCCGTCACGAAGCCCGAGCAGCTCGACGGCGGCATCGTCGCCACCGAGCTGGTCAACGCCACCCGCAAGTACTTCCAGGGCAAGGGCGTCAAGGTGAAGGTCGAGTTCAGTTGGGGCGCAACGGAGGTAAAGGCCCGCCTGATAGACGCCATTGTCGACGTGACCGAGACAGGCTCGAGCCTCAAAGCCAACAAGCTCCGCATCGTCGATACGCTGCTGACAAGCTCGACGCGATTCATCGCCAATCACAAGGCTATGGCAATCGACTGGAAGCGCCAGAAGATCGAGAACATGGCCCTGCTGCTCAAGGGCGCCATCGACGCCCGCGAGAAAGTCGGGCTCAAGATGAACGTGCCGCGCAGCATGCTGGAGGCCATCACAGCCATTCTCCCGGCCGAAAAGTCGCCCACCGTCTCCGACCTGCGCGATCCGGACTGGGTCGCGGTGGAGGTCGTGGTCGAGGAGAAAGTGGAACGCGAGTTGGTGCCACGGCTCAAACGGGCCGGCGCCACGGGGATAATCACGTACCCACTCAACAAGGTAATCCCATAGCAGGCGGCAAGATTCCCATGGCTATCCACATCACGCGATCAAGGCCAGCCATTGCGTTGGCGGCATCAATGATGCTGGCTCTTGGCTGCGGCAGCCAACAGGCCGAACTGGCGCCCGCCCCGGCTGCTGCGCAGGCGGATCGAGATTCCTCACCGCGGATCACCCAGCCGGCGCCCGGGCCGATCCCCGCCCGAGCCATGCTGGGCCTCGACGAGCTTACGCCCAAGATCGAGCCGCCCAAGGGCAAGCCCGAGGATCAGCCGCTGCCCGAGAGGGTCCGCGACGAGGTCGCCCAGGCCGAGGCCCTCATCGCCCAGCGGAGCTTCGACAAGGCCGTCACCCTGCTGGAACGGGCTGTGTCCTTCGCGCCCGGCAACGCCCGGATACTCCGGCTGCTGGGGCAGGCGTACATGTCCCTGCCAAACCGCGGCAAGGCGGAGGCGAGTCTTCAGTCGGCTGTCAAGGCCGCGGGCGACGACCTCGAATCGCACCTCATGCTCGGCCAACTCGCCGCCGCCCAGCAGCAGAACGACCAGGCCATCGAGCACATTCGCACCGCCCTGCTCTGCTCACAGGCCGGATCCCAAAACCCCCGCGCCGCCGAAGCACTTCTCACGCTGTCGCTGCTGCTGGACCGCGAGGCCTACTGGTCGGCCGCGATGGAAGGCTACGCCAGGTTCGCCAAGTGGGTCGAGCAGAACGGGCGCGACTACGCCGACCGCGCCACCCTGCTGGAATGGGTTCTGCGCCCCGAGCGCCTTCTGAGCCGCCAGGGCGCGCTGCTGCTTCTGCTGAGGCGGACGCCCGAGGCGATAACGCTTCTGGAACGTGCCTACCGGCGCGACCGCACCAGTGGGCGGACAGCCAGCCTGCTCGCCGACGCCCTGCTGGGCCAGAAGCAGTACGACAAGGTCGAGGCGATGCTGCTGGACATGGTCGAGCTGCCCAGCCAGCGGGGCAACCTGCCGCAAATGCTCAGCTCGCTGTGCCGCCAGAGCAAGGACCGCAAGTTGCCCGTGCGGTTCTGGCAGGCTGTTGCCCAGCGCCACAAGCAGGACGCCGACATCGCCATCTCACTGGCCCGCACGGCCCAGCAGCTCGGTTGGACCGACGAGGCCATGACCATCCTACAGTCGGTGGCGACGGTCCAGCCCAACAACGCCGACCTCTGGCGGATCCTGGGAAGCAACTACGCCCGGCGAGCCCAGTACGAGCAGTTGCTGGCCCTGATGGATAAGAGCCTCGCGGGCGACCCGGCCAGCGTCGAGGCGATGGGCGAGAGCATGACCGACATCGCCGCCGCGACGGACTCCCCAGGCGTAGAACGCAACCTGGCTGAACTGGCCCGCAAGAGCGACTCGAAGAACCAGTTCGCCCTGCTCTACCTGGCCGGCAGGTTCGCCGCCGCCAAGGGCAAGAACCTCCTGGCCGCCGACCTCTACCAGCGGGCGACCGAGAAACAGCCAGACTTCTACCCCGCATACGAGGCCCTGCTGGAGTCATACCTCGCTCAGAAACGCGACGACCTCGCCGACAGGCTCCTGGACCGCATGAGCACCGTCGCCAAGGACACCTACCTGCCCTATTACCTTCGCGGGAAGGTCGCGCTGAGCCGCGGTAAGGCAGCCGACGCCATCGGGCCGCTCCAGGAGGCCTGCCGCCTCAAGAAGGACGACCTGACCGTGGTGGTGCTGCTGGCCGATGCCTACGCCGCCACCGGGCGGAAGCGAGAGGCGATCCAGACACTCCTCAATGCACTGAGGGAGCAACCCGACAGCGACCCCGCCGCACGAAAGCTCTTCGACCTCTACGTCGCCAACCGCCTCTTCAAAGAAGCCGGGCAACTGCTCGCACAACTTCAGCAGCGATACCCGGACAACTTCCAGACCCGCCTCATGCAGGCCGAACTGGCACTGCACGCCGGGCGGCGCAAGGAGGCGATGACCCTTCTGAACCAGCTTTCCAGCCTCGCGCCGCAGGACACCGACGTCCTGGCCCTGTCCGTCCGCGCGCTGCTGGGGCCCGTGCCGGGAATCGTCAGCAAGAAGGACTTCGACGACGCGGCCGAAAAACTCAACCGCCTCATCCAGTCGCAACCAACCAACCGCCCCGCCCGAAAGGCGCTTGCCGACCTTCTGGCGGCTGTCGGCAAGACGGCCGAGGCCGCGGCCATATACGGCACGCTGCTGGACGAGACTCCGGGCGACCTGGACCTGGCGCAGCGCTGCTTCGACGCCCTGATTGACGCCAACCAGCCGGCGGCGGCCCTTTCGACCGTCGAGAAGTTCCTGGCCACCCCGAACAGGCAGGAAGACTCCTGGGGTCGGCCCCGCCAGATATACATGCTCGGAAAAATCGGGCGGTTCGAGCAGGCCCGCAAACTCGCCGAGCAATGGATCTCCCAGACGCAGGATGACAACCTTCAGACCCTCTACCGCCAGACGTTGCTCCAAGTCATGCAGGACAACAAGCAGTACAGCCAAGCCGTGCGGATCGTGGATGCGATGATCGCGGCCAGCGCCGACGATCGCTACCTGCGTCACCTGCGGCTGGTTCGCCTGGATCTGCTGGGCATGGCTGGGCAATATGACGAGGCCATGGCGATGGTCAGGAAGAACTCCGCCACCGACCCGCTCAATGATGACGTCCTGGTGCTGGGCCTGGCGGCAATGCGGCGCAAAGACTACGACAAGAGCATCGAACTGCTGGATCAGTCCATCAAGGAGCACCAGACCTTCGCCGACAACCTGGCGGGCCTCCGCAAGGCCGTCACGGGCCTCCAGTTGGCCAAGGCAACCACCGACCCCGCCTACGCCGAGGCGGGCAAGCGTATTCCCGAGGCGGTGGCATCCATAATCGCCGGCCACGTCAGCGGCGCCCGATACGACCAGGCCCTGGCGATAATCGACAGTCTGGCCCAGGGCGCCGACAAGATCGTCTGGGGCCGCCGCCAACTTCACCTGGTTGCCCTGGACGAGGCCGGGCGGAAACAGGATGCCCGCAAGCTGACCGAAAAGTGGGTTGCTGACTTCCCAAACAGCATCGAGCCGCGCAGGCTGATGATCGGCGAACTGGTCGACGCCAAGCAGCTCGACCAGGCCGACCGCTTCCTGAGCCAGTGGAAGAAGGACAAGCTCTTCGCCAAGGCGGCGTCCGCGCCCGCCGTATCGGTCCCGACGGCCAAGATGGCCGAGGCGTCAATCCCGCCGTGGCAATGGCTGGCCACCATGTCCGTGCAGATCAAGCTCGCGGCCGGGAAGTTGGACCAGGCCCTCAAGCTCTCAGATGAACTGATCAAGGCCGATCCAAATGACGTCGATCTGCTGACGCTCAAGAGCACCATCCTCGGCGAGATGGGCAAGTCCGACGAGGCCATGACGACCATGGCTTCCGCACTGGCGATCCAGCCAACCGCTGTCAGCCTCAACAACAACATGGGATACATACTCGCCGTGCGAGGCCAACGGCTCGACGAGGCCGAAAAAATGCTCCGCCTTGCCGTGACCGTCAGGCCCCAGGAAACCGCTTACGCGGACTCGCTCGCATGGGTATTCTACAAGCAGGGCCGGCTGAGAATGGCCGGTCGAATCTTCCAGCGGTTCCTCGCCCAAGGCAACACCGACGACGCCGGCCACGGCGTGATCTTCGACCACGCCGGTGACGCCTATTGGCGCCTCGGGTGGCGCGACAGGGCAATCGAACTGTGGGCCAGGGCACTGGAACTCGGGCGAAAGGTCGAGAACCCCATGCGCGAGGACCGCGAGCTTCTGAAAAATACGCCCGCGAAGATCGATGCCGCCAGGAAGAGCCTCCAGCCGAAGGTTTCGCCGCTGGGCGATTCGACGATGCCCGACGAGGACGATGCGGTCGAGGAAACGCCTGGCGAGGGGCGATTCCCCGGCTTAGACCAATGAGCGATTTACCGCTGACGGAGAATTGAGACCATGTCCGGACATTCACATTGGGCAACCATCCGACGCTCCAAGGCCGCTAACGACAACAAGCGCGGCCGGGACTGGAGCAAGGTGGCGAAGCGAATCATCGTGGCCGCCAAGTGCGGCGGCGGAAACCCCGATGAAAACCTCTCCCTGCGATACGCCATCGACGATGCCAAGGCAGCCAACATGCCCAAGGACACCATCAAGAAGGCGATCATGAAGGGCACCGGCGAACTGGCCGGCGAGAGCTACGAGGAAATGACTTACGAGGGCTACGGCGCCGGCGGAGTCGCCTTCCTCGTCGAGTGCCTTACCGACAATCGCAGTCGCACCGCGCCGGAAATGCGAAAGCTCTTCGAACGCGCCGGCGGACAGCTCGGCTCCACAAACTGTGTCGCGTGGATGTTCGAGAAAAAGGGGACCTTCGTCATCGCCGCCGACCAGGCCGACGAGGAGACCCTCATGAATATCGCCATCGAGGCCGGCGCCGACGACGTGGTCGCCGACCGCGACATCATCGAGGTCACCTGCCATCCAAGCGCGTACTCAGCCGTCAAGCAGGCACTGGAGGCCAGGCAAATCCAGACCGTCTCGGCCGAGATCGCCATGGTGCCCAATAACACTGTTCGCGTCGAGAGCGACCATGCCCGACAGGTGCTCAAGCTCATGGAGGCCCTCGAGGATCACGACGACGTCCAGAAGGTCTACGCAAACTTCGACATGCCCGATGAAATCTACGACGAAGCCCGGAAGGCGTGAGCCCCCCGAAGCGAGCAGCTCAAAATGAGAATCGGCATCCTCTCGGACACCCACGGCGACGCAACGCAACTGTCCCGCGCCCTGGAGATATTCTC
>CAZSBS010000002.1:34286-46960 GCA_964605095.1 uncultured Planctomycetaceae bacterium | reverse complement strand
CAAGCGTAACCCACGACCTTAAGATCAGGGGCAGGTCAATCCATTTTGTCTACCGCCAGTCGCCCTGGGGGCTCAAGGAGAGGCGCCGGGTTTCATCCTCGCATCCGGGGAAATCGCTGCCGGAAAAATCGCTTGCATGGGCGGAGGGGGAACCTATAATCGCACCACGTTGGACGCTCAGGCGTATATCGTCCACCCTGGTGGAAGGTTATGGAAACAGTGCGCACAAGGCCGGATTCGCGCCCCGCAGGGGCGGGCAGGTGGTTGATCGTCATACTGCTAAGTGTGATCGCCACGTGCCTTTTGATCGAGGTTGGGCGCGGCTTGCCCGCCGCTCTCGGCGAGCCGTCGGTGGCCTCGTCGGGCGGCGGTGAGGTGATCGTCGTTTCGGCCCAGATTGCCGCCGACGCCTACGGCGTGTATCTTCTGGATACCAAGCGCGGTACAATGGCGGTATATCAGTTCCAGCCGAGCAAGCGCACGCTTCGGCTGATGGCTGTTCGCGGGTACGGTTTCGACGTGCAGCTCGACGAGTACAACACCGAACCGTCGCCGCTTGAGATAAAGAAACTCGTTCAGCAGCAGCAGCGGCTGGGCGACACCAAGTGAAATGTGAAATGTGAAATCTGAAATCTAAAAAGTCCCCTAGGACCCAGCAGGCGCCGCGGGGCGCCAGGAGTTGGCACGATGGGCAAGAAGATGTACTACACGGAAGAGGAAGCAGCCCACCGGCTGGGCATCAGCCAGGCCGAGCTGTCCACGCACGTTCGCGATGGCAAGCTGCGGGTATTCCCGGACGGCATGAAGAAGATGTTCCGCGTCGACCAGGTCGATGAACTGGCTGGCGGCGGGGAAGTTCCGCTGTCGGGCGAGGCCGACGGCGTCAGCCTCTCGGAGGCTGAGGTCCGCGAATCGAAGCCCAAGGAAGACTCGGTTATCAGTTCCGAGGGCATCAGTATATTCGATGCCGAGGACCTGGAGATCGGGGCGGCGGACCCGATGGCCAAGACGCAGATCACGTCGAGTATCGAGGACCAGATCAACCTTGAGGGCGTCGGCAGCGGCTCGGGCCTGCTTGACCTGACGCGCGAGAGCGACGACACCAGCCTTGGCGCCGAGGTGCTTGACAACATCGAAATCGAGGGCGCTGTGGCCAGCCCGGCGGCGCATGCCGGCGCCTCGGGAAGCATGGTCGCCCCGGTCGGCATCGCCCCGGTCGAGTCGGTCATGATAATGCCCACCTATGTCGAGGAGATCGACAGCAGTTCGGGCCTCTACGGCGGAATCATTACCGGCGCGACTATCGTCGCGATTCTGCTGGGCGTCGCGGCCATGAGCAGCTTCAGCTCGGCCCCGCCAAGCTACCTGGCCTTGATCAAGGCTAATATCTTCATCGTGCTGGGCGTGTCCGTGCTGATAGTCGCCCTCGGCGCGGGGCTGGGCTGGGTGGCTGGAAAAGCCTCCACCGCCCAGGCGCAGGCCCTCAAGCAACTGGGCGCGTGACGCTCGCTTGAACAATCGGCCGCCGGCCGAGATATACATTCTGTCCTCGTTCTGGGACGGGGCAACGATAACCAAAGGATGATCCAAATGAGAAGCTACCTGGCAAAGCCCCTGATGCTGTCGGTGCTGGGCTCCCTGATGATGGCGGGCGGATGCGTTTCCGACCAGCAGTACAAGGAAGCCCTGGCCGCGTCGAGACGCGCTAACGAGCAACTGGTGAACTGCCAGAACGCCCTGCGCGACGTTCGGCTGGAGAACCAGAACCTCCAGGATGCGATAAAGAACCGCGACTCGGCGATTGCGGCGCGCGATTCTCAACTTGCACAGATCCAGATCGCCCACGACAAGCTCGGCAAGGACTTCAAGGACCTCTACGAGAAGTACCAGAAGGCCGTCGCGTCTGGCTCGGAGGTCCAGCCGATAGGCAACATCGTCCTTCCGGCCGCGCTGGACAAGGCCCTGCGCGAGTTCGCGAGGAACAACCCTGACGTGCTCGAGTACCTGCCGGAGTACGGCATGGTCAAGCTCAAGAGCGACCTGACGTTCGAGCCTGGCAGCGTCGACATCAAGACCGCCAGCGGCGACGCGCTGAGGCAGTTCGTGCAGATCCTCAATGGACCCGATGCGGCCAAGTTCAACATCTACATTGCCGGTCATACCGACGACATTCCGATCAAGAAGCCCGGCACGCTCCAGCAGCATCCCGACAACTGGTACCTGTCCGTCCACCGTAGCGTCGCCGTTGAGAAGGTCATGACGCGAGGCGGACTGGAACCCAAGCGGATCGGCGTGATGGGCTTCGGCGAGTACCACCCGATCGCCGCCAACGCGCCGGGCAACAAGGGCAACGTCGCCAACCGCCGCGTCGAAATCTGGATCGTCCCGCCGGACCGCTTCCTGACCGCCGGCGGCCAGGCTGCTGCCGCGCCCGCCGGCGAGTGATGCCCTAAGGCCGCCGGGCCGGGCTATCCATCTGCGCCCGTCAACTCGCTGGAGAGGCTCTACGGCCGCACGCGGGTTTAGCTTCGCCTGGGGCCGATGGCGGGCTGGGACCCCCAAGGAAACCTGGGTTCTCATCACGGCCTTGGTCTAATGCCGCTCACCGCTTCCTGATGTCGCCGCGCTGGCGCGGCTTGGTCACCGCGCCGATCTGCTTCCTCGGCATGGCCGTGATGCTCTTCAACTGGATAGTCGTCAACTTCCTGCTGTCCGGCAAATACAGCTACGCGTAAAATCGGGGTATGGGAAGCGAAGGGAATATCGGTGGGAGCGGCACGGGCGGATCATATGGAGTGCGGCGGCGTCCCGGCGCGCCGGGACCGCTTTGGATCGCATTCCCACGTCGCGGCCCGTCCGTGTTCGATCCAAAGCGGTGTCTTCGTCCTTTCAGGACTGCGCCACACGCACTCCATATGGGGCAAGCCCTCTCGCGGCGTTTGCCGACCGGTGGCATGGCACCACGAATCGGGAAGCACGAACGGCTGTTTTTGGAGCGCGTTTGATAGTATGCTGGCACGCTACCGGCCGGCGCGGTTGCGGCGGGCGTTGTGGCGAGTGTTGCAAAGCCCGGCAGGGCTGTCAAACGAAGGAGACGATCATGATTGATAGATTGCTGTCCATCTTTGCCCGCGGCCTGTGCGTGGGTGGGCTTTGCCTGGCGATGTCGGTTGGTGGATGCGCGGGGCCTGCCGGCGGCGGTGCGCCGGCCGGGGCGGGCGACAAGGTTGCGGTCGCGCAGCCGACGTCGGCGCCGGTGATGGTGTTCCCGGAGGGCAAGTTCGTCTCGATCTTCGACGGCAAGAGCCTGGCTGGCTGGAAGGCGCCCAAGTTCGGCGCCGAGGGCAAGGTGTGGGTACAGGATGGCCAGTTGCACGTGGGCATTGGCGACGGCATCACGGGCGCCACGTGGACGGGTTCGATCATGCGCGAGGACTACGAGCTTTCGCTGGAGGCCCGTCGGGTCGAGGGCGAGGACTTTTTCTGCGGGCTGACGTTCGCGGTCGGCAAGGAACCCGCGACGCTGATTCTCGGCGGGTGGGGCGGGGAACTGGTGGGCCTGTCGAGCATCGACGGTTACGACGCGTCGGAGAACGCCACGACCACGACTGAGAAGTTCAAGAATGGCCAATGGTACGAAGTCCGCGTCAAGGTCACGAAGGACCGCGTGCAGTGTTTCCTGGATGACAAGGAGATCGTTAACGTCGAGCGTGAGGGCCGCAAGTTCTCCGTCCGCTGGGAGGTCGAGGAGTGTATTCCGCTCGGCGTGGCTACGTGGAAGACGCACGGCGCGCTGCGGAACATCCGCCTTCGCCGATTGATCGACGCGGAGAAATAGCCAGCCTGCGAGCGGCGTGGCCTGCGCGGCCGTCAGGCGTCACCCGCTGGGCCCCGTGCAATGTCAGGCCGGCGGCGAAGGAGTCGCCCGGCCGCCAGGGCCAGTATGTACGTCGCCCCGGCGAGGATGATCGTCGTCGCCCCGGCCGGAAGGCGGGGGGTGTAGCTGATAGCCAGGCCCGCGATTGACAGCGCCGCGCTGATTGCCGCCGAGAGGAGCATTATCTTCCACAGCCTCCTGGCGTACTGCCCAGCCACCGCCACCGGCAGGGTCAGCAGGGCGATGACCATCACGATTCCTACGACCGTCACCAGCAGCACGACCGTCAGTGCGGTCAGGCACAGCAGCAGCATGTAGTAGAGGTCCACCCTCAGGCCGCGAGTGCGGGCGAACTCCTGGTCGAAGCACACGGCCTGGAGTTGGCGGTAGAATACGACGGACACGCCCACGACAACCACGTCGAGCGCCGCGATAAGCCAGATGTCCTTGGCCGCGACGATGGATATGCTGCCGAAGAGGTAGCCCATGAGGTCCTGCTGGTAGCCTGGCGTGAGGTAAAGCAGCATCACTCCGAGGGCCATGCCCACGGCCCAGAGTGCGCTTATGACGGTGTCCTCTCGCTGGCGGAACCGCAGCGAGACGGCCCCGATTATGGCCGCGGCAATAAGGGCGGCGACGACCGCGCCGTAGATCGGCTCGAGCCAGCCAAACTGATGGGGGTAGCTGGCACGCAGGAACACCGCCGCACCCATGCCGCCAAGCACGCAGTGGGCTATCCCGCCGGCGACGTAGGTTATCCGCCGGACCACCACGAACGTACCGACCACGCCGCAGGCCACCGACGCCAGAAGGGCCGTGGCGACCGCACGTTGAATCAGGGAAACCGTAAGGACCGCGTCCAGAAACTCGCCCATTATTGCCCCTCCTCCGGATGGGCCTGGTAGACGCACGAGTGGTCGTGCCGCACCAGACGGATGTCCTGCCCGTAAAGGTCGCGCATCACGTCGCCCGTCAGCGAGGCCGTAGGATGAACCGCCACAGTCTGCTGAACGCAGATGACCTTGCCCACCTGCTTGATGACGAAGCCGATGTCGTGGCTGACCAGGATGATTGTCATCCTCCGCGCCAGGCTGGCCAGCAAATCCTGGAACTCCTGCTCGACGCCGACGTCGAGGTTGCTCGTCGGCTCGTCGAGCAGCAGCAGTTCCGGCTCGGCCGCGAGGGCTCGGGCGATCAGCACGCGCTGGCGCTGCCCCCCGGAGAGTTCGCTGAAGGGGCGTTTGCGAAGGTCGCTCATGCGGACCTCCGCCAGGGCGGCGTCGGCGGTGCGGACGTCGGCTCGCCTGTGCCAGCCGATACCCACGCCGCGCCCAAGCCGGCCCATGAGCACCACGTCCAGCACGCTGACGGGGAAACTCGGATCGAACTGCGACTGCTGGGCGACGTATCCCGCGGCCGAGCATGTCTCCAGCGGCTCGCCGCCCAGGACGCGGATGCTGCCGCGGTCGGGCCTCAGCAGGCCCAGCATCAGCCGAAGCAGTGTCGTTTTGCCGCCCCCGTTTGGCCCCAGCATGCACACAAACTCCCCACGCTCGATCCGCAAGTTGACGCTGCGCAGCACCGTCTGGCAGCCGTAGGAAAACCAAAGGTCCGATATCTCGATGGCGGGTGCCTGCATATTCATTTCCGCTGGCCGGCTCCTTGCTTGCTCCCCGCCTCGCCGGACAAGGCTGCGCGAACCTTCTCCGCCATGACTTGCATGCTTGCCATGTAATCTTCGGGCAGGTCGTCGATGGGCACGACGACCCCGCCGATCTCGTCGGCGATCGTCCGCGCAGCCTGCGTCGAGAACTGTGGCTGAACGAAAATAACGCGCACCTTCTGGGCCTTGGCCTTGGCGATCAGGTCGGCGATGTCCTTGAGCGACGGGCTTTTTCCGCCGGTCTCCACCGCCTGCTGGTGCAGGCCGTACGCGGCGGCGAAATAGCCGAAGGCCGGGTGAAAGACGAAGAACGTCCGGCCTGTGACGGGCGTCAGGGCGGCGGCGATCTTCGCGTCGAGTGTATCCAACTCGGCCGTCAGGGCGGCGGCGTTGCGGCGGAACTCCTCGGCGTGGGCTGGGTAAGCCTGGCACATGGCGTCGCGGATGATGGCCGCCTGCCTGGCGGCGAGCTTTGGCGCCAGCCAGACGTGCGGGTCCATGCCGTGCTTGTGATCGGCGTGCTGCTCGGCGCCGTTGCCCTGCTCGGCGGGTTGGGCACGTTCGTCGTGCTCGTCCTGGCTGAGAAGGTCCATTCCCGCCAGCAGGTCGATTATTCTCGGCCCGGCGGTCATGCCGGCCAGCTTGTCGCACAGGGCGGTTTCAAACGGCATGCCGGCGCGGAAGTACAGGCCGGCCCGCGAGAGGGCGACCATCTGGGCGGCGGGTGGCTCGTAGGTGTGGGGGTTGGCGCCGGCGCTCACGAGCACCTGGACGTCCACGAGTCCGCCGGCGATGCGGCGGGCGAAGCAGCCGTGCGGCGCGATGCAGGCGAATACCGCTGGCCTGGCACTGCCGGATTGGCGAGGCTTGTCCGAGCAGCCCGGCGAGGCGAGCAGGGCCGCCACGCAGGCCGAGGCTATAAGGGCGGCGGTCAGAGCATGGCGCCCGCCAAACGTAGTTGTGGGTGTCCTCATGGTTTCTTGCTCTTCTTCGTCGCGGGCGTTTGGGCGTGCTTGCCGGGGCTGCGTCGCGGGCGGGCCTTGCCGTGCTCGCACGTCAGGTGGCGCTCGTGGCAGTCCGGGCACTGCCGAATGCTGTGGTCACGGGCGAAGCTGGCCCAGTGCTGCTTCTGCCGCGGCGAGAGGATCCCGGTGCCCATGCACAGCGGGCAGACGTTCTCCAGGGCCGCCAGGATCGCGTCGCGGATGAACCTGCTGCGGTTGGAAACGCCTTCCATCGCCTCGGCCAGCGACCGGTCGACCTTAAGCGTGATAACATCCTGTTTCTTTCCGGGCATAAGTCCGCTTCCTTGCGCCGCCGCGGGGCGCATTGGGATTCGACCACATATTCTATAGAGTATTACTTAGTAATACCAGCCCGCGAGCGGAATTCCAAGGGTGGTGGCACATGAGGCTTCGGCTCATCGGAAGGAATGACAAGACCGAGGCTGAGGATTGTCGCCAGGATCGGGCGGCGGGCGCCAAGCCTCCCCCATGAGCCGGCTGGACGCAGAATGCAAAAAAGGGCCGCGGCATACGCACGCGGCCCTTGCTTGCAGTATATCACTCGTCGGGCTTCGCACACCTTCACCGGAGGCGCAGCCGGTCTTGGTCAGCGGTGCTCGCGGTAGTTCCTTCCGCCGTCGTGATCCCGGAAGCGCGGCGGCGGGGCGTAGTGACGTTGTGGAACGATGACCACGCGCGGCGGCGGGCGATAGACCGCGACATCCCCATAATACCCGCCGTCGTTGTAGTAATGGACAGACCCTCGATGCCTGTCGCAGCCGCCCAGGACGGCTGCCAGGGCTCCAAGCAACACCAAAACGACAACTGGCCGGGCTATTGCTCGAATTATCTTTCCCGCGTTCATGGCTCCAATCTCCTATTCTCGATCCGACGCATTTCACCCCCCGCACACAGCAATACAGACACGCCTTAGAGCGGATAGTTAGCCGTCATTTTCCAAAGTGCGCCAGTGGCGGTCGCGGTGTCCTTCATGCCCGCCGCCCAGACCGTGCTCATGGTGCCGGCCGCGCTGGCCGCGAAAGAAGTGCTCATAATGCTCTGGGCCGATACTGTCACGGCCGCGGCGCGGTTGAACAAGATAGCGGGAAAGTTCGAGTGGCGCCGTCGCCCCGTGGGTCTCTTGGCGGCATGGTTGAAGGAGACATATTGACATGACTGATCCGCATCGCATGACCATCAGCAGGCGCGGCTTTCTCCGTCGCGCCGTCGTGGCCGGGGCGGCGGCGGCAGCGGCGCCTTACGTGATCACCTCGACTGCCCTGGGCGGCCCCGGCGTAGCGCCGGCAAGCGAGCGGATAACCATTGGCTTTGTCGGCGTGGGCAGCCACGGGACGGGCGTGAACCTGCGGTCTTTCCTGGGCCAGCCGGACGCCCAGGCGGTGGTCGTCTGCGACGTGGACGCCCCCCGCATGGCACAGGCCAAGGACATTGTCGAAAAGTCCTACGCCTCCCGGCTGCGGGCGGGGGAGTTTCGCGGCTGCGGCGTTACGGGCGACTGGCGCCAGGTCGTCGCCCGCCCGGACGTCGACGCGGTCATGATCTCCACGCCCGACCACTGGCACGTGCCGATCGCCCTTGCCGCCATTCGCGCCGGCAAGGACGTGATCTGCGAGAAACCGACGATGTGCGTCCGTGAGGGCCGTGTCCTGGCCGATACGGTCAAGCGATACGGCGCCGTCTTCCAGCTCTCGACAGAGGACCGATCCGTGCCGGAATACCACCGCATGGCTGAGTTGGTCCGCAACGGGCGGATCGGCAGGCTCAGGCGGATTCACGTCAAGCTTCCCGCCGGCCCCGACGGGCCTGGGGACGCCACGCCCCAGCCGGTGCCGAAAGGCCTGGACTACGAGATGTGGCTGGGTCCGGCTCCGTACGCCCCGTACTGCCCGGCCCGGCTCCACTACAACTTCCGCTGGGTGCGGGACTACTCCGGCGGGCAGTTGACCGACTGGGGCGCCCACCTGCTGGACACCGCCCAGTGGGGCAACGACACGGAGCATACCGGGCCCGTGGAGGTCGACGGGGTGGGCAAAGCCCACGTCGGTGGGGTGTACGACGCGTACTACGATTACCACCTGCGGTACGGCTATGAAAAC
Source organism: uncultured Planctomycetaceae bacterium (assembly GCA_964605095.1). GTDB lineage: Bacteria > Planctomycetota > Phycisphaerae > SM23-33 > SM23-33 > JAUWQU01. Next base: position 38,299 of record CAZSBS010000002.1, on the reverse strand, counting down.
GGAGTCGAGATGTTCGTTGACAGCGGCGGCGTAGCCATCCGTTTCGAGGGCGATGAGGGCTGGGTCGGCAACAACGGCTGGCGAGGCCGGCTCGAGGCAAGCAGCCCCGGCATCCTCGCAGGCAAGATCGGCCCGGGCGAACTGCACCTCTACACGTGCGCCGGCGGCGAACACCGAAACTTCCTCGACTGCGTGGGGAGCAGGCAGGCCCCGTATTTCCCAGCCGAGATCGGCCACCGCTGCTGCTCGGTCATGCACATAGGCAACATCGCGATGGACCTCGGCCGAAAGCTCCGCTGGGACCCCCGTGCTGAGCGGTTCCCGGACGAGGGCAAGGGCGAGGCAAATCGCATGCTGTCTCGCGTGATGCGAGAGCCTTGGACGTTGTAGGCGCAAGGCGGGAAAGGCGGAACCAGTGAAGAAAAGCGGAACCGGGAACCTGGAAGAAAAAGGGCACCCGAGGCCCGTTCGCTTCAGCGAGCAGGGGAGCTAGGCAATTCCGCATGCGTGGGGGCAAGGGCATAGGTCATATAGGACCCATGGGACCTATGCTTGCCCGCCCCGTGCGTGTGGGAACAAGGACTGTAAACTGAAACCTTCTCAATGAGAGACTGATATGACAATGCACATGAATCTTCGGGAACTGGTAAAGTCGTCGATGGCGGCGGCTTGGGTTGTCACGTTCGTCTTGGCTGCTGTCGCGCTTGCGCCGCCGGCGTTGTCGGCGGCTGAGGCGGCGAGCCAGCCGGTATCGGTGGGGCAGGGCACCTGGCCTTTTTTCGCCCTTTGCATGGACACCCACGACGCCAGGAAACGCACGCTCGCCCAGCAGGCCGAGATGCTCAAGGAGCTTGGCTATTCGGGGGCGGGGCATCTCTGGCTGGACAAGGTAACCGAGCGGATTGAGACGCTCGACGCGGCCGGGCTTAAGCTCTACCAGATATACATGCGACTGAACGTTGCGCCGGGCGCCAGCCAGCCCTACGATCCAAAGTTGAAGCAAGTCCTTCCGCTGCTCAAAGGCCGACCGACAATGCTGGCGCTGCTGGTAAGCGGCGGTAAAGCAAGCGACCAGGCCGGCGACGCCAGGGCCGTCGAACTGTTGCGGGAGATTGCCGGCCTCGCCCAGCCTTTCGGCGTCAGGGTGGTGTTGTACCCGCACGTGGGCAACTGGCTGGAGAAGTTTGGCGACGCCATTCGCGTGGCCGACAAGGTGGATCGGCCAAATGTAGGCGTGATGTTCAACCTGTGCCACTTCCTGAAGACCGGCGACGAGAAGGATCTGCCGACCGTGCTTGCCAAGGCAGGTCCGCGGCTGATGGCGGTGAGCATCAACGGCTCGCCGACCGGTGCGGAGGTTCGCGCGGGCAAGGGCTCGTGGATCACCCCGCTGGACGAGGGCGGCTTTGACATGGCGGGTCTGCTGCGGACTCTCCAGGCCGTGGGCTACAAAGGCCCGGTGGGCCTGCAATGCTACGGCATATCGGGCGATGCCCGCGAGCACCTGGCCCGCTCGATGGCGGCCTGGCGAAAGCTCCGCGCGAAGAGACAACCGGCCGTCACAAATGTCCCTGATTTTTGATTTCCTAAGGAGAGCATAATTCATGAGCATTGACCTGAAGAAGGAACAGGCTGCATCCAAAGAAAGGCCGCGATACCGCTATTCGCTTGCGGCAAGGCTCTTCTTTTGGTCGATGGATCTGATAACCGGGAAAAGGACTACGCTAGCCAAGGCCAAGCTCATAGAGATGCTGGCCGGCATCCCATACCGGTCTTGGGAATTCCGGCAATATACTCGCATGACGCGCTGCTATCGAAACCCGGAGTTGGTGAAGAATGCACGCAACATCGTCATGTGGGGTCGCGAAGCGCAGGACAATGAGTACTGGCACCTGATCGTTATCAACGAAAAGATGAAGGAGGATGCGATCAAGGATCCGTGGTATCTTTTCCCAGTAGTTCCCTTTCTGATGATTGCGAACTATGTTGTAATGACGCGCATCATGGCTTTGGTGAGTATTCGAAGAGCATTTCTTTTCAACGCAGAGTTCGAAGATCATGCCGAGCATGTATATGCGCAATTTGTCGAAGAGCGTCCTGAATGGGAGAAGGAGCTGGTCAATAATGACAAGGTGAAAGAGTACTGCAGTTGTTCAAGTTGGGCGGATGTGTTCAGGCGGATTGGACTGGATGAACGCGATCACATGAACAACAGCTTTGTGTTTTGCGGCAAGCCGGAGTCTGTTGTGAGATATGAAGGCATGCCTGATATTACTTGCCCAGAACCAGTAATTGCCCAGCCAGCCGATCGACGTGACGCCGAAGACGACGCTCGTTAGCGGAGAAGTTTGGCTGCCAACTTCCGTTAAGAGCCTTGTCGGCGCCTGAGACGCCGATAGAATCATCCCGGACGTACTCGACGTTCGCAGACGGGAGCCTGCGTGGGACGTTCCGGCTGAGAGGAGTACTGTGATGAAATCGTTGCAGTGGGATGACAGTCTGTCGGTCGGCGTTGAGCTGATCGACGAGCGGCTCAAGATGTGGTCCAACGCCTCAACGACATCTGTGCCGCCGTCAACTCGCGACAGGGGCTGTGCGAGATCGCAAAGACGCTCGGCTTTCTCGTGGAGCACACGGGCCTGGGGGTGACGGGAAACCAGTTTCCTGGTTTCCTACACCGTTTCGGGGGATTCTACGGGGGAGGCGGGGGCTTCGGGGTTGCGGAGGCCCTCCTGCTCGGGCGACAGCCTGCGGCCGAGGCTCAGGAAACCAAGCGAGGAAACAACCGCCACAAGAGCCACAATGAACCATGGGCCCTGCGGGAAAACCGGGCTTATCAGGCCTATGGCGTTTGAGCCCACAAGAATGCCCGCCGAACTGCCCACCTGCTGGAATACGCCCTGTATGCCAAGGTAGCGTCCCTTTTCACCGTGCGGCGCCATATTGGCCCCCAACGCCTGCAGGCCCGGCGAAACAGCCATCTCACCCAGCGTCACCACCACCATGGCCGCCCCGGCCGCCCATAAAGCGGGAGCAAAACCGAAAGCAAGATACCCCACGCCGTATAAAAATGCCCCCGCGGCAAGCCCCGCTGTCAGACGGTGCGCCTGGAGCACCCGCGTCACAAAATACTGCAGCGCCACCACCATCAGGCCGTTTAGGGAAAAAAGCAGGCCGATTTCCGTTTCGGAGAAGCCAAGATACTTCTTTGAGTAAAGCGAAGTTGAAACCACAAGTTGGCTCATAACGGCGCACATGGTGAAAGTAAAAACGCAGAAGCGCAGGAACTGCCTGTTTTTCAAGGTTGCGGCTCCGTCGCTAAAGCGCGGGGGGGAGAATTTTCCGCTGGCCGCCCCCGGAGCGTCTTTAATTGAGAGCGCCACTATAACCGTGCAAACGGCGCAAAACCCGGCCGTCAAAAAAAACATAAGCGCGTAGGAATCTTTCGCCAGAAACCCTCCAAGCGCCGGCCCCAGCGCCCAGCCCGCGTTGTTGCCCATGCGCAGGAAACCGTAGGCCTTCAGCCTGTGCGCCGGGCCCACAAAATCCGCCACCCATGACCTGGCCGCGGGATGGAAAAACGAGCCGACAAACATTGCCAGCGGATGAAAAACAAAAATAGCCCACACCCCCGCCCGGCTGTAAACTATCCAGGCTATAACCGCTATAAGAACTGAACGCAGAGCCAGTGAAAACACCATAACTTTGCGTCGCCCAATGGCGTCGGAAACCTCGCCGCCTATAAACTGTGCCGCCGAAGCGACCAGCATTGAAACGGAAAGGAACACCCCCACCCAGGCCATGGGCACACCGCGACGGGTATTAAGATAAACCGCCAGGAAGGGAAAAGAAATAGCGTAGCCGGCTACCAGAATGCCTTCCGCAGCCACCAGCAGCCAAAAGCCCGAAGGACGATTATGCATAAAGTTTAGAGCCCTTCGTAAATCCACTGACTTATAACCGAGACGAAAAACAGGGGCAACCGCCTATTTCATAGGCGACGGTGGGGCGGC
>CAZSBS010000002.1:26309-34186 GCA_964605095.1 uncultured Planctomycetaceae bacterium | reverse complement strand
GTCAAATCGATCACCGACAACGAGGCCTGATCCGCTTCTCTTGCTTTTGCCCGCGGGTTCCTGGTTCCCGGTTCCCGGTTCCGCCGTTTTCTTTTCCCGGCTACCGGCTACCGACTACTTCCCGCCCTTCGGCGTCCACTCCGTGTCGGTGCGGAAACCGACGGCGGGCAGGCCTTCCTTGTTGTAGAAATTGCAGTGGGAGCGGTTGGTGGTGAACGCGAATCGCACGGCCGCGGGCTTGGTCACATCCTTGCTGGAGACCACGACGGTCGGCCCGACGATCTTCGCGTCGGCCCAGTACCACTTGCCGTCGTCACCCTTGATGGCGAATCCCTTTAGCTCGCCATCCTCGACTTCCTTCGCGGGCGTCAGGCCATCCTTCTTGCCGACCATCAGGCCGGAACCGACGTTGTCGAAGCTGATGACCATGGTCGCGCCTTGGACCTTGGCGCTCTTGAAGATCGGCCCGCTGTAGACCAGGTCCTTCTTGCCGTAGTCCTTGGCCAGGGCCCACAGGGCCAGGCGGTCGCCGACGTCCTGCTTGTCCTGGGGGTGGATGTTGCGTGCGTCGCCGATGTCGCTGAGCACGGCCATGCCCGTGTTGGGGATGCTAAGGCTGAACGTCTGCGCCTCCATGACCTTGGCCCAGCCGTCGCCGCCTTCGGGATTGTCGTTGGGGTTCATGAATGTCGCGAGTTGGACGAAGTAGAACGGGAAGTCGCCCTCGGACCACAACTGCCGCCAGCCGCCGATGAGGGCCCGCGTCTTGTGGAAGTAGCTTTCGCCCTCGCCTCCGTTGCTCTCGCCCTGGTACCACAGCGCGCCGCGAATGGCGTAGGGGATCAGCCCGTGGATCATGCCGTTGTAAAGCCCCGTCGGACTGCCAGAGCCGTCCAGCGGGTGCCCCGGCATGACGGGGGCAAGCGGGACTGTGGCCTTCTGCGCCACGGCCTGTTTAGCCTTGGGCAGCCAGGCCTCGATCACCTCGATTGCCGCGGCCACCTGCGTGCGATACTGTACCGGGCCGGCGGCAACCTGCGCCGCGATTTCCTTGAGCTCCGGCACGGCCGCGAAGCCGCACGGTGGTGTCCACGGCTCAATCCGCGTGCCGCCCCAGGATGAGTGAATAAGCCCGACGGGCACGCCGAGGTCCTTGTGGATCCGCCGGCCGAAGAAATACAACGTGGCTGAGTAATTCCGCACCGTCGCGGGGCTGCATACGACCCATGTGCCGATTACGTCGTCCATCGGCTCGCCGGCTGGGCGCTTCTGTACTGTGAACGTGCGGATGGCGGGGTAGTTGGCCTCGGCCGCGACCTTGTCCACATCCAGGCAGCCTCCGACGCCCATTTCCATGTTGGACTGGCCCGAGCCCAGCCAGACCTCACCGACCAGGACATTGCCGATGGTGACGGTCTTGCCGTCGGCGCCGGTTACGGTCATCTGTGCCGGCTTGGCGGAGGCCTTCATCGCGTCGAGCTTGAGCGTCCATTTGCCGTCGGCGCCGGCGGTGACGGTCTTTTCCTGCCCGGCGAACTTGATGGTTACCTTCTCGCCCGCAGTCGCCCAGCCCCATACTGGCACGGGCATGTCGGCCTGGAGAACCATGTTTTCGCTGAACACGGCCGGCATTTTCACGGCCGCCATCGCGGGGCAACCCGCGGCGATAATGCACATTGCGGCCAGTGCCGCGATCAGAAGCTTCATGCCGTCTGTCCTGGTTGTCTTGACCATCTTACTTGCCTTTCCTTGGTTTGCGAGTCTGTCGAACTGCCGATCAGCCGACCGTAGCCGCCGGCCCATGATACGTCTTCATACACGATCTAACACACTTTACGCCTTAAGTTGCCGTTCCCGCGTGATATTTTCCCCCGGACTCTCTTCCAGGGCATGGCGCGAAACTCGCATCACGGCGCGGCTTGGCTGTTGCCTTTGTCGGCTGGGGGGGATAGTCTCACATACTGCGTAGGCTCTTGCCAAATTCGTGAATAAATATCGGGCACAGGAGTTAGGAAAACATGAGAGTTTTGATCACCGGCGGCGCGGGCTTCATCGGGTCGCATTTGGCTGAGGCCTTGCTGGCACGTGGAGATAGCGTCATGCTTGTGGACGACCTGTCCACCGGCAGCCTGGACAACATCCGGCATATTCTGGGCAACCCCAAGCTCGAGTTCATCCGGGAATCGGTCCGCAACGACACGACCATGACGCCGCTGGTCGACCGCTGCGACCTGATATACCACCTTGCCGCGGCGGTGGGCGTGCAGCTTATCGTCCAGCGCCCGGTGCATACCATCGAGACCAACATCCATGGTTCGGAGGTGATCCTGAACCTTGCCAACAAGTTCGGGCGGAAGATCTTCGTGGCCTCGACAAGCGAGGTTTACGGCAAGAGCACCAAAATGCCGTTCAGTGAGGACGACGACACCGTCTTCGGCTCAACGCGTTTTTCGCGCTGGAGTTACGCGTGTAGCAAGATGGTCGACGAGTTCCTGGCACTGGCATATTTCGACCAGTACGCTCTGCCGGCGGTCGTTTGCAGGTTCTTTAACACCATCGGACCCAGGCAGACCGGGCAGTATGGTATGGTCGTGCCGCGGTTCGTCCGCTGGGCCTTGTCGGGCCAACCAATCGAAGTATACGGCACCGGGCGCCAGAGCCGGTGTTTCTGCAATGTAGCCGACGTTGTCGGAGCCCTGACGAGCCTGACGGATTGCAAGGGCGCCGTGGGCGAGGTCATCAACATAGGATCGACCGAGTCGATTACAATCGAAGAGTTGGCCGACAAGGTCATTCAAATGACCGGCTCGAAAAGCGAAAAACGCAGCATGACCTACGAAGAGGCCTATGGCCGGTCGTTTGACGACATGCTGATTCGCCAGCCGGACCTGTCTAAAATTAAACGTCTGATAGGTTTTGAGCCGAAGTTTACACTTGAACAGACGTTGCAGCAGGTGATCGACTTCGAGCGGCAGCGCATGGGCGCCGCCTGTTGCTGTTCGTAGCGACGCCGTGAGGCGTTGTCGGCTCGGGTCTGCCTACTAAACCATATCGGAGCCGTTATCCAGCCGATAAGTTGTAAAGAAGGCACATGCGTTTTGGATACTTCAAGTGCCATGACGAGCCGAAATGCGACTTCTTGGCGGTGCGCCTGGCGGATGGCGGCCTACGAGTTGGCCAAGCGGGCCTTTGACCTGGGCGCCAGCCTGCTGGCCCTGTTGGTGCTGGGTCCGGCGATGCTTATCATTGCCCTGACTGTGCGGTGCGAGTCGCCCGGGCCTGCCATATTCCGGCAGCGCCGGGCGGGTTGGCGTGCCCGGCCGTTCGAGATCTGGAAGTTACGGACCATGCGCAGCGACGTGGACCCTTACGGCGGCTCGCCCAGAGGGGCCGAGGACCCGCGACTGACGGCCATGGGCCGAAGGCTGCGGGAGACCAGCCTCGACGAGTTGCCGCAACTGCTCAACGTGCTGTCCGGCAGCATGAGCCTGGTCGGACCCAGGCCGCTCTACGAGCGGCAGGCCGAGCTTTGGGACGCCCGTCAGCGCCACCGGCTGGACGTCAGGCCGGGAATCACGGGCTATGCGCAGGCTTACGGCCGGGCCGCCATGACGATCGAGGACAAGGTCGAGTTCGATCTGTACTACGTGCGGAACCGAAGCTTCATGCTGGATATGGCTATACTTTGCCGGACGGTTGCCAACGTCCTGTCGCGTCGCGAAAGCGACGTCTACGAGAAACGTTACAGCCGCACCAGGGAGACGGAACGCGATTAGCCAGCGAGAACTGAACATCCTGTTCACCTGTGCCGGGCGCCGCGTCGCGCTGCTGCAGGCGTTCCGCCGCGCAATGGCCAAGTTGGACGTCACCGGCAAACTGGTGGCTACCGACAAGACCTTCGCCAGTTCGGCCTATCAAGCCGCCGACGTGGGCGCGATTACCCCGGCCGTCGGGCGGATCGAATATATACCGGTCTTGCTGGACCTGGTGGGCAAGCACCGCATCGGGCTGGTTGTCCCGCTTACCGATGTGGACCTGCGCAGCCTCGGGCGGCAAAGGCAGCGATTCGCCGACGTGGGCGCCGCTGTCATGATCGGCGATGAGCCCGACATACGCATGTGCCGCGACAAGGCGCGGACCAACGAGCTTTTCGGCCGGGCCGGACTGGGGACCATCAAGACGGTTCTGCTGAAGGACTTTTATGAGGAGCCGTTCTACCCGTGCTTCGTCAAGCCGATTCGCGGCTCGGCCGGGATCGCCACCGGGATCATCCACAACGAAAAGGAACTCCGCGCCCACGTGGCGACATACGGCGATTTGCTTCTGGTTCAGGAGTATGTGCCGGGCCAGGAATACACCATCGACATTTACCGCGACCGCCAGGGCGTCGTCCGCTGCGTCGTCCCGCGCCAGCGACTGGCCGTGCGGGCGGGCGAGGTCTCCAAGGGCGTCACCGTCAAAGATCAGGAACTCGTGGACGCATCGGTGAAACTGGCCGGGCTGCTGGGAAGCATTTGGGGCGTTTTCTGCGCCCAGTGCCGCCGCCGGGAAGGGGGCCGGCCGAGGTTCTTCGAGGTCAACCCGAGGTTCGGAGGCGGCGTGCCGCTGAGCATCGCGGCAGGGGCCGACCTGCCGCTATACCTCCTCCAGGAAGTGCTCGGTCTGCCCATTACCGCCCGGATCGGCGACTTCACCGACCACCTGCTAATGCTCCGCTATGACGACGCCGTGTTCGTCGAGGTCGAAGACCGCAAGATCCTGCCCGGCTACGACACGCCAAGCTTCCAATGACACCCACCATCCAAGCCGTCGTGTTCGATCTCGACGACACGCTCTACGCCGAGCGGGATTACGTTCGCAGTGGCTACCGCGCGGTGGCCGGGCACCTCCGCAAAGTCCTTGGCCGCGATGAGGCGTTCGAGGACTGGCTCTGGCAGAGATTCCAGGCCGGGCAGGCGAGCGGGGCGTTTGACGCGCTTAACGAGCACTTCGGCCTCGGCATGGACGCCGGGGCAATCGCCGCGCTGGTCGGCGTGTACCGCAACCACTCACCCGACATCCGCCCCAGGCCGGGGGCGGTCGAGGTCCTGCGCCGGCTCCGCCGACGATGTCGACTGGGGCTGCTCAGCGACGGGTTTCTGCCCGCCCAGCGCCTCAAGCTCGACGCCCTGGGCCTTGCCCCGTTGCTCGACGCGGTACTGATGACCGAGGAGATGGGCAGGCAGTGCTGGAAGCCCGCCCCCGACGGCTTCGAGGCAATCCGGGCCATGCTCGGCCCGCCCGGCGAAGCCTGCGCATACGTGGCCGACAACCCCGCAAAGGACTTCATCGCCCCCAATCACCTGGGCTGGCGCAGCGTGCAGTTGCTCTGCCCCCAGCAGATCCACTCCGCCAACGCCGCCCCCCAAGGCGGCGAGCCCCAGATTGTCATCGCATCGCTGGAGGAGCTTGACTCCCTATGGGTCCCATCGGTCCCGTGAGTCCTATAAGTCCTATAAGACCTATGGGTGGTCCGCCAACTGCCCCGTCGCGAGAAACTCGTGGCAGACCGGGGCGGTCACTTTCTTGCCCGTGACGGACGTGAACATCACCGTCCCCGGCGCGAAACTCGCCGTCCGCACGCACTCGAAGCCCGCCGGCACCTTCACCACGCCCTGGATGTGGTTCACGACCGTCGGGCGTGACTTGGAAAGCCTCACCACCGTCTCAATGCCCATGGTGTTCAACTGGTTCGGCCCGATCGACTCAGCCGGGGTGTTGGCGAAGTACGCACAGACATCCTCCAGCCCCAGGCATCGGTTCCGCCCGTTCCACGGCGAGCTGTGTCGCCCGCGATTGGAGATCCAAAGCAGCGTCGCCGGCAGCATGGCCGGGTCCTTCAGCGAAAACCACATGAAGCCCTCGCTCTGCACCGTCGCCGTCGTCCAGGCCGGGCCATCGGCGCTGCGCGCCCAGAGGCCCAGCAGGTCGGTAAAGCCCGTCCGCACGGGATGCCGCGAGCAGTCCCCGACGGCGGGGTCTTTCCACGCCAGCGGCACCTTGTCCAGGCGGGTGAACTTGCGGTTGATCGCCAGCGACTGGTAATGCCCGATGGCCGGGTCGTCGAACGGGGTTGGGTTGGTCATGCCCAGCTTGAACGGGCTGGTCGCCACGCGAAGCGTTTCCGGCGAGTCCGGCACGGCCAGTGTCGCGTGATGGCCCAGCGGCGCCGATGCCGAAAAGCCCTCCAGCACGTGCTGGCAGTAGACGACGTTATGCCCGTCGATAAGGCTAAGCCGCTTGGTGACCTTGCCTGGCATGGCGCTGGTCTGCATCGTCATCGTCAGCCGGGCCAGGCGGCCCTCGACGGCGACGCCGCCCATCGTCCACTTGCCTGTGGCAGGCTCACCGTGGCAGACGTGCCGCACGCCGCGCAAGGCGCCCGGAGCGCCGAACGGCATGCAGAAGAAGTCGCCCCGCAGCGGCCTCAGCACCGGCTCGTCGAGCTTGACCTTCTCGCCCTGCCACGGCGATATGTAGTAAGGCTGCACCGGCCCGGCCGAGTCGCGGTGGAACGTCACCGGCGCCATGTGCCCGCCAAGCTCCGTCACCGCCAACTCGACCTGTCTGTTGGCCAGTACCCACGACGGCTGACCCGCGATAACCCTGCGTTTTGCCTTCATGCCGCAATCTCCTTGTTGCTTGACCGATGCTCCAGATGCGTTTGCCAACTGCGTTCCCCTGATATTACGCGCCCGCCGCCAATTCTTCCAGCCCCCGCACGTTGCAATCGACATGTAGTCTGCTATAATCCCCGCGATACGCCGGGGCGTAGCTCAGCTTGGCTAGAGCGCCTGCTTTGGGAGCAGGAGGCCGGAGGTTCGAATCCTCTCGCCCCGATTCGAGTAGACCACGACTGTCCAAAAGGGTGGCCGTGGTCTTTCCATAACGCAGATATGCACCGTGCGGTTGAGGCTCAGCAGGGCCGCACCGAGTCTCATGGGTTGTTCCCCCGCAGGGCGAACTTCACCTCGACGGACTGGATCTCCCTGTTGCCGTCGAGCCTGGCCGAGGCAGGCTTGTCCCGGCATTCTATCTTGCCGCTCATTGCCACGTGGCTGCCCTTCTCGCGGCCCGGGCGGGTTTTCTGTTGACATCCGCTCGCCGGCGGGGTAATGGTGATCATACACGCTGGCTGGGACAGGAAAGGGAATTCCTATGCGGCTCACCTCCTTGTACGTCATCGGTTTTCTATTGTCATTGTCGGCCTGGTCGGTCGGGCAGACAACGTCGACTTGTCCATCGGACCCATCGCCGCCGCCGACCTCGCCGAGTACCTCACCTATTGCTCCCACGACGAGCCCGGCGGGCGCGCAGCCGGCCACCATGCCGGCCGTCGGGGAGAACATCGAGGCCATCAAGACTTACGCTCGCGGCGACTACGGCTCGGCTGCGAAGATGCTCGAGCCGTCCTATCGGGCAGGCAAGGCGGGCATACAGGACAGGCTGATCCTGGCTCGGGCATACCTGCATCTGGGCCGGCCTGAGGAATCGCTGGCCGTCCTGAAGAACGTGTTGGACAGCGACAGGGAGAACCCCGAGGCCAACGGCCTGACCGGGCAACTGCTGCTCAAGGCGGGCAAGAACGAGGATGCCCTGAAGTATCTGGAACACGCATACCGGCTGAAGCCCGACGCGGAGGCAGCCAGCGCGCTGGGCCGGTGCTATTACGCCCTGGGCAACATCCCCAAGGCCAAGTCGTCCCTGACTGCGGCGCTCAAAGAGGATATCCGCGACCCGTCCAACAGCTTCCTGCTCGGGCGGATCAACCTCGACCGCGGCAGCGGGGCCTTGGCGGAGAAGTACCTCCTGATGGCCCAGGAGGCGAAAATGGAGTC
>CAZSBS010000002.1:0-26209 GCA_964605095.1 uncultured Planctomycetaceae bacterium | reverse complement strand
GCGGGGCCTTGGCGGAGAAGTACCTCCTGATGGCCCAGGAGGCGAAAATGGAGTCCGCCGAACTGCACCTGCTGCTGGGCAAGGCGTACCTGCTCCAGAAAAAGACCGTCGGCCCGGTGATGGTCAAGCGCCTGGGGGCGTCGGTGAAGGTGGGGGATATCGTGGATGGTTGCGTCGTGCTGGGAAAGGCACCGGCCACGTCCAACCAGTACAAGGTATGCACGCGGTACTGCGCTCTGTATGAGGGGCTTGTACTGCTCAAGGCCAACAAGCAGGATCCGGACGGGCTCTTCATGTCGGCCTCGGGATGGTTCGCGGCCGGCGACCACGAGTTGGCTACGCGGTACCTGAAGGATCTGATGGAGAAGGAGCCAGCCAGCCCGCGGGCGTGGCAGCTCCAGGCCGGCCTGCTGGTGGCGATGAAGGATTTCGACGCACTCCGGAAGGTGCTGGTTGAGGGCAAGTCGGCCGGGATGTTCGACTCGCGAGCGGCAGCGGGCTTCCTTTGCCGCGCCGCCGCGGTGCTGCGGAGCCAGGGCAAACGCCCGCAGGCGATTGCCATGCTGAAGCAGGCCGAGGCCGAGCAGCCCATTGCCGAAGAGGTTCTCAGGCCACTGGCGGCCCTGTATGTGGCGGTCGGCGATGACAAGCAGGCAGTGTCATACTACGGCCGGATCGTTGAGCTGTTTCCCGACGCCACGGACATTGACGAACTCAACAACATGCTGAAGGTTCTCCGCGAGAAGACGGGGGTGACGAAATGAAGAATGCTCAATGTTCAAAGGGAATGCCGACATTGCCGGCAAAGGACGCATTCAGCACCCTTGCGGCGGCCGTGATGGTTGGGGTGCTTTTCGCCTCGGCGGCCTTGGCGGGACCGTCGATTGAGGAACTACAAAGGCAGGTTCAGCAGAATCCCGCGTCGCCGGAAGCCAAGGCTGCCCTTGCCGAGGCGTTTCTTCGCGATTGCCAACTGGAGAAGTCGCTTCGGCTATGGCGGGAGATTCTCGCCCAGCAGCCCGAGAACGCGCGGGCGAAGCTGGTGGTCGACCGGCTGACCGCCCAGGCGCTGGACCTGGACACCCAGTTGGAGACGATTGGCACGCTCATCGACAAGGGTGTCTTCAAGGGCACCGGCCTGCTTCTGGACGCGGCCGGCGAGCGTGCGGCCACGGATTCGCAGAAGTCGCGGATTCTTTACCTTCGGGGCCGGCTGGCCTTGAGAGGTTCCGAGCAGCCCTGGCCCACCACGGCGGCCCAGACCGCCTCGCTGGAGCCGCCATCGCAAGGCGAGGCCGATGGCATTGACGCTAACGAGATGGCCTCCCTGTCCGCCGCGAAGAGTCGCCCTTCGCGGGCGAGTCGCCCGGCGACGCACAAGCCAAAGGTCGAGGGGGATGCCCAGCCGTATGTCCCCACTGTGTCTCCGGCCGGCGCTGATCAGGAAGCGGTCGCCCGTTCGTACTTCCAAGGGGCAATGGCGATCGCGCCGGATAGCCCCTGGGCGGCCCGGTCCGCCATTGCCCTTGCCAGGCTCGATGCCGCGGCGGGGCAGCTTGCCTCCGCGGCCAGGCTGCTGCGGCAGGTGACGGGCAACGACAAGCAGCAGGACCAGGCCGTCAAGCAGACGGCCCGGTTCTATCTGACCGCGATCGACTCGATAGGTTTGACGGAGCCTGAGCGGATTTCCGCGTTTGCGGAGTTGCTGAAGGACACGACGGGTGTCCCGGCGCGCCGGCTGGTGCTTGAGCGGCTGATCGACCTGACCTCTGCCGGCGCGCATGATTGGCCAACCTGGAGCCCGCGGGCGGTCGAGTACACCGGCCTGCTGCTGAAGGTCTCGCCCTCTTACGAGCAGGCGTCGGCGGTGCTGGAGCAGTTGGCGGATGTGGCCCGCACATGTCAGGACGCCGACGCCCTGGGCATCCTGCTTGCCGTGCTGAGGGATTACAAGACCGACGATGCCGCCCTGGCAGCCCAGGCCCGGCTGCTGACGGTCGAGGCCCTGCTGGCACGGGCGGTGGCCGAGGACAAGCCCGCCGCCGTGACCGCCCTGGTGGCGGAGGCGCAGAAACTGCTGGATTCCATCTCGGCCGGGAAGGCCCGGTTCGCCGACCGCACCCGCGCCGGCGAGCTTCGCGGACGGTGCTACCTTGTCGAGGCCCAGAAGCTCATCGCCCTGAAGGGCTCGCTTGCGGCCCTGCCGCTGCTGGTCAAGGCCAAGGACCACTATCTGACAATGCTGCCGGGGAATCCCGAGCAGTGCCTGGGTCGCCTGGCGAGCATAGCGGCCCTGCTGGAGCACGTGAAGGAATGGGACATGGCCGCGGGGTTGTATCGCGAGGTGGCGGGCAATTATCCCCAGTTGCCCCAGGGGCGGGATGCCCTGTTGGACGTGGCGAGGCTGTATGAGAAGTCCCTGAACGATCCTGTCCAGGCTCTGGCGGTTTACGCCGAGTACTCGTCGCGGTATCCCGCCGAACTGTCGTACCGGCAAATGGATCTGGGCCAGCGCCTCCGCCGCCTGGGATACGCCAACCTTCTGGACTTCCAGAAACGCAACGACCTCAAGCCCGACGGGCTGCTCGGGCCCAAGACATCGACGACGCTGGAGGAGGTGGAGGGGACGTTCGATGAAATCAGCGTTGACGGCGGCGACGGCGGCGGGATCCTCCGCGGGCAGTTCGTGTACCCCAACATCTTCCGGATCGCCCGCGGCCTGGAACAGGCGGGCCGGACCCGCGACGCCATCGAAGCCTACCGGATGTTCGTCAACCTCTTCCCGACCAAGAGCCTCGCCAACCAGGCCCTTATCAGCGTGGCAAGGCTCCTGAGGGACAACCTGCTCTTTGAGGAGGCGCTGGGCGCCTACGCCGAGGTCATCGAGGACTTCCCCAAGGGTGACATGACCAGCGAGGCGTACATCGAGTCGGCCTCGTGCCTGGAGAACCTCGGCCGCTGGAAGCAGGCCCGCGAGTTCTACGAACTGTACATGAAGAAGTTCCCCAAGTACAAGCACGTGGCACTGTGCAAGGCCCGCATCGCCATGCTCGACGAAATCCGCCAGTACCAGGACTTCGTCACGGGCAACCCGCAGAACGCCAAGGCCGCCGAGGCCCAGTATCAACTTGCCACCATCCTGTACGAGAAGTTCAAGAATTACACGAAGGCGGCCGTCGAGTTCCAGAAGGTGGCCGAGAACTATCCCAAGCACGTTCGTGCGGCCGACGGGCTATACACGGCCGGGTCCGCTTTGCTGAAGGTGGAGAACTTCCCGGCCGCCAGGAACGTCTTCGGCCAGGTCACGCGAGGCTATCCCGACAGCCGGCTCGCCGACGATGCGCAGTTCTGGATCGGCCACACGTACGAGTATACCGCCCGCGCGCTGGGCAAGCTTGACGACCTGCGGATCGTCCTGAAGCGTCGCAGCCTCGTCGAGCGCCAGCGCCTGCTGGCGGACATGGCCCTTCGGCGGACCTACTACCGCCAGGCCCAGGCCGGCCCGCAGGTTCCCGAGGACATCTGGGGCGGCGACGCCATGGGCGTGCTCACCAGCGGGTCCGCGCGCGACAGGGTGAACGCCGACCTCTTCCGCGCGATCCAGGCATACCGCAAGGTAGTCGACGAGTTCAAGACGGGCGACATGGCCGGCAGCGCCCTTCTGCGGATCGGCACGATCTACATCCAGTACCTCAAGGACCCGGACAACGGCATAAAGGCCTACCAGGAGCTGCTGGCGCACTACGGCGCGACCAGCCAGGCAGTAGACGCCCTCTACGAAGTCGGGGCCTATTACCTCAAGGACAACAACTACGATGAGGCCATCAAGGCCTACCAGCAGTTCATCTACAACTACCCCAAGGAGAACCGCGTCGAGGACGCCATGCTCGCCGTCGCGCGCTGCCACGTCGAAAAGAAAACCTGGGACAAGGCCCTGGACGCCTACCAGAGCTACCTGGCCAAGTACCCAAATGGCAAGAGCGCCGAGTTCGCCAAGGCCCAGATCGCCTGGATAAGGATGTACCACTTCTGAGAAGAAAGGCGGAAGGCGGAAGGCGGAAGTATGAAGTAGGAAGTAGTAGGTAGTAGTTGAGAGCCCATTGAAACGATCCGTGAAGAAACGTCTGGTCTGGGTGTTGGCTGCCGCCGCCGTCCTCGTGGGCGGCGCTTGCGGCACATACTGTTATCTGCACTGGCGGCACGATGAAGGGATCGAGGCCCGTCTTGGCCGGCTTGGGCCGATCATCTGGAAACACGCCCAGGCCAACTCGCTGCCGACCGGGCTGGTCCGGGACGTTATCCGCGCCGAAAGCGGCGGTGATGAGCGGGCCGTGTCGGCAAGGAATGCAAAGGGGCTGATGCAGATTACGCCCATTGCGATGGAAGAGGTCTGCCGCGTGAGGGGCCTGGCCAAGAGCGACCTCTTCGACCCGGACTACAACGTCCAGATCGGCACGGCCTACCTGAGAATCCTCCTGGACAAGTTCGATGGCGATGCTCACCTGGCCCTGGCAGGCTACCACATGGGGCCGACAAAACTGCTCCAGGCCCGCCGGGCCAACCCGGCAATGACTGGCCGGGAGATCGTCGAGAAGGTGGCGCCGCCGGCAACCATTCGCTACTGCCGGACCGTTCTTCGCGGCCGGGACCTTCGCCTGCCCCAGGCTCCGCGGACGCCCTGACCAAATAGGAGAGGCGCCCGCTCACTGCTGAAGGTCGGCCCGGCCCGTGCTTCCATGTGTGGGGGCGGGCCGGTAGAATGCTCCGCAATGGCAGCCAAGCGTGACGACATGTTTGACTTCTTCGATCCCTCCAGGGCCAAGGGCCCGCGGACGGGCCCCGACGTCGGGCGGGACGTTACGGAGGACATTGTCGCCGGCGGCGACAAAGCCTCCCCTGCCGGCCAGCCGGCTCCCCAGCCGATGAGCGTGTCGCTGCTGGTTGCCCGTGTCAAGCAGGCGCTGGCCGACGCCATGGGGGCCAGCGTGACCGTCGTGGGCGAGCTAAGCAACGTCAAGTGCCACGATTCCGGGCACGTGTACTTCCGCCTGAAGGACGCCAAGTGCGCCGTCGACGCGGTGATGTTTCGCGGCCCGGCGGGCAAGCTCAAGTTCACGCCCGCCGACGGGCTGGAAGTGGTCGTTGAGGGGCGTGTGGACGTCTACGACGCCCGCGGCCAGCTCCAGCTTTATGTCGAGCGGATGACGCCGGTGGGGGCAGGCTCGCTCGAGCTGGCCTTCAGGCAGCTCAAGGAAAAGCTCCAGGCCGAGGGGCTCTTCGACGCCGCGTGCAAGAAGCCCATCCCGCGTTTCCCGCGGGCGGTGGGCGTGATTACGAGCCAGACGGGCGCGGCGGTGAGAGACATCAGCCGGACGCTGCGGCGACGTTGGCCCGCGGCGAGGGTGTATCTTCTGCCGACACTGGTTCAGGGCGAAGGAGCGGCCTGTCAGATCGCCGAGTGCATCCGGTTGATGGACGCGTCGGCGGCGGCGTTGGGCATCGACACGATCATCGTCGGGCGTGGCGGCGGCAGCCTGGAGGACCTTTGGGCGTTCAACGAAGAGGCCGTCGCCCGCGCGGTGTTCGCCGCCGGCACGCCGATCATAAGCGGGGTGGGGCACGAGGTGGATTTCACGATCTGCGACCTGGTTGCCGACGTCCGGGCCGCGACGCCCACCGCGGCGGCGGAGCTTGCCGTGCCTGACGCCTCGGCCGTGCATGCTTGGCTCTCTGAGGCCGCGACGCGGGCAACGCGCCGGATGCGGCAGCGGTTGGACGAGGCCAGGCTGGCGCTGGAGAGCATTCGCCGCAGTGCCGTTTTCCGGGACCCCATGGGGCGGGTGCGGACTCAGATGCAGCGTGTAGACGAGTTCGCTCACCGGCTTCGGGGCGGCGTCCGGCACCGCGTGGCACAGGCGAGGCGGGCGACTGAGCCGGCGGCAGCCAGGCTCGCGGTGCTGCACCCGGCCCGGCAGTGTGACCGCGGTGCGGCAAAGGTTGACGGCTTGCTTTCCCGGCTTCGATGGGCGTTGGGCGGGCGGAGCAAGCGGGCCGGCGAGGCTCTGGGTGGCATCGCGGGCAGGCTGGCGTCGGCCAGCCCGGTCAATCGGGTCAGGCTGGCTCGCCAGCAGGTGGATGGGGCGGCCAGGCAACTTGACGCCATGAGTTACCGCAGCGTACTTCGGCGCGGCTTCAGCGTGACGCGGTCGCAGGCTGGCGGGATTCTCCGCGCGTCGTCGTCGGCGATCTCCGGGGAGATGATCGAGACTGAACTGGCGGATGGCAAGCTCCGCAGCCGGGTGGCAAGTGATGCCGAAGATGCGGCCAGGAGCGCCAATGAGTGTCCGAAGACGCAGCCAGGCGCTTGCCCGGCGCGGCCGGGAGCGGCCAAGAGGCGTTTGGAGAGTGGCCCGACGCTGTTTGAGGGGCTAAATAGTGCGGAGAAATGACATTTTAGATGAGGCAAGAGCATGAATAAAGACGCCAAAGACAACGAAAAGCTGACTTTCGAGCAGGCACTGGCGCGTTTGGAGCAGATAGTGTCTGCTATCGAGGAAGGGCAAGTGCCTCTGGAGCAGTCCATAGACAAGTACGCCGAGGGCGTGGAGTTGGTCAAACAGTGCCGGCAGATCCTCGATCGTGCGGAAAAGAAGATCCAATTGCTGGGCAAAGGCGAGGGCGGGCAACTGGAAGTGACCGGCGAGCTTGAGGAACCGGCGGAGGACGCTGCCGGGGCGTAGCCGATGCTGGCTTGCAGGTCACTCGAAAGACCCGCTCGCAAGACCATTGCGTATTGGTTGGGCGGGGCTTAGAATGCCGGCACATCGGGCCAGGCCCGCGTTTCGGCGCATCCGGCCAGGAAGAGGACATGATAGTAGACTGCCACACGCACATTTGGGCGAACATTGACCAACTCGGCAAGGGCGCGGGCGAGTACATCCGGCGCCAGTGCGGGCAGGACAACGTCGCCGCCGGCGCCGCCGAGCACGCGCGGGCGGCTGAGTGCGTCGACAAATCGCTTGTCTTCGGTTTTAGAAGCGTGGACCTCGGCGCCTCGGTGCCCAACGATTACGTGGCAGACTACGTCGGTCGACACCCCGCCAAGATGATCGGCATCGCGGCGGTGGACCCTGCGGAGGCTGCCGCGGTCGACGAGGCCCAGCGGTGCCTGTCGCGCTCGGAGTTTCGCGGGCTGACGATAAGTCCAGCCACTCAGAACATCCACCCGTGCGATAGCCGGGCCATGGTGATTTACGAACTCGCGCGGAGTCGCCACGCGCCGGTATTCTTCTGCCAGAGCACGCATTTTCCCGCCCAGGGGCGGATGGAATACGCTCGTCCGTCGCTTCTGGACGAGATCGCCCGGGAGTTTCCGGACTTGGTGATCGTGATCTCCTCGATAGGCCATCCCTGGATCGAGGAGGGTATCGCGCTTATCGGCAAGCACCCGTGCGTCTTCGGGGACATAGCCGGACTGGTTCATCGGCCTTGGCAGGCGTACAACGCGCTGGTGCTGGCTCACCAGTTCAACGTGATGGACAAGATGCTTTTCGGGAGCGATTTCCCGTACTGCACGGCGGCCGAGGCGATCAAGAGCGTTTACCGCATGAACGAGGTGACTCAGGGCACGAATCTGCCATCGGTTCCACGTGAGACCCTGCGGAGCATGGTGGAGCGGGACGCGATGGGGGTCCTCGGCATAGCCCGGCCTGGCGAGGCCATGCCCCGGCCAAACGACGACGAGATATAGCGCTTTTCATGGTTGCGTGATGGACTCGGCGCGGGCGTCATGATAGCCTGTGGCACGGATAGACCTGCCGATACCGGCCTGAAGGAGTTGGATAATATGAAGCACTGGGCAATGGGAATGAGGATCCTGGGCGTCTTGCTTGTCGCGGGGCTGATGTTTGGCTGCGAGAAGAACCAGCCGCCGGAAAATGCCACGCCGTACAATCCGGATATTGACGCACCGCCGACGAACTTGCAGGTAAACCCCGACCCGGACCTGCTGGCAGACCAGGCCAGTCTGTCCGGCGCGAAGCCCGCCGCCGCCCCGGTCGCCGGCACGCGCGGCGAGGCGGAAAACCCCAGCGCCGCGGTCGTGCGCGCCGACATGGCCAAGATCATCGACGCCGCCAAGACCGGACAGTGGCAGGCCATAGCGACTTATGCCGCGTCCAAGGACGCCGATACGGTCAAGGACGCCGCCACCGCCTTGGCTGCGCGGGCGACGGCTGAGGATACGCTGAAAAAGGCCGTCAAGACCAATTGGGGCAAGGAACCGCCGGCCTCAATGGCTCAAATGCTGGCGCCCGGCCCCGATGGCGGACCATTCCTGGCCAGGCTGACTGAGATGTCGGCCGAGACGCTGGTCGTGACGCTCCTCGACCCCAACACGGTGGAGGTCAAGGACCGCACCGGCGCGAAGTTGACGTTCAAGAAGAGCGATGACAAGTGGCTGATCTCGTTATCGGATACGCAGGTCCAAGTCTACGCGGCACTGGCGGAACTGGCCAAGTTGCAGGCCCAGGCGGCCACGGACCTGGCTGACAAAATTTCCACGAGCGCTGTCGGCGAGCAGAACGCCGACGCCGCGATTATGGAAAAGGCCGCGACCGTGGGCGACGCCATGAAGCGCATCAAGGAAGCGATGGAGGCCGACCAGCCCAAAACCGGGGCTGCTGAAAGCGGATCGGGAGATGCTTCCGGCGGATCTTCGCCCCCCGCGACAGCGCCGGCAGGTGACGCAGCCGGCGGCAACGAGTAGGACATTCGATCCCATTTCCGCGCGACTGGCGCCGCCCGCAAGGGCGGCCCGGACGCCAAGGCAGGCTCCGGTATTAAACATGGACGAGCCGCTCCGCGTACATTCGCCGATGGAACTGGAGTTCTTCCTGGACGTGGCGCCTTGTGCCCGTTGCGGGCGAGGCCCCTTGGGCGTCCGCGCTGCCAGGTGCGCCGGCAGGGAGCCGACCGACGAGTTGCCTGCTTGCGTCCAAACCCACTGTCGAAGCTGCAAGGCCCAGCGGACGTTTCACGTCGAGTGGATCAAGCACGCCGCCGACCAGCCAAGCGAGCTAGTCGATCTCGCCCAGTGGGTAGGGCTCTACTTCCTCTATGCCGACCAGGTCGGCAAGGCCAAAACGCCGACGGAATCACGGGCAGCCGCACGCCGCGCCACCCAATGCCTGGCCGAGGCGCTGAAGTTCTACGGCCCCGAGGAGATGCCGCCGGAATCGGCCTTCCGCAAAGAGCAGTCCCTGGCGGCCTTTCGCAACAACCCCGCCAACTTCGCCCACACCCGCTTGCGAGAACTCCAGGCCATGCTGCCCGTCGCCGCCGACGCCGGTCAGGCCGAGCAGTCCGACGAAAAACACGACGCCCACAAGGCGTGGTGGAAATTGTGGTAACCCACCGGTATCATTAGACCTGGACCTGAGAGATATGAGTTGATGCCTTACTTTCGGAACTGTGAATAAACCCCTGACAGAAAACTTGACGAGCCAACCATGCTTCCCGAAGCCGTGACCAAATTCCTGCGTGACAATCGCGAGCGACACCTGGGTGAGTTGTTCGAGCTGCTGCGTTTTCCCAGCGTTGCCAACACCGAGCCACAGGCCTGCCGTCAGGCGGCCGACTGGCTGGTCCGCCGCCTGGGCGAGTGTGGGCTCCAGGCCCGCGCCGTTGCTACGGGCGGGCAGCCCAACGTCCTGGCCTCGCTGCACGTCGGCGACGACTCGCCCACGCTGCTGCTCTACGGGCATTACGACGTTCAGCCGCCGGACCCGCTTGAGCAGTGGAAAAGCCCCCCGTTCGAGCCGGTCGTCCGCGACGGGGCGATCTGGGCCCGCGGCGCTGACGACGACAAGGGCCAGCTTTACGCCCACATCATGGCCATTGAGGCCTGGCAGCAGGCCGGCGGGGGCGTGCCGGTGAACCTGCAAGTGCTACTTGAGGGCGAGGAGGAGGTCGGCTCGCCGGACATGGAGCCGTTCCTGGCTGCCCACGCAGAGGAACTCTCCGCCGACGCCGCCGTCATCAGCGACTCGGCGTTCTTTGCCGATAACCTGCCGAGCATAACGTACTCACTCCGCGGCCTGGCGTATGTGGAGGTCACGTTCCGGGGTCCCTCGGCCGATATACACAGCGGCGTAAACGGCGGGGCGGTTGCCAACCCGATCAACGCCTTGGCCCGACTCGTGGCCGGGATGCACGACAACGCCGGGCGGGTGACGCTGCCGGGGTTTTATGACGACGTCCTGCCGCTGACCGAAGCCGAGCGCAGTCGGTGGGATGCCTTGTCGTTCGACCAGGCCGGGTATGCCCGCAGCCTGGGCGTCGATGTGCTTGGCGGCGGGGAGGCGGGCTTCAGCGTGCTGGAGCGGCGCTGGGCCAGGCCGACGCTTGATGCCAACGGCATCGTCGGCGGGTATACCGGCGTTGGCTCCAAGACCATAATTCCGGCCGAGGCGTCGGTGAAGATCTCCATGCGGCTGGTGCCCAACCAGGACCCCGCAAAAGTAGTGGAGGACTTCCGGCAGTACGTGTCCGAGCACACCCCGCCGGGCATCCGGGCCGAAGTGAAACTCAACGCGGGTGCCCGCCCGGTGATGATAAATACGCGGTCGTCGGCCATGGAGGCGGGCAAGGCGGCCCTGGCCGAGGCCTTCGGACCCGCCCCGGCCATGGTTCGCTGCGGGGCGTCGGTGCCGATTACAGAGCTGTTCCAGCGATTGCTGGGCCTCGATGCGGTGCTCATGGGCTTCGGCCTGCCGGAAGATAATCTGCACAGCCCCAACGAGCACTATAACCTGGAGCAGTTCTATCGTGGTGCGATCGCCTCGGCCGCCATGATGGGCAACGTGGGGAGGATTCGGAAAAAAACAAGGACCAAGCAAGGCCCAAACGGCTAAACAGAAGAAGCTCCAAACAAAGAGGTCCAGTTGAATATTGACCTCAGGGTCGTTCTGGAAAGCAGACGCTTGGAGCCGGCACCAGTCCCGCCCACCGGCAAACGAATGAATTGTGGTTCTGCGATCAAAGGGAACTCTTGTTTGGAGTTTTTCTTCTTGAGATTTGGTTCTTGCGTGGGCCTTGGTGCTTGTGATTTAGTGCTTCCTTGCCAGTTGGTGCCTGGCCCTTGGCCCACGGTTGACCGCGTTAATTTAGGTTCAGCCGGACATAATAGCTTGACAGGGGCCGGGAGTTTTCGATAATGAGGCGCTTGTCTCTCTCGGGTGAGAGAAACCAGCAAGGAGAAGCGACGTGTACGCAGTGATTGAAGATAGCGGCCAGCAGTTTCAGGTTCAGGAGGGCGATGTCCTCGAGGTTGACCTGCGCGACCTGGCCGAGGACCAGACCGAGATCGAGTTTGACCGCGTCCTGCTGGTCAGCGGCGATGGCGACGTGAGCGTTGGCACCCCGGTGGTTGCCGGAGCGAAGGTCCTGGCTGAGATCGTCGACCCGCTGGTCAAGGGCCAGAAGGTTTTCATCAGCCAGTTCCGCCGCCGCAAGGACTATCGCCGTCGTATCGGCCATCGCCAGAAGTTCATACAGGTTCGCGTCAAGAAGATCGTCGCCTGATCTCCCGCGGCCTCCGCCGACATGCCCGTCAGGGCATATCCGCCATGGGTCGCCTGGGGGTTTCGCAACGGCATTGGGGCAAACGGCATCGGGCACTGGACCTGCCGCATCCGGTTTGGTATGATATAGTCTGGATGCGGGCTGGTGCCCGCGGCGAAACCCCAAGCTGGTTTTTTCCAGGAGGCACGCATGAATCATCGTGCTCGGGCTTTCACGTTGGTGGAACTGCTGGTCGTGGTCAGCATCATCGCGATTCTGATTACCATGCTCTTCCCGTCGGTAAGTGCGGCGTACTCTCTGGCCCAGGAGAAGACCTGCAACGCCAACCTCTATACGATCAGCAAGGCGGTCGTCGCCTACTGCGGCGACAACAAGGATCAACTGCCGAAGAACGACAAGACGAACTGGTCCAACGCAAACATTGACCGGGCTGACCTGCTGCCGGGGGCGAACTCCACCCGGCGCTGGTGGTGCAACAAGATCTACCCATTGGGCATCCGCACTCCGACCCTTTACAGGTGCGTCAGCGACACGCTCCACTTCAACCCGAGTTCCCAGGTAATGTGCAGCTACGGGTTCAACAACACGTTGACCGACCCCGTCGCCTCGGGCGGCGACGACGTGACGACGGTCATGCAGATCACCGACCTGGGCATGACATTCCTCGTCGGCCATTGCAGTTCGGTCAGCCTGGCCAATGCGGGTCTGGAGCCGGCGATTGCCGAGGACATGGTGTCGGATCCCTCGAAGTGGCCCGTCGGGCATGCCCCCAGCTATGACAAAGAGGCCAAGGAGCGGCTGGGGCGAGGCGGCTTCATCATGGCCGAGGGCAACATTAAGGTGTACACCTACGGACAGGTCAAGGTCCTCAAGAACACAGCGAACCCGCCCCAACTCAAATTATTCCACAAGGACTAGGCTTTCGTCGCCGGTGACACGGCGATTTTTCCCTGGCAGGAGACAACCTATGCGCACCGGAGGCAAGTGGGTGTCGGCCCTAAGGGTCCCCAAGCGGGCGGCAGTTGCGGCGGCTGTTTTCGTGGCGGGTTTTGCCGCGGGCCTCGCCCCGGCGGCGGCAGTGGCGGTCTCGGGCGAGCTCAAGCAGTTCCGTGCCGTGACCGTCACGTTTGACGGCCCGGCCTCGGGCGAGGATGCCACGCCGAATCCGTTCACGGACTACCACATGGCGGTCACGTTCACGCGGGGCCAGCGGAAGGTGGTCGTCTGCGGGTACTACGCCGCCGACGGCAAGGCCGGTGAGACGGGCTCAGCCGTGGGCAACAAGTGGCGAGTACACTTCGTGCCAGAGACCCCGGGGCGGTGGTCGTACGTTGTGTCGTTCCGCACCGGCCCGGGCGTTGCCATCGCCGCCGCCGCCGGCGCAGGCAGAGCGGCCGGGTTTGACGGGGCGACGGGCGAGTTGACCATAGGCCCGTCGGAAAACAGCGCCACGGACTTGCGGGCGAGGGGTTTCCTCCGTCACGACGCAAACAGCCATTACCCGCGATTCGCCGGCAGCGGGGAATACTTCATCAAGGGCGGCGCCGACAGCCCGGAGAACCTGCTCGGTTACGCGGATTTTGACGGCACGTGGCACACCGGCAAGAAGGGCGACGCCAAACGCCCGACGGAGGCCGACGCATCAAGGAACCTGCACTCGTACAAGCCGCACCTGGATGACTGGCGAGCCGGCGACCCGACGTGGCGCGGCGGCAAGGGCAAGGGTCTCATCGGCGGGCTGAACTACCTGGCCTCCAAGGGTATGAACAGCGTTTACTTCCTGACCTACAACCTTGACGGCGGCGACGGCAAAGACACCTGGCCATGGACCACGCCCACTGAGCGGCAGCGTTTCGATTGCAGCAAGCTCGACCAGTGGGAAGTCGTCTTTTCGCACATGGACCGCCTCGGCCTGATGATGCACGTGGTCACGCAGGAGACAGAAAACGACCAAGGCCTCGACGCCGGCGAACTTGGGCCGCAGCGAAGGCTTTACTACCGCGAACTGATCGCCCGTTTCGGCCATCACCTGGCCGTCACGTGGAACCTGGGCGAGGAAAACACCAACACCGACGCGCAGCGCAAGGCCTTCGCGGCTTACATCCGCCGTCTCGACGCGGCCAGGCACCCCATTGTGGTTCACACGTTCCCCGGCAAGTACGAGGCAGTGTACGGGCCGCTGCTGGACTTTGCGGACTTTGACGGCCCGTCGCTCCAGATGGGCAACATGAAGGCCACGCACGACGAGACGCTAAAGTGGGTGTCCCGCTCGGCCGCGGAAGGCCGGAAGTGGTTCGTCTCGCTCGACGAAATCGGCCCGGCCAACGCCGGCGTGCTGCCGGACAAGGACGATCCAGCGCACGACTCCGTCCGTCGCTGGGCCCTTTGGGGCAACCTTATGGCCGGCGGGGCGGGCTGCGAATGGTACTTCGGCTACAAGTACCCCAACAACGACCTGACCTGCGAGGACTGGCGCAGCCGGGATGCCATGTGGGACCAGACACGGTTCGCGCTGGAGTTCTTCCACAAGCACCTGCCGTTCTGGACGATGAAGGCCGACGACGGCCTGACCGGCGCGAAAGACGACTACTGCTTCGCCGCCGAGGGCAAGGCCTATGCCGTCTACCTCCCCAACGGCGAGGCGACGACGATCAAGCTCCCGGCGGGGAATTACACGGCCGCGTGGTACAACCCGCGAACGGGCGGCGAGCTTCTTCGCGGCTCGGTGGAAAAGCTTGCCGGCCCCGGCGAGCCGTCGCTCGGCAGGCCGCCCGGCGATGCGGGCAAGGACTGGGTGGTGCTTATCCGCGCCGCCGGGAAGCAAAAGGATTCACACTCGTTCGTGCGAAAGGACTTGCAGGAACCATGACCGACTCAGCCGCAGACGCTATTGCCGTGTCCGATACCCACGTCGCCACGATCACCGCCGAGCTGGGCGTTGCCGCCCGCCAGGTCCGCAGCGTGGCCGAACTGCTCGACGGCGGCTCGACCGTGCCGTTCATCGCCCGCTACCGCAAGGAGGTCACTGGCGGGCTCGACGAGGTCGCCGTCATCGGCGTGCGAGACCGGCTCGAGCAGCTCCGCGAACTGGACAAGCGCCGCGCAGCCATCCTGAAGAGCCTCCAGGAGCAAAACAAACTCACCGACGAGCTCAGGTCAAAGGTGCTTTTGGCCGGGACGATGAGCGTCCTTGAGGACATTTATCTGCCGTTTCGCCCGAAGCGGCGCACGCGCGCCATGATCGCCAAGGAGCGCGGCCTCGAGCCGCTGGCGAAGATTGTTTTCGAGCAGGGCGACTTCGACTGCGCAGGCGAGGCCGGCAAGTACGTCGACGCCGCGAAGGAAGTTCCCGCCGCAGCCGAAGCACTGGCTGGGGCGCGGGATATCATTGCCGAGTGGATCAACGAGGACGCCGACGCCCGCGGCGAGATGCGGCGGATCTTCCAGGAGCAGGCGATGCTGGTTTCCAAGGTGATGCCCGGCAAGGCCGAGGACGCCGAGGCGGCCAAGTACAAGGACTACTTCGACTGGTCCGAGCCGCTTGCCAAGGCCCCGTCGCACCGCGTGTTGGCCATCCGCCGCGGGGCCAAGGAAGGCTTCCTCACCTTCCATGCCATGCCGGACGAGGCCCTCGCCATCGGGCTGCTCAAACGCCGTTTCGTCAAGGGCTCCGCGCCCGCCGCGGGCGAAGTGGCCGCCGCCTGCGACGACTGCTACAAGCGCCTGCTGTCGCTTTCGATGGAAACCGAGGTCCGCTTGTCCAGCAAGAAGCGAGCCGACGACGAGGCCATCGCCGTATTCGCCGACAACCTGCGCGAGCTGCTGCTGGCCTCGCCGCTTGGGCAAAAGGCCGTCCTTGGCGTCGATCCCGGCCTGCGCACGGGCTGCAAGGTCGTCTGCCTCGACCGCCAGGGCAAGCTTCTGCACAACACGACAATCTTCCCGCTGGCGCCCGCCAATCGCACAGCCGAGGCCGAAGCTATGCTCAAGGCCTTGGTCGGGCAGTTCGACATCGAGGCCATCGCCGTCGGCAACGGCACGGGCGGGCGCGAAGCAGAGGCGTTCTGCCGCGCGATCGACTTCGGGCGAAAGGTCCCGGTCATCATGGCTAACGAGTCTGGCGCGTCGGTTTACTCGGCGTCGCAGGTGGCACGCGAGGAGTTCCCGGACCACGACCTGACGGTCCGCGGCGCCGTGTCGATCGGCCGGAGGCTGATGGACCCTCTGGCCGAGCTTGTGAAGATCGACCCCAAGGCCATCGGCGTCGGCCAGTACCAGCACGACGTGGACCCAAAGGCCCTCAAGCAATCGCTGGACGACGTGGTGGCAAGCTGCGTCAACGCCGTCGGCGTGGAGGTGAACACCGCCAGCAAGCAGCTTCTTAGCTACGTCTCGGGCTTGTCGGAGCGGCTGGCGGGCAACTTCGTCTCATACCGCGACGAGCACGGTGCGTTCGCCAGCCGGCGCGAGCTGCTCAAGGTTGCCGGCATGGGGCCAAAGACGTTCGAGCAGGCCGCTGGATTCCTCCGCATCCGCGACGCCGAGAACCCGCTGGACGCCTCGGCCGTGCATCCGGAAAGCTACGGCGTGGTCGAGAAGATGGCCGCCGACCTCGCCTGCTCAGTGGCGGAGATGGTCCGCTCGCCGGAGTTGCGGGTTCGCATCGACCTTACGAAGTACGTCACCGATACCGTCGGCATGCCGACGCTGACGGACATCCTGGCTGAGCTTGCCAAACCCGGTCGCGACCCGCGCGGGGGCTTCGAGGCATTCAGTTTCGCCGAGGGTGTAAGCGAAATCGCCCACGTCAAGCCGGGCATGCGGCTGGCGGGCATAGTCACCAACGTGACGGCCTTCGGCGCGTTCGTGGACATCGGCGTCCACCAGGATGGGCTGGTGCATATCAGCCAGCTTGCCGACCGTTACATCGAAAAACCATCCGACGTGGTCAAGGTGAATCAGAAGGTCACGGTGACGGTGATGGAGGTCGATCTGCCGCGTCGCCGGATCGCCCTGTCGATGCGAACCGATCCGCAGGCCGGCGCCCAGCGCGCCGGTCAAACCGATCGCACCGGTCAAAAGGCCCCGCCCGAGCGAAAACCCAACCCGCCGTCGCAATCTCAGCCTAAGCCGCGGCAGCAGCGTCCCCAGCCCGGCCGCGGCAGGCAGGACCAGCCGCCGGTGGACCGCAACAACCCATTCGGCGACCTGCTCAAGAAATGGAAGCCATAAGCGGGGCGATGTTTCAGGATGCCTTCATGTTGAGACTGGCATAATGCCGGCGGCGCTTAGATGCGGCTTGGCCGTATGAATGCGGCGCCTGGAAGAGAATTCGCCGATGATGTTGAGAAATACTCTCCGCCAAGCCGGCGGCGTGCTGTTTGCTTGGCGCAGCTATACGTTCCTGCTGCTATTGCCGCTGTTCGCGCTGGAGGTCCGCCACCTTGCCCGCCCGTGGGGAAGCCACCGCGCCGACGAGGCATGGGAGATCGGTTGTCTGGTCGTCGCTCTGGCGGGCCAGGCCATTCGCGCGATGACTATCGCCTATGTCCCCAAGGGCACCAGCGGGCGAAACACCACCGCCCAGAAGGCCTCGTTGCTCAACTGCACCGGGCTTTACTCCATCGTGCGAAACCCGTTGTACATCGGCAACTACCTGGTGCTGACGGGCATAACGCTGCTTTGGCAGAGCTGGGAACTGGTCGTCATCAACACGCTGCTGTTCGCCGCCGTCTACCTGCCGATAATCCTGGTCGAGGAGGCTTTTCTGCTCCGCGAGTTTGGCCGGGAGTATCGCGATTACGCCGCTCGCGTGCCGTGCGTTCTGCCGAGCCCGCGGCTGTGGGTTCCGCCCGACCGCCGCGGCGACTGGCGGATGGTCCTGCGGCGCGAGCACGACTCGGTCATGTCAATCGTGGTGAGCTTCACCGTGCTGACGCACATCCGCGACTACATCATTCTCAGGCAACTTCACCCTCCCAGGCAGTTCCACTTTGACAAGGAGTGGCTCATCGCCTGCGCCGCCGTGACGGCGGCCTGGCTGGTCATCAAGATCCTCAAGAAGACCACCCGCCTGCTTTCCAACCACGTCGCGAATGGCAACCCCGCTCTGGACGATAAACCCACGCAGGCTTGAAGCCGCACGTCCGGGGTGTCTGAAGATTAGCAGGGATGCATGGGATGCAGGGGAAGAAGCAGCAGCAGATGTTCCACAGATTGACCTTCTTTTTCTTCTTCTTTCCCCTGCATCCCCTGCATCCCTGCCAAAGGGCTGGAAATCCACCCGCCTGTCCGCAACAATGGACAGTTGCCATGCCGCCGGGCAGTGGGCAAAGCTTGCGCTGTTGCCGCCTGCCGCGGAAAGGAAACGCCATGTACGTCGTCAGTGTAACGGTGTTCGTGAAGGAGCCGCTGGTCGGGCAGTTCATCGAGGCTACGCTCGACAACGCCCGCAATACCCGCAAGGAGCCCGGCAACGTGCGGTTCGACGTGTCGCGATGCGTGGACGACCCCAACAGGTTTCTGCTCTACGAGGTCTACAGGACGCCCGAGGACTTCAAGGCTCACCAGCAGACCGAGCACTATCTCCGATGGAAGCAGGGCGTCGCCGACTTGATGGCCCAGCCCCGCCAGGGCGTCAAGCACAGCAGCGTATTCTTCGGAGATGCCCAGGAATGACCGCCGCGAGCGATAGTGGCGCCGGGCGCGTCTTCGAGCTTGTCGGTGTGGGGCGGATCGTCTTCGGCAGCGGGGCCGTCGAGCGGCTGGGGCCGATCGCCTCCGGCATGGGCGGCGTGGCCTTGGTGGTCACCAACGCCGAGCCGGCAGGCACCGGCGGGGCGACCGACGCGGTCACGCGGGAACTGGTCGAGCATGGCGTCAACTGCGCGATCTTCGTCCAGGGCCGCGAGCCGACCGTTGATGACGTGGACGCCGCGCTGGAAACCGCCCGCCAGGCGCGGTGCGATATCGTCGTCGGCCTCGGCGGCGGCAGCGCCATCGACTGCGCCAAGGCAGTCGCCGCGCTGATGACCAACGGCGGGTCCGCCCTGGATTACATGGAGATCGTCGGCAAGGGCCGCAAGGTCCAGCGCCCGTCCGCGCCGTGGATCGCCGTGCCGACCACTTCCGGCACCGGCGCGGAAGCCACCAAAAACGCCGTCATCGCCTGCCCCGAGCGGAACTTCAAGGCGTCCATTCGCGGCGAGGGACTGCTTGCCCGCGTGGCCGTGGTGGACCCTAAGCTCGGCCTCGGCGTTCCGCCGGTTGTGACGGCCTGCTCGGGCATGGACGCGCTTTGCCAACTCATCGAGTCCTGCACCTCGACCGGCGCCCAGCCGATCACCGACGCCCTTGCGGCCGAGGGAATCCCGCGCGCCGCCCGCTCGCTCGAAAGGGCTGTGAAAAAGGGCTCGGACCTCCCCGCGCGCGAGGACATGGCCCTTGCGGCGCTGCTGAGCGGCATAACGCTGACCAACGCCGGCCTGGGGGCCGTGCATGGATTCGCCGCGCCGATGGGCGCCAACTTCCACGCGCCGCACGGGGCGATCTGCGCCGCGCTGCTGCCCGGCGTGATGGCTGCCAACGTCCGCGCGCTGCGGGCTGCGGACCCGCACCATCCTGTGCTGGCCCGCTACGCGGCTGTGGGGCGGCTGCTGACGGGCCGGCCTCGGCTTGGCGACCGCGCCGCCATCGACGCCGGCGTGCGGTTCGTCGCCGACCTGGCTGCCGCCATCGGCATACCGCCGCTGAGCAACTTCGGCGTAACCATTGACCGCGCGTCCGAGATGGTCGCCCTTGCCAAGAAGGCCAGCTCCATGCGCTATAACCCCGTCGCTCTTTCCGACGACGCCCTGACGCGGGTCCTCATCGAGGCGATAACCGGCAGCTAGTGCATTGACGGTGCTCTTGCACCGAAACTATTCCTGCCCCGCGGGCCCGCGCGCGGTAAAATGGGTGTCGATAAGAGCAATGGACGAGCCCCAAGCCATGAGCGAGCCGCAAGACAATCGATCCGTGGTGCTGGCGGTTCTGCGCGGCGCGGCGCGGAGGCTCCTGGCGGTTCGCGCAGCCGAGGCGGCGGCGGTGGGGGCCGTGGCGGCGGGCCTGGCTGTGACGGCGGCGCAGGTGGGCGTGCTGGCGGGGCGGGTGCATCCGGTGCTGGGGACGGCGATTGCCCTGCTGCCGATTCTGGCCGGGGCGGCGGTGCTGCGCTGGCCGGCGATTCGGCGAGCGGCCCGGTTGGACGGGCGCGAGGCGTGGACCGTGGCGGCGACGGCGTGCGGCGTCGCGGTCGTAGGCGCGATGGTGGTGCTGGCGGGGCGGGCGGTGCCGCAGGGGCGACTGCTGCTGCCGATCGTGCTGGTGCCGCTGGGTGCTCTTGCCGCGGCTGTGGGCGCGGCCCTGAGAGGTATCCCGCTGGGGCAGGCAGCGCTTTATCACGATATTCGCTTCGGTCTGGCCGAGCGGCTGACCACGGCCGCGGAACTGGCTGAGGCGCTGGCCGGCGGCATCCAGGGGCCGGGCCACGCCTCCGGCGGCGGGACCGACGGGCAAGTGGCCCGGTGGGTATTCGGCCAGGCAGTCGCGGTGGCGGCCCAGGCGGAGCTTCCGCGCCGCGGGCTCTGGCGGCGCACGCGCGCGACGGTGGGCGCCCTGGTGCTGGCGGCGGCGCTTTGCACGGTGCTGGCGGTGATCTCGCCGCCCGGCTCAGCCCGAGCGTCGGCAGAATCCTTCGAAGACATCCGCGTCCGCGCCCGCATGCTTAATCCTCAAGAAAAGCGCCAACTCGTCGACGCGCTGCAAAGGCTGGCCGAGCAAGTCGAGCGCGACCCGGCCTTGCGTCGTCGCCTGCTTGCCGCGGCCGCGGCGGCCGCGAAGGACCAGCAACTTGACCGCCGCCTGGCCGAACTCCAAAACGCTGTGGCTGATGCCGAGGATGCCCAGGCCGCCGCAATCGCCCGGGCGATTCTCCGGGCCGTGGGTCTGCCCGCCGGGCTGGACGAAGGCGGCGGCGACGGACAGGGCGGGGCGAACACCGCCCAAGTCGCTGGCAACGGTCACACCGTTTCGCCGGCGCCGACTATCGACGCCAACACGATTGATGCCAACGCGGCGAACAAACCCCTGCCGGCCCGCACGTTGGTCTATAACCCCGCTTACGCCGCCATCGCCGACGCCAACGCATCGCCCGCCCCGAAAGTGGCCCCGACGGTGCCGCAATTCGTGCCCTTCGACGATGCCTGGTCCAACGCCCGCGCCCGCGCCACCGAGGCCATGCGTGCCAACACCATCCCGCCGGAATACCGCGACATCGTGCGGCGGTTCTTCGAGATACGGTAGCCGGGAGCCTGGAAAAGTAAACTTCCCGTGGCTGGCGGTTCGCGGTGTCGTAATGCCTCAGTTACGGGGGGTTCGTAGTGGCGTCCGTAAGGCGATTCTTCAAGTCCAACGGACCCCTTTGGGGAAGCCCCTCACGGGGCCACTACAAGCGGGCCTGCTCAATGTTTACGGTTCTCTCTTTTGCCGTAACTGAGGCATTATCGGGTTCCGGTTTTCCATGTCGCATTTTTGCCCGCGGCGGTTGCGGTATCGTAAGTTATTCGAGGCGTGGGTGCTTACCTTGGCTCGATGGAGGACCGCCATAGTGTCGAAGACTGCGATGCCTGTTTCAGAAGCTTATGTTGTGGCTAGATTTGCGACATTGTCAGTGATTGCCATCGCCGTTGCGTCCTACGCGATAGGCCAGGCGGGGTTTGCGATTCCCACGATTCTGCTGGTGACGCTGATGGTGGGCGTTGGTGTTGGGATGGTCATTCAGGTCCAGCGGGCTGTAAGCAAGCTGGGGATTCAGTCCAATTCGGTCCGGCACAGCGCCAGCGCGGCCGAGAGGCACTACATCGAGGTTCTTGGTCGGATCGTCAAGGTTGTTGAGGGCCGGGACCGCTACTGGGCGGGCCACAGCCAGAATGTCGGGCGGCTGGCGGGCATGATCGCCAGGCAGCTCGGCCTGCCCGAGTCGCAGTGCGAGCAGATGGTCCTGGCAGGCGAGCTGCACGACATCGGCCTGCTTGCGGTGCCGGAATCGGTCATGCTGAGCCACTCGCGGTTCGGCGTGGAGGACTTCCGCTGCGTCCAGACCCACAGCATGATCTCCCATGACGTGCTCAAACCGCTGGAGATACTTGGCGGCATCCTTCCGGCAATCCGGGCGCACCACGAGAAGCTCAACGGCACCGGCTATCCCGACGGGCTCAAGGGCGACTGCATCCCGCTGGGGGGGCGGATCCTGGCCGTGGCGGACGCCTACGACGCGATGACCCACGACCGTCCGCATCGCCAGGCGGTCTCGCCGGTGATGGCCTTGCGGGAGTTGCGGCGTTGCAGCCCGGCCGGGTTCGATCCCGCCTGCGTCGAGGCCCTTGCCTCGGCACTGAGCATCCCAACCCTGGAAGGAGTCTGCGCGGGTGCCTTGGAGCCGAGCCTGGCCTGAGGCCGCCCGGCCAAGGCGCACAAAACGCGGCCGGTCCGGGGTTTTGCCAAGATTGTCCGCGATGGTGGTTGTCAGAGGCCGCATTGCCGCCCGGCCTTGCCGCCGACGACTTGGGGTGCGGCGGGGGCCCTGGACCGGCCTATGGCGATGGGTGATGCTTGCGATTTGCCAAGCTGTCGACTTTCCCCACAGTACCGTCGGTGCCGGATGCCTGCGCTTGTTTTTCCCGCTTGATAGCCTCGTAGACTTCCTTGCGGTGGACGGGCACGTGGGGTGGGGCGTTTATGCCGAGCCGAACCTTCTCGCCTCGGATGTCGACGATGGTTATCTCGATATCATCGCCAATCATTATTGTCTCATCGCGTTGTCTGGAAAGCACCAGCATCCTCGGCTCCTTCCTTGGAGTTTGAGGGGATAGCCCTGCCGGGCACTTGAGGCCATAAGGCCGACCGAATTCGCGGAGGGCTCTCCTGCGCTCAAGTATAGCATCCTATATCGGCCAAAAGAGCCGCCAGTGTGAGCAGTTTCACATATCCCGTTTTGCCCCCGTTGCTTGGCGGGACTCGCTTGCAGGGAGTCCCGCAGGTGTGATATTGTGCCGGACATGGAAAACGACAGCTTTTCAACCACGTCGATCAAGCCGCCGGTGAAAGTCCTTGAGTGGCTCGGCCAGGCCGGCGACGGATTCCTTCGCCTTCTGGATCAGACCAGGCTGCCGATCGAAACGGCGTTCCTGGACTGCCGCGATGTCCAAAGCGTTTGGGGCGCCATCAGCCGGCTGGTTGTCCGCGGCGCCCCGGCCATCGGCGTGGCGGCCGGGTACGGCATGGTAGTCGCCGCCCAGTTAGCCGGCGAGGGCGAGGGCTTCCTGGGGGACCTCAGGGCATCAGGTGATTACCTGAACTCTTCCCGCCCGACCGCGGTGAATCTGGCCTGGGCCGTCGGACGGATAATGGCAAGGGCCGAGAAGGCCCTCGCTGCCGGCCTGGCAGTCCCGGCCGCGCGGGAAGAACTGCTCGATGAGGCCCGCGGCATCCAGGCTGAGGACGAGCGGATGTGTGCCCGCATTGGCCAGTATGCCGTAGAGCTTGTCCGCCGATGCACCGGGGTGCTCACGCACTGCAACGCCGGCGCGCTTGCCACGGCCGGAATAGGCACGGCCACGGCGGGCCTGTACGCCGCGCACGCGGAAGGCCACCGGTTCTGCGTCTATTGCGATGAGACCCGCCCGCTCCTGCAGGGCTCCCGCCTGACGGCATGGGAACTCATGCAGGCCGGCATTGAGACGGTGGTGATCTGCGACAGCATGGCCGCCCAGGTCATGCGGGAGGGCCGCGTGCAGATGGTCATCACCGGGGCCGACCGGATCGCCGCCAACGGCGACGCTGCCAACAAGATCGGCACTTATGGCCTGGCCATTGCGGCCAGGCGGCACGGCATACCGTTCTACGTGGCGGCGCCGTACAGCACGTTTGACCTGAGCGTACACTGTGGCGAACGGATTCCCATCGAACAGCGCGACGGGGCGGAGATCGCCAACGGCTTCGGCCGGGCTACCGCGCCGGCTGGCGTGCGGATATACAACCCGGCATTCGACGTTACGCCGGCGGAGCTTATCACCGCCCTTATCACCGACCGCGGCATAATCCAGCCGGTAAACGAGCAATCCATCAGAAAAACGGTTGACTTATCTTGAATGTTAGGATAGGATATTAAAGCGACGATTACGAGTTGCTCAGCTCGGGAGTCGTCTTGGCCAAGTCGGGAAGCAATGCTCAGGCAACCTGTTGGCCAATGGCTCATCGCTCTTTGCCGATGATGTAGTGTGGCACAGAAGCAAGCGGAGAAGCGGAGATTTGTCGAGGGAAGGCCGTTCGGAACGCTTGTGGGTCCGCCGAGAATGCCGGATCCAGAGGTTTTCCGGACTGGCCGTTTTTTTGCGCCGAAACTTCCTGGCGGGGTGAGCGACCTTTCTTGCGGCACTTGCTTTGGCCCGCCGCGGCGAGTCTCATGCCAATCCTGCCTGCGGCGGGCAGATCCGCAATAACCTCGCACCTGGCGTCTCCAGAGTCCCCCAGAGGCCCGTTCCGCCGGCCCAGCCGGCTCTCTGAAGGATTTTTCTGCATTTCTTACAATAACCACCCTTGTCTGGACTCGGCCTCATGTCTAGTATGAAACTGGATATGACTGACACATTCTGGCGGCCTGTTTCTTGCGGGCTGCCGGTTAAGTAGGTCGCATCGGAAGAAGTAGCTCTCCGGGCGGGCCTTCAGGCCTGCCCAAGCGGGCTCACCTCGGGTGGCCGCGAGGCTTGCCCAGGCCCGTCATGCCAGTTGTGTGCGGTTTTCCATTTAGGCTGTTTGTGCGTTTTTTGTCTTTTGGTTGCTTTTGGTTGAATATGCTTGGAAACCCGCCGATCGGAAGCGTCGCCCGGGCAGTAGTTGGCCCCGCGCTTGCTGAGCCCCGCACCGCCCCGACGCCATGTGGGCGCTTCTGCCCGAAAGGTCCGCGCCCGCACCGCGTCCGCGACGCCAGATCCGTTCTCGGCGGTTGACCAGCCAACCTGCGGAGGTCTGAGCATGGCGGAACGAAACGTCAGATCGAGACGAGGTGCGATTGCCCCGGGGGCCGAGGTCATTACCTGTCTGGTCCGCTGCCGGGCAAAGTCCGCGCGCGGTAGCCGGTATGGCTCCGTCGGGCTTCCGCGCCGCCGCGCGCGGCGCCTCGGTTGCTGTTTTGACGCAGCCATGCCCGACCGCGCGCCTCCCTGAGAGGCCAGGCCGGGCGGCATGATGCGTGGGAGTCATCGCGGACTGTCCTTTGAGAACCGAGAAACAGGAGTACGCAGCCATGACACTGAACTTTAGATGCGACAAATGCGGCAAGATGCTGAAGGTCGAGGCCGAGCCGGGCGGCAAGGTCCGCTGTTCCAACTGCCGGGGCTGGGCCAAGGTTCCGTCCCTTCTGGGGCGGTTACCCCATCCCAACGTCCCGCCCTACGCCGATGCCCGCCCCGTCGAGATCGCCGTGAAGGACGAGTCGGAAGAGGCCAGCCCGGTCGCACTGGCGGCCATCGGTACGGGCATGCCGTGGGTCATCAGCGCGATAATGCACGTGGGGGTCTTCCTGATAATGCTGTTCATCGTGATGATCAGCAGGCCGCCGACCCCGAAGGTGGAAAGGTCTGGCCCCGTTTGGGATCCGCCGCCTGTCGGGGAACTGGGAAACTTCAAGGAAGTCGCCGGCAGCAGCCAGGCCCCCGCGCCGAGGCCGCAGCCTGTCAAGGCTGCTCCGTGGCGCGACATGGTTATCAGCCCCGGACCCAGCGACAGCGTGGTTGAGCTCGTCGAGACGGGAGTGGGCCATTCGGCCACTGGTAGAGATCTGCAAGACGGCGACCACCCAGGAGGCGGATTCTACGGACTGGTTCCGGGCGTGGACAAAGGCGGCGGGGCGAGGAACGTCGTATACATCGTCGACCGTAGCGGCTCGATGGCCAAGACCTTCGAGGAGGTCAAGGGCGAGATGATCCGGTCGATCAGCCGGCTGAGGCCCAGGCAGAAGTTCCATGTCGTGCTGTTCGGCGACGGGCTGACGATCGAGGGCCCGAGGCGCGGGCTCGTCACCGCCGCCCTGGAGAACAAGCTGGCGGCGGCGGAGTTCCTCCGCGACACGGAGGCCCGCGGCACGACGACCGCCCTGGTGGCCCTGCAACGGGCCTTCGCGGTTCTTGCAACCCGGCCGGCCAACGAGAGCAAGCTGATATACCTCGTCAGCGACGGCGACTTCAGCGGGCTGGCCGGCGGCAGCCGGTACCGCACCGCCGATGGTCGGACGCTCGGCGGCAACGAGGCGGTTCTGCAATGGCTGGCTGATAACAACAAGGCCCCGAAGGTTTACATTCAAACAGTGCTGCTGCACTCGACCGACGAGTCGGCCTTGAAGGTCCTCAAGGCGATCGCCCGGTCCAACGGCGGGCTGTTCAAGTACATCAGCACCGACGAATAGGGCGTCGCCCAGCAGGCGGCTGAACGCATCCGCCCGCCGGCGTTGGTTCGCCGCGACGGGCGGGTGCGGTTATTAGAGCAGTTTAAGTTTTTGTGTAGCAGGTCGGCCGTCGCCGAGGACGAGCCA
>CAZSBS010000001.1:0-69472 GCA_964605095.1 uncultured Planctomycetaceae bacterium | reverse complement strand
CTCCAGGCCGCGACAGACGCCGTGTATGCCCGTGCCGGCCACCAGCGCCAAAGTAGCGGCCACCGTCAGCACGAACCTTACCAGGATCGACGCGAACGACACCCAGCCGCCCGAGATTGCGACCGGCCCCAGCGTCAGGATCGTCTGGCGGTCAAGCCAGCCGATGTCGGCCGCTTTGCTGTAAATGTCGGCCATGCCCGAGGCCCTTTCGACGCTTCCTGGCTTTCCGGCTTCCTGGCTTCTTGGCAAAACGCCTACGACGCCGCAGCCGACGTCGCCCGGCGCCGCAGCGCCCAGCCCGCCAGCAGAGCCAGCAGCAGCGTTATGCCTCCACCGACAAGCCCAGACACGGTCGAACCGGCGCTGGGGGCGCACCATTGTCCTTTGCCCGTTCCGGGTGAATCCCCAGGCCCCGCCGCCTGCTGTGATGACGGCTCTTGCTTCCCGGCAAAATCATAGTCGGGCAGGATCGCCGTCCGCTCTTGAACGTGCCTCAGGGCGCTATGCACCCCGTCGCCCGATGCCGCCAATTCTTCCTTGCCCGCCGTCATGGCGACAGACCACTCCAGGCCATCGGGGGCAGTTGAGGCAAACCAACTTACAAACCCGCCGGTGACGCCGGCCGCGATAAGCAGAGAGATTACGACGCCGCGCAGCCGCCCCCGGTCCAAGGGCCGCCCGCCGCCGACAGAATCGGCAAGGTCGAGCACCTCCGGCCGGGCCTGCCAAATGAAGGTCACCACCGCCGTCGTGACCAGCCCCTCGACCAGGCCGATCGCCAAATGGATCGGCTGCATCAGGAGCATGAACTTGCCGATCGGCAAATCGGAAATGCCCGACATCGTTGTCTCGAAAACCACGCCCAGTGCCCCGAGTTGCAGGCCCACCACCGCCGCCACTGTCGCCGCCAGGGCGATGCGCCCCCGCGTGGGCTTCTTGCCCACCAGGGGCAGGTACAACAGCGGATACGCGATAAAGCATGGCATCAGGCCCATGTTGACGATGTTGCATCCCAGCGCGAGCAGGCCGCCATCGGCGAAGAACATCGCCTGCACGGTGAGGATGGATGCGATGGTTATAAACGCCGCTGGCGGACCCAGCATGATCGCCAGCAACAGCCCGCCGCCCAGGTGCCCGCTGGAACCGGTGCCCGGAATGGAGAAGTTCACCATTTGGGCGGCGAACACGAACGCGCCCAACACCCCCATCAGCGGAACTCGGCTGCTGTCGAGGCAGTGCCGCATCTTCCGGGCGCTGTAGCCGATCAGCCCGCCGGCAACAGCCCACATCGTCCCGCCGACCGCGGGCGAAATCAGTGCGTCAGCCATGTGCATCGTTGCTCTCCTCTTCTCTGAGAATATTACGTTCTCAAAATATCGTAATACTACAATCCCGGTCCCGAACCAAGCCAAATTGAGTGGGGCTCTCCTGGACAGTGCGGTAATGCCGGCCCTATCGGCCATCAAAAACTCATCTGCGCGCGTGCGCCAATTACCACGGCGTCGTCCTCGCCAGAATTGGCGCCGGGATGGATGATGTACTGCACGTCGCCCGTGATGTTCAGCCAGGGGCAGACCCTCGCGTTATAGTAGGCCTCGATGGCCGTCTCGTTGGTTTCCCGCCCGGCCGGAGAGGCATAATCGCTAAGCAGGCCCTGGGCGACACCAACGCCAAGTACGTCGTTGTCCCGGCCGGGCAGAAGGCCCTGGTATTGCCCGCCCGCCGACCAGAAGTGCGTGATCTCCGCCACGTCGCTATGGGCATAGCCCCAACGAGTGAAGAGGCCCAGGCCCTGGCTGTCGTTCGGGTCGTCCTTTACCTCCTTGTAGACCATCTGGTCGCAGGAGACGTACAGGCCCATGTCGTCGCGCTTTACTCCATGTGTCAGCCGGTCCTTCGGCTGGGGATCGTACCAGAAGCCCGCGCGGTAGGCGCCGTCCATCCCGCCCAGACGCGGAACGACGCCCGTCTCGAATATCCCGAAGAAGTTGTCCGGCCCGTGGAAGGCCGTGCGGAAGCCGGTTTCGCGGGCGTCGCCCTGGGCGTCGGCCACGCCGGCCGACATGTAGAACCCCTCCAGAGGCTCCGTGTGCAGCATCATGCCCAGTCCATTGTCCGGGAACGGGATCGTCGGGTTGTTTACCAGGGCGCCATCGAGGAATTGGGCAGTCTCGTTGTTGGCATACATGCTGCCGTCGAAGGCCACGGGGCAGTTGTGGCACAGCACCGTGCCCGTCAGGTCCACCTTGCCGACGCGCAGCAACATCCGCCCGTCGAGCCAACTCTGCTCGTACCATGCTTCGCTGAGCATGACGGCCTCGTCACCGGCGGCGGCGTCATTGACGCCGAAAAGGCTGCCGATCGACGATGCGTCCAACCCGTCGGACCAACTTCCCTCGACTCCCATGAAGAACTTGCCGCCGCGAAGAGCGGCGAGTTTCTCCAGGTCGAACTCGAGGTCGAGGTCGTAGCTGCCTTCGTACCGCCCCGCCCGGCGGTGCGTGGCCTGGCCGCCGTGGAGGTTGAGTTGGTAGACCTGCGTCGCGGCCAGGCACCAGTGAATGCCCCGGTCCTCGAGCGGCTGGGCTGCCCCACCAAAGCCGTCGGTCAGGGACTCGCGGGAACCGAGGGCCTCCAGCCAGTTTGCCGCGGGGGCCGGGGCGTTTGGCTCCTGTCCGCCAGCAGCGACGCCAGCCAGGCACAGGCCGGCCAGAATGGCCCGCGGAATCATTCGCCCCGACAAGGTTTTGGTGAAATCCATTGGATTCATCCTTTCCTGCCGCCTTGGCGATCCGGCCCATCCGACCCCTGTGGCCTGAGAGACAAGGACCGCCACTGCGCATACGTTATGCTCGAAACTTATTACGGGAGGCGGACCCACTTGTCAATAACAAGAATCGGCAGGAACGAAAAAACGAGCGGGAAACGGGGGAAGGACAGTGCCGAAGCGAGTCCGCAATAAGAGTTTGCGCCTTGGCGCCAGACTGCGACCTGAGCGTTCGCAGCCTCTTTGGCGGGCCAAAACGCTACCGGTCCAGCGGCTGGCCGGGGACCCGCAAACGCCCGGACGCGCACAGACAGTTTGTTCACTGCCCTGCTAGCTCAGTCCCGCATGAAAAAATCGATAGCCCGCCTGATGTCGGCCATTGAACGCACCCTTTCAAAGAGGGGTGTGCCCTTCTCGGCGCGCTTGACGTAGCGCTCGAGATTGGCGGCCTTGATCCGCTGGTTATCCTCGTCGTATTCTTCCGCGGGCGCAAACCGGCTCGGACGAAATGCACGCATACTCCGCCTCCATATGCACAACCAGGTTCCCTCCCAGGAACGCTTGGGTGTGTTGCCGGACCTCCTGTCCACTACTGACGATGCGATATGCCAACCAATATTTTGCAGCTTCTGGCGTTTTCTGACAAGTCAAAAAAAATGTTTTTCCGGGGCCGTTTCAAGGCTGCCTGGGACGCGGCGTGGCGACGGCCATCTCGCACTCGGCCGCGATGTCCAGAAACTCCTGGCGCACCAACTCACCCATGTGTTTGCCGCGTGCCTGGAGCTTCTCGTTAAACCTGATGCACTTGTCCTGCATGACCTCGTGGGTCTCCTGCGACCCGCCAAGCAGGTGGAAGTTCTCGCCGCGGGTGACGCGGGTATGCCCGTCATAATTGTCCAGGCCCAAACCTAACAACATCGCCTTGCTGCGCGGTGCTTCCAAGATCGACTCCTTGAAGCAGAGATGATTATTCGACGCCTGTATTGTATACAAGTCGCTCTGGGCGAACAAAGTCAATTTCACCTTTTCGCGAGCAAGTTTTTTTGCCGCCCGGCCGGGGCCGGCACGGGTGGCCAAAATCCAAAGTTGCGTGCAACAAACCTCTGCGGGATGCCGCTTCTAGGCAAGGACCAAGTTGCAAGCACCAAGGAACAAACAAGGACCAAACAGCAAAACAGCAAACCTGCCGGCAGGCAGATTCCAAACAAGAAACAAAGAAAAGACAGGACGCCCATCAATGGTGTCTCAGCCCAGAGGGCTTCGGCAAACCGCGACGCCCTGACCCGGGCCTTCGGGCTGTCAAAAACCTCTCCCGGCAAGGCCTAGGGGTTTAAGGCGCCGGGGTTCTTTGTCCTGTTTGAGATTTGCTGTTTATCTTCTTGGTCCTTGTTTGGATTTTGGTGCTTGTCATTTGGTCCTTGTCTGCCAATGGATCCTTTACCGGCGGCGGTCGCTTGCGGCCTGGCGAGAGCCCCTGCGCTCCCGGCTGTTTTAATCCAACCACTTGACAGCCCCGCCGCTTGGGCTATCCTTAGCAGGTTGTGTTGACCGCGGAGTTTCTCCCCTTTCATGGTAGCGTAATGGACACACAGAACGTCAACGTCACGGTTGTGGGCCTTCAGTGGGGCGATGAGGGCAAAGGCAAGGTGGTTGACGCCCTTTCGGGCGTCTGCAAGTACGTCGTCCGCTTCTGCGGCGGCGCCAACGCGGGTCACACCGTCCACGTCGGCGGCGAGAAGTACGCCCTGCACCTGATCCCCTGCGGCATCCTCCGCCCGGAGGTCCTGAACGTCATCGGCAACGGCGTGGTCTTCGACCCGACCATCGCCTGGCAGGAGATCGAGCACCTCCGGCAACGCGGCGTCAGCGTCGGACCCGGCAACCTCCTGATAAGCGCCGCCGCCCAGGTCGTCATGCCGTGGCACAAAATCGAGGACACGGGCTCGGAAGGCTCCCTCGGCGAGGGCAAGATCGGCACCACCGCCCGCGGCATAGGCCCGTGCTACGCCGACAAGGCCCGCCGATCGACCGCCATCCGCGTGGCCGATCTGCTGAATGAGGCCGAACTGGGCGAGAAGATCCGCCGCATCGCCGACATCAAGAACCGCACCTTCGCCGCCCTTTACTCCAGCGAGCCGATGGACGTCGAAGCCATCGTCCAGGAGTTTTGCGACTACGGGCGAAAGCTTGCCGGCATGGTCGCCAACACCGGCGCCAGGCTCCGCCGAGCCATCGCCGTCCGCGAGCCGATCCTCTTCGAGGGCGGACAGGGCAGCCTGCTGGATGTCGATCACGGCACGTACCCGTTCGTAACAAGCTCGTCCGTGACGGCCTGCGGCGTGCCCGCCGGCGCCGGCGTGCCGCCGTCGGCGGTCGGGCGAGTCGTGGGGCTCGTCAAGGCCTACACCACGCGGGTCGGCGCCGGGCCTATGCCCACCGAGCAGGACAACGCCTCCGGCTGCCGCATCCGCGAGCGGGGGCACGAATACGGCACCACCACGGGCCGGCCCAGACGCTGCGGATGGTTCGACGCATTCGCCGTCAAGTACGCCGCGGACCTCTCCGGCGCCAACGAACTGGCCCTGGCGCTGCTGGATGTGCTCAGCGGATTCGACGAACTGAAAATATGCACCGGCTACCGCGTCGCCGGAGAGGCCGTGCTGGACTTCGACGCCACGGCCCTTCAGGGCGTCGAGTGCGTCTACGAAACCCTGCCGGGCTGGAAGCAGGAGATATCCGACGCCCGACGATTCGAGGATCTGCCCATCGAGGCCCGCGAGTACGTCCAGGCCGTCGAGGGCCTCATCGGCAGGCCCGTGGGATTCATCGGCGTCGGGGCGGACCGCGAGGCCACAATCGTCCACAACACGCAGGTCCGGGGCTTCAAGGAATGAGCCGCGTTACGCCCCAAACCACCGCCGCCGCACACGCGAGGCTCGGGTTGAGCGTCGAGCACATCCCGCGGTCGGTCGCCATCATCCTCGACGGCAACGGGCGATGGGCCCGTCAGCGCGGCCTGCCTCGCACAGCCGGGCACGCTGCCGGGGCCGAGGTCGTCCGAAGAATCGTGACCGAGGCCGCCCACATCGGGCTCGACGCGCTTACGCTCTACAGTTTCTCCATCGAGAACTGGCACCGCCCGGCTGAGGAAGTCGCGGCCCTGATGAGCCTCTACGCCCGCTACCTCGCCCGCGAGCGCCAGACGATGTCGGAGCATAACATCCGCTTCCGCCACATAGGCCGGCGCACGGGCCTGCCCGACGGCGTGCTCCGCGAGATCGACTCCTCCACCGAAGCCACCGCCGCCTGCACGGGCATGTACCTGTGCCTGGCCCTGAACTACGCCGCCCG
This sequence comes from uncultured Planctomycetaceae bacterium, assembly GCA_964605095.1. Taxonomy (GTDB): domain Bacteria; phylum Planctomycetota; class Phycisphaerae; order SM23-33; family SM23-33; genus JAUWQU01. The sequence continues at coordinate 63,354 of CAZSBS010000001.1, read as the reverse complement.
CGTCGAGATGACCGACGCCATCCGCAACATCGCACGATCCGTCGCACAGGGCAAGCTCGCCCCCGACGACGTCGACGAGGACCTCATCTCCCGGTCGCTGGACACCCACGGCGTGCCCGACCCGGACCTGCTCATCCGAACCTCCGGCGAACTGAGAATCAGCAACTTCCTGCTCTGGCAACTGTCATACGCCGAGTTCTACGTCACCGACCTCTACTGGCCTGACTTCACCGAAGAAGAGCTCCACAAGGCACTGCGCGACTACGCGGGAAGAAAACGCCGCTTCGGGGGGTTGGAGGCTGAAACGTAAAAGATGCTCCCATGGAATAGGTCCTATGGGACTTATGAGACCTATGAGTCCTACAGGTCTTGTAGGTCCTATGGCATGGGTCCTGTGAGCCTTGGGAAGAATGATCCAGATAACTCAATCCATCTCGATAGGCGAGAGCGAAATCCACATGTCCTTCATCCGCGCCGGCGGCCCCGGCGGCCAGCACGTCAACAAGGTCGCCACGGCCGTGCAGTTGAGGTTCGACGTGCGAAACTCGCCAAGCCTTTCCGAGCCCGTCAAGGCCCGCCTGGGCAAACTCGCGGGCGCCCGCATGACCGACGACGGAGAGCTGATCCTCGACTCCCGCGAATCCCGCTCGCAGGCCGCCAACCGCCAGGCCGCTATCGAGCGGCTCGTCGAGCTCATCCGCCAGGCCGCCCGCCCACCAAAATGCCGCAAGCCCACCGCCCCCACCGCCGCATCGCGAACCAAACGCCTCGAAACCAAACGCACCCGTTCCGACACCAAACGCCTCCGCCGCAGACCAGCCGGCGAGGAATGATCCCGCCAGCCCCGATTCCTCGCCCCGCAAGTGCTCCGGCAAATTCATTCATCAATTCCTCTTGGCAAAATCGGCCGGAGAGTACTAAGATCTACTGGCGGTTTGCAACTCATGTGCCCGCCCACGGCGGGGCGCGGCTTGCCGGGCGACGGAACGACGCGTCGAGAGGGCCGGAAACAATTCTGTTCTAGAGGCATTTCGCCTGGGAGCATGTACGCAATGAGCGAGTTTCCATACAAAATCGAGCAATGCGTCTGGGAACTGACCCTGCGCTGCAACATGCGGTGCTTGAATTGCGAATCCCCCGGCGCCACAAGCGCCCTGGGCGAGTTGACCTTGCACGAATGCCTGCGAGTGGCTGAGCAACTTATCGAGCAGGGCTGCCGGCAGGTTACGCTTATCGGCGGGGAGGCCTTCCTGTACGAGGGCTGGGACAGGATAGCCCGGCGGCTGGGCGACGGCAAGGTCCGGGTGAACGTCATCACCAACGGCCTGCTGTCCGGCCGGAAGCTGATCGACCAGCTTCGCCGCGCCCGCCCGGCGAACATCGGCGTGGCCATTGACGGCATGAAAGCCAGCCACGAAAGCATCAGGGGCGTGCCGGGCTCGTTCCGGCGCGCCTGTGACCTGGTGGGCAGCCTACGGGCCGAGGGGTTCCCGGTCGGTGTGGTGACGAGCCTGCTGGAATCCAACGCCGGCGACCTGCCCGCCATGTACGACATGCTGGCGGGCCTGGGAGTGGGACTCTGGCAGATTCAGTTCGCTGCGCCCGCGGCAAGCCAAGCCGCGCCGTCGGACCCAGCGCTTAGCCCCCGGCGGATGCCCGAGGTAGCACGATTCATCGCCGAAAAATGCGCCGAAGGCAAAATGAGCATCTACGCGACCAACGACATCGGCTGCCAGGCCGGACTGCGCGGAGTGGGCATCGACAGCGCCGGCAACGTAAGGGGATGCCAGGCGCTCGCCGACGAGCGGTTCATCGAGGGCAACCTGCACACCCAGACGCTCGCCGAAATATGGCGAAGCCCGGGGGCGTTCTCCTACAGCCGCCGCGTCCGCCCGATGCAACCCCAGGGCCGATCCACCGGCTGCGACATGGGCGAAACTTGCCGCGCGGGCTGGGGCGGCATGTGCTTGTTCGCCGCCGAACGACCGCACGAGAACCCCTACCACGCCCCGGTCCGCCTCGTCGCCCGAAAAGCCGGCGCCAGGCGCCCCACCGAACAAGCCCAAGCACAAGGAAACAACGCCTGACAGAACCCGATCGCCCGCTGGAGCGTTTCCCGGAAGTGCTCGACAGGCCCCGAAGACGAATAGCCACATGCCGTTCGACACCCGATGAACATGAGCACACAGCAAGTGCAATTGCGCATGCCAACGGGCGGATAGTGACATCCGCCCGCTTGGTGGCAACGTTTGGCTATGGGAGAGCCCGTGGCCGCTCGCGGCGGCGACTCGGCTCAGGCAACGGTGTACATGCTGCCCTTTGTTCCCACGATCTTCTGCCTCTTGAGCTTGCCGGCCTTGAGCATCTTATTGAGCGTGTTGTCGGCCCGGCCGGTCCTGCCCGCAGCCTTCCACGCCTTGTTGATGTCAGACGAGGAATCGCCCTTGTCCTTGACGAGACCGAGGACGAACTGCTCGGCTGTCTGATCGTATTTCTTGCGTTTGCGAGCACCCTTGGCCTTGGCGGGCGCGGGGGCCTTCTTCGCGGCCTTCTTTGCCGGCTTCGCGGCGGTCAGCGCGGACTTCAATGCGTACACGCCGCGCGAGACCTTCTTGTACCCGCCCTTGCGAATGACCTTCAGGATGGGATTGTAGATCGACTCGGCCCTGGTCTGATAACCAGCGACGATGACGGCCTTTTCTATGGCGGCAATGTTCATTCCGCCCGGCGCACCGGCAAGAACCTGACGAACGTACTGTCCCAGCGGCTTGGCGCCGCCGCGGGCGGCCCTGGGCTTTCGGCCGGGCTTGGGGCCGCGTTTGCGGCCCGGCTTCGGACCCGGCTTGCGGCCCGGCTTGGGACCCGGCTTACTGACAGTTTGCACCGCCAACCCTTCTAGTTTCGCTATCTCCCGGTCCAGCTTGTCGCGCTGGGCCTTGAGTGCCTCAACCCTGGCAATGCGGCGATCTAGTTCCTTCTTCAATGTCTCAATAGGAATGTTGGATAGCTTCGGCCGTGGCATATTCGTTTCCTTTCAAAGATATAAGATAGGAGGCATGGTAATACTACACGAACAGGTATGCAAGCTATTATGTGAAGCCTTTCTGTCTTTCTGTAAGAAGTTCTGGCAAGGACTTCCATCAGCTCGCGGGCGATAGCGCTAGGCTGCCGACGCATGACGACCGGCTGAGGGAAAGGGGCCCGAAGGCAGGATAACACTTTCAGGTCGAATCGGATGTGGGGCTTCCGTTGGCGGGGTTGATGGTCTTATGCAAACAACTGCAAACAACACATCCCGGGCGGGAGCGTGAATCAATGCTTCATTTCTCTTGTTTGGGCTGCTGGAGAGACTGCCAGACGCGGGCGACCCAGTCGACGCCCGGCTGGGCTGTCGTCTGGGCGGCGGCCGGGGCATCCGCCTGGGACGGCGTCGGCTGGTCCTCGGCCAGGGCGTAGCGCGAGGGCCCGGGGGCGTAGTACTGATTGACATAGGCTCGCGTGTCGCCGGCGGGATCGACACCAGCGCGGTTATCGGCGCGTGTTACGCTACGGCTGGTGCGGTCGGTCTGGTCGCCGCGGTCGGCGTTTTTGGTGGAGAATGACTCGGCTATGTCGCCGGCGACGGTCGCCACAGCCACCACCGCCTGGCGCGCATAGCCGACGATGTCCGGGCTGTCCTTTTGCCGGCCAAGGTGGTAACCGCCCAGGAATACGCCAATCAGCAAAGCTAATCCTATAATTCGCCGCATGTTATCCAATGCCTCCAGTGCGTCCCATCTGGCCGGAGCTTTCGTTGCTGGCCGGCCGCCCATTGGGACTTCCCTGGAAAGCTACGATTCATTATATCGTCGGGCGAATCCGAGTGTGGCTTTTTCTGCGCGCAAACGATTCTTCCCCGCCGGTCAAACTGGACAGAGGGGTGTGGTTTTTGCCGGTTTGTTGATTAAGTACACCCTCCCGGCTGCCGAATGAATGATGGAGCTAACCCGGTGCCGGGTGTTCGGCGGCATCTGCCGCTTTTGGAAAGGAGCAGGGACCGGCACACAATGCCGCAGAGGCAAGGTATAGGACCATGTACAGGGATTACTACCGGCTTCAGGAAGAGCCTTTCACCATCACACCAGATCCGCGATACCTGTACCTGACGGAGCAGCATCGCGAGGCGATGAACCACCTGCTCTACGGAATACGCCAACGCAAGGGGTTCATCTGCCTGACCGGCGAGGTCGGAGCGGGCAAGACCACACTCTGCCGAGCGCTGCTCAAGGAACTGGGCGACACCTGCCAGACCGCCCTTATCCTAAACCCGATGCTGACCGAAACGCAGATGATCCGCGCGATCGTCGACGAGTTCGGCATCCACACCAATCGCAAGGACCGCCTGGGGTATCTCCAGTTGCTCAACGAGTTCCTGCTGCGGATCAATTCTTACGGGCAGGACGCGGTGCTGATAATCGACGAGGCCCAGGACATGACGATCCAGGGCCTGGAGATGGTCCGCCTTCTGAGCAACCTCGAGACGGAGCGTCAGAAGCTGTTGCAGATCGTCCTTGTAGGCCAGCCGGAGCTGCGCACGACGCTGAACAACCCCGCCCTGCGGCAGTTGGCCCAGCGGATAACCGTCCGTTATCACCTCAAGACGATGTCCGCGGAGGACACGGCCGGGTATATCCGCCACCGCTTGAAGATAGCGGGGCAGGACGACAGCGACCAAAACGCGGTTCGTTTCGATTACGGCGCGGTTCGCGAGATATTCAGGTACTCCAATGGCACGCCGCGAATGATAAACGCCATAAGCGACAAGGCCCTGCTGGCCGGATACGTCTACAGGACCGCGACGATAGACCGCGGGATAGTACAGCTAGCGCTTAACGAGCTTAAGGAGGCAGGCTGATGAGCCTGATAAACGAGGCGCTCAAGCGTTCCGAGAGCGACAAGCTCCGCAACTCTTCGCCTTACTTCAACAACCTGACGGTCATGATGCCTGAGGGTGACGACGTCCCCCCGCCCGCAAGGCCGACGGTTGAAGAACCTCGCCGCCCGCGGCGTCCGACGTCCAGGCTGCTGATGCTCGCACTGGTGGCGACGGCGTGTTTCGCCGCCTGGTATTTCTGGGGCCGGTCCACCGGGCAGGTAGGTCCGGCAAGCGCATCCGGTGAGTCGATGCAAGATGTAGAAAAGCCCATGACGCCAGCGCAGATGCAAGCGGCGGCTGAGCGATCCGCGCCCGACCCGTCGCTCAACGGGCACAATACTGACAGCCAGGCCCGTGACAATGCCGCAGCAAAGGGCGGCACCAAGGGCGGCATCGTCGCGAGCAATGTCAAGGACGCCTTCACGGCGGCGATGCGAAAGCTCCAGGAGGCCCGGCAGAATGAGCGGGCCGACGAGTCCGCGGGCCTGGCCAAGGCCGGGCCGCAGGCTGACGAAACCGGTCAACCATCTCCGGCCAGGCCGCAACAGGGCGATTCGGCGACCCCGCCCGCAACTGACCCAGCCCAGCCAGGCGAGCCGCCCTCGGCCCCGCCCAGCGCCGCGCCAGCCGCCCCACCGGCCACGACCGCGCCAGCCAAACCCGCGCCGGAGCCTTCGGACAATCTGGACCCCTCGAAACTTCGCGTCACCGCGATAATGCGGGGCCCCGGCGGAAACGTGGCGCTGATCAACGGTGGACTATACAGGGAAGGCCAGACCATACAAGGCGCCCTAGTAGTGAAAATCGGCCAGTACGAAGTGGAACTGACAGCCAACGGAAAGCGGTTCACTATTCGGATATGACGAAAATCGATTCCAGGCGTTGAGTGACAGGACATAAGGGGATCGCCAATATGACAAACCGCCAACACGGGTTTACACTGATTGAGATAATGATCGTCATCATGCTGCTGGCGATTCTCGCGGCCATGATCGTGCCGCACATCGTCAACGCGCAGGATGACGCCCGCGAATCGGCCATCGAAACGGACATCCAGATGATGCGCCGGCAAATACTTGTCTACAAGGTCCACCATGGGGGAAACGGGCCACACCTCGACGCCGATGGCAACCTGGACAAGACCAACTTCCAGGCCCGCCTGACCGGGCGGACCAACCCAGACGGCAAGATCACTCCCAACGGCACGTGCGGTCCGTACATGGTGGACTGGCCGACAAACCCGTTCATCACGTCGGCCGGGACGGCTGGGACCGTTCTATTCGGCACAGAAACCACCCCACCCCGCAACTCCACATCCAGCTGGTATTACAACACCAACACCTGCGTGATAAGCGCAAACTCCGCCAAGGGCGGCGAGAAGCTGGACCCCAATCCCGATGGCGCAGCGGCTGACGGCCAGGCCGAGGAGTCGGCAAACCCGACCGTATCTCCTTCGGGCGGCAAGGGCAAGAGCATAATCACGCCTTAGGTTTCAGCGCTTGGTCTTGATCTACGACCTTGCGGGCCTGGTCTTTCTTGAACTCCACCAGCCTTGCCGCGACGGACTTGTCGGCGACGGCGAGAATCTGGGCGGCGAATATGCCGGCGTTGGTCGCCCCGGCCTTGTCGATTGCCATGCAGGCGACCGGCACGCCGGGCGGCATCTGCATGGTGCTAATGGCGGCGTCCATGCCCGCAAGCGGCCCGCTGGCCATCGGCACGCCGATAACGGGCAACGTGGTCCCGGCCGCCAACACCCCGCCAAGGGCCGCACTCATTCCAGCCGCGGCTATCAGCACCTTCAGGCCCCTTGCCGCCGCCGTCACGGCGTACTCGTGGGCGATCTCCGGCGTCCGATGGGCGGAGATTATCCGCACCTCGTAGCCGATGCCAAACGACTCCAGAGTCTCCAGGCACCGCTGCATGACTGGCAGGTCGCTGTCACTGCCCATAACCACACCGACCGAACACACTGGCTTTGCCTTCTTCATGACGGTCTTAGCCATTATTCGTGCCTTCCTTATATGGTGCCTGTCGAATGTCCAATGCTCAATGTTCAATGCTCAATTCAATGTTCAATCTCAAATGTTCAACTGGCATCAGCCGTTTCACGCGTTCTTACCGCTCATCCGGACTCTCCAACCTACTGCTACAAGGAGCTCTTCATTGAACATTGAGCATTGAGTATTGAACATTCGGCTCGGCATTGTCTCACGTTCACCGCATGTCAAAAGCCACCTTCACCGCCTTGTGGGCGGACTTGTACATGCCCGTCTCCAGCGCCCTGCGGTACTCGGCCAGGGGGAACTTGTGCGTCAGCATCGCCGAGACGTTCAGCTTTCCCACGGCCATCAACTCATGCACGAGTTGGTACGTTCCAATCCGCCTGCCCTGCCAGTTCTCAATCTGCCGGCCGTAGGTACCAAGAACAGTCAGTTCGGTGAACCAGATCGGCGTGAGGTCCACGCCTCGTCCGTGACCGGTGGCCAGCATAACCATCTGCCCGCGGCTGGTGGTCCACTTGAGCGATTCGGTTATGGACCGCTTCGAGCCCACGCAGTCTATCACAGCATCGTAGCCGCCGGAGAGCATGTAGTTGCCGAACCGGGCTCGCTGCACGGTGCCGCCCGTGCGCCGGGCGATAATCTCGAACCGCTCGCGGCTGTCGCCAGGAAGATGGAGCATCTCGTCGGCCCCGAAAGCCCCCGCCAGCGCCCCGAGGTACGCGCAGATGTCGAGCGTGTCGATCCGGCCGGCATAGCCGACGGCCCGCAGCGCCGCCACCGCCCCCAGGCCCAGCACGCCGGTGCCGTAGATAAGCAGGTTGCGTACGCGGGACAGGTCCAGGCGTAGCACCGCGTGCAGGCTGCACGCCACCGGGTCGGTAAGTACGGCCTGTTCGTCGGGCACGCCTTCGGGAACGGCGACGAGCTGGCTGACGTGGGCGACGAAGTTTTCCGCGAACGCCCCTCCGGTCCGGCTGTTGTAGCCGATGCTCGTGCCCGGAGGCAGCTTCGAGCGCCCCAGGCCAGAAGCCCCGAAGTTCTGGCAGGCGCCGTAGAGCCCCTCCATGCAGCGCGGGCATGGCGGAGCGATGCCCCGGGCCTCACAGGCAAGCGTCGGATCGACGCATACGCGGCGACCCAGCCAGGTGCGATCGACCGCCGGGCCGACCTCGACGACCTCGCCGAGCGCCTCGTGCCCGAGGACCATCGGCATGGAACTGAACGCCTGGAGCAGCGAGTTCGGCGGCTGCTTCTGGGCCAGCAGCGACAGGTCCGTCCCGCAGATGCCTGCCATAAGGGTCCGAACGCGGACCCAGTCGTCGGCGGGAAGGCTCGGCGGCTCGACGTGCCGGAGGCTCAGGCCCGCAAGCCGCGAAAGCAGGCATCCGGGCCAGAAGTACCGAAGCCACTTGCACGTTGCCCAGCCCACCGGATTGACCTCGTATATAATCGCTTGCATGGGCATACAGAGTACCCAATCGCAGTAGAATGGGAAGACGATTTCGCTATTGGACGGCCTTGGTCAAGAAGGCCGCCGGCTGGGAAATCGACAATTCGCCGGATGATTTGCCCGGATAGGGACTTGCGGAACGTTATGGACCTCTGGTAGATTGTTTCAAGTCCGGCCGGCACCCGTTGGCCTGACTGTTCGCGTCGGATCGGTTGGCGAACCGCACATCGCAAGAGTTTTGCACGTGAATTGGCGGTTCCGCAGCGGCCTGGGCGCGGTTCAGGATCGTGTTATGGCTTGCCGCCGCGCGGCGCCAAGCCGGTAGCGGTGGCGCAGGAGCGACTGGCCAAGCGACCAGTCGTAGTAGGAAGCCCTGAATTAAGGAGAACACGCATGGCTTCGAACTTGCCGGATTATGTCGCGTCAGCCAAGCCCCTGCCGATGACTGCCAGGGTGCCGTGGTACAAGAGCACGGCCCAGACGTACGCGGGCATCATGCTGTGGTTTGTTTTCTGGCAGCAGGTTCCCTTCGGTAGCAGCGCGGCGCCCGGCGGCTTTCTGGCCCACGGCCTGGGCACGGCGATTCTGGCCCTCGTCGCGGCGGCACTGATCTGCCACTTCCTGTTCTACCTCGTGCCGGGCTTGATGGGCATGAAGACGGGCCTGCCGCTGTACATCGTCGGCACGAGCACCTACGGCGTGCAGGGCGGGTTCCTGATGCCGGGCTTCCTGATGGGCGTGCTCCAGTTCGGATGGCTCGCCGTCAACGCGTACTTCTCCGCTTTGCTGCTGGTCATGCCCTTTTTCGAGAAGGCCGCTGACGCGATGAATTCGGTGCCGCACATGATCGTGGCGGCCTTGTGGGCCATCCTCGGGGCATTCATGGGCCTCAAGGGCATCAAGTACGTCGCCCGCGTGGCCACCTTCCTGCCGCTGATCCCGTTTGTCATCCTGATAGTGCTCTTCGTCGCGACGGTCGGCGGGCTGGGCAAGTTCGACGCCAACGCCCTGGTGACCTCGGCCCAGGCGGCCGGGGCGGCCTCGCCGCTGTCGACGTTCGCCATCTTCGCCCTGATGATCGCTTACGTCGTCGGCTTCTTCGCGACGGCCGGGGCAGCGGGCGTTGACATCGCCATGAACAACCGCAACGGCAAGGATGTCCAGCTCGGTGGGCTCTTCGGTGTGGCGCTTTCCACCATCTTCGCCGGCGGACTGGCCCTGCTGATCGTCGCCGGCGCCTACGGAATGTATCCGACCGGCCTCAAGGGCCTCAATCCCACTGAGATGATGGGCGCGATCATGGGTTCCAAGGTCGGGGTAGTGTTCATGTACCTGCTGGCCATCGCGGCTTTCCCGGCTGCCTGCTTCTCAGCCTTCATCGCCGCAAACAGCTTCAAGACCACCCTGCCGAAGGTCAACCCGCTGATCTCCTGCGGCATTGGCACCGCCGTCGCCATCGCCCTGGCCATCAGCGGCTGGGCCGGCCAGGCTGCCGACGTGTTCACCCTCATCGGCGCTTCATTCGGCCCGGTCTGCGGCGCCATGATGGCCGACTACCTCCTGGCCGGCCGCAAGTGGCCCGGCCCGCGAGCCGGGTTCAACATGGCTGGATGGATCTCCTGGATCGTCGGCTTCGCCGTCGGCGCCGCCCCGTTCATCGGGCGCATAGAACGCATGAAAGACATCGCCGACAAGGTGCCCTGCCCGCCGGTGGCGGCTTTCATCGTCGGCTTCGTGCTCTACATCATCCTGGCCGCCATAGGCCTCCAGAGCAAGAAGCTCGATATGCCCGCCCAGGCCTGAGGCCGACAGGCCAAGGCCCGAAAAAGTTCGGCGTCGCACAAAAAGCAAACAAGGGCCGCGATCGGATCAACCGGTCGCGGCCCTTTTGTTGGGCTGCGGCCTTCGGCCATGGGCAGCAGGCAGGCCTGTCCGTTTAGTCTTGATTTTCAGCACGTTTGCCGCTATCTGTGCTTTCTGGAGATGCAGGCATGAGCGTCAAGATATCGATATCGAAAGAGAAGATTGACCAATTCTGCCGCCGCAACCGAATTCGCCGGCTGGCGGTCTTCGGGTCGGTCGTGCGGGACGATTTCTCGCCAGAGAGCGATGTGGACCTACTGGTGGAGTTCGATCCGGATTGCGGAGTAGGGATGATCGCTCTGGCGGGAATGGAGATTGAATTAAGCCGAATCCTAGAGCGAAAGGCGGAAATACACACGTACCGGGGGCTTAATCCGCTCTTCCGGGACCGGGTGTTGGGTGAAGCGGAGGTGTTGTATGACGCTGCATGACGACCGGGTGAGCCTGACGGACATGCTCAGCCACTCTCGCGAAGCGGCGGAGTTGTTGGGGGATTTGAGCCTGGAAGATTTGGGGCAAAACCGCGTGATTCAGTTGGCGCTGACACGGCTGGTGGAAATTGTGGGAGAGGCGGCAAATCGTGTTTCGCCTGAGGCGCGGCAGAGAATCACAGGTATTCCCTGGCCTCAGATTATCGGCATGCGGAACCGTCTCGTTCACGGCTACGATGTTATTGATCTGGACTTGCTCCGACGCACGGTGAAAGAGGACCTGCCACCTTTGATCGTGTCGCTACAGGGAATTCTGGGCGGGGGCTAGCAATTCTGCGGATGCTTCACATGCCTGATCCGCCAGTGGATCCTCGCCAGGGCGATGAGCATGCCCAGCGAGTCGCGGACCGGGCGCACCCGGCTATCGGGGTCGTTGCACCACAGCACGCCGATTTCCTTGATCCGGCAGCCCATCTGCCGGGCCACCAGGAGCGCCTCGCAGTCGAACGCGAAGCCACGCTCGCGCACGCGAGGAAAAATCGCCTTCGCCGCACGCCGGCTGAAAAGCTTGAAGCCGCACTGTGTGTCCTTGATGTCCCGCAGCATCAGCATCCGCCGCAGGCCGCGCATTATCAGCCCCAGGCCGTGGCGATACCCCGGCTGGCGCTTGGAGATGACCGACTCGGCCAGGTCGCGCGAGCCGATGACCACGTCGAAGCCGTCGTTGAGATACGGCAGGGCCTTGGCAAGTTCGTAGATCGGCGTGGACTGGTCGGCATCAGTCATGAGCATCATCGCCCCGGCTGCCTTGCGCATCCCCCGCCGCACGCTGAAGCCCTTGCCCTGGTTGGTGCGGTTGCGGATCAGCCGAAACGCAAGCGGGCCGGGATCGAACGCCAGAGCCACCGCGGCCGTGTCGTCCGACGAGCCGTCATCGACAACGATCACCTCCGCCGACATGTCCGACGACTCGAAGTGCCGCCTGATCTGCTCCAGGGCCGGACCCAGCCTGCGGCCCTCGTTGTAGGCCGGAATGATGATGGAAAGCTGCGGGGTTGCCTTATCGGATTTCGCCATTTCTGCTCGTCATTAATCAAGGACCCACCGCCGCCCAAGCCGGGCGGGCGGCAAAACTGCGGAACATAGGAAACACCCGGGCCACAATATCCGCCCGGACATCGCAAAACACAATCCGCTCGCCTGCCGTAACCTGTTGACCTGCCGGACTGTTCAAGCCTTGTTGGCGCGGCTCGGTTGCACTATGCCGCCTCTTGGTGGAACCCGCAAGCGAATGATCCGCGCCGCGCGGATTGCGAAACACCCGCACTATTGTGCTGCCGGGCTAGCTGCTGATATGATGGCCTCGACCTAACTTACCTACCGTTACTGGAGAATGAAGATGAGCAAGAGCAGAATCGCAGTTGGCGCTGTTTTGGCCGCGGCATTGTGGTTTATCGGCACCGCCGTCGCGAATGCGGCGAAGGATGTGCCAGGGCCGGCGTTCCAGGCCATGGGCTCGCCGGACGCCGAGAAGCTCGGCTGGCGCCTGGCGACGCAGGCATACACGTTCCGCGGCGGGACGTTCTTCGAGGCCATCGACAAGACAGCCGCCATCGGTGTGAAGTACATCGAGGCCTACCCGGGCCAAAAGGTCAGCAAGGACATCGACGAAAAGATGGGCCCGGAAATGAAGAAGGAGACCATCGCCGCCGTCAAGGCCAAGCTCAAGGAAAAGGGCGTCACGCTGGTGAACTTCGGCGTCACGGGCATTCCGGGCAACGAGGCCGACGCCCGCAAGCTGTTCGACTGGGCCAAGGTAATGGGCCTGGAAACCATCGTTACCGAATCCACCCCGCCGTTCCTCGACAAGCTCTGCAACGAGTACGGCATCAACGCGGCCCTGCACAACCACCCGAACTCCTGGCCGCCGGAAAAGGTCCTGGCCGCCTGCGAGGGCAAGAGCAAACGCATAGGCTCCTGCTCCGACACCGGGCACTGGATGCGCCGCAACATCAAGCCCCTTGACGCCATCAAGATGCTCAAGGGCCGGATCGTAAGCCTGCACTTCAAGGATCTCAACGAGTTCGGAAACGGCCATGACGTGCCCTGGGGCACCGGCAAGGGCGACGTCAAGGCCGTGCTGGCGGAACTCCACGCCCAGGGCTTCAAGGGTGTGTTCTCCATCGAGTACGAGCACCAGTTCACCCTGGCCGACCTGGCCGCGTGCGTGAAGTTCTTCAACGACACCGCCAAGGAAATCGCCGCAGGATCCGGCAAGTAACAAGAAATAAGAGACTAAAGAGTTCTCTGCAGCGATAAACGCAGACCCACGGTCCCTTCGGGATGAACGCGGATGAGAGGATAGTTTTCATCTGCGTTTATCCCGAAGGGACCGTGGGTCTGCGTTTATCATTGCTTACTCTTCTTCTCTTTCTTCTCCTCTGCGTCCTCCGCGTAAGGCCTTGTCTTTCCTCTTCCTTACCGCTCGAACTTGAGCGTCTTGACCCACGCAATGAAGGCGGGCTCGATCTCCGTGATCTTCCGTCCGAAGACGTGTTCGATCGCGCGGACGTCCGCGGCGTCGCCATCGGCGTGGCCGCGGAAGTAGCGGTAGAACTCGCGCAGCAGCCCCTTGTGCTGCATGTACATCACGAAGTACCGGGCCTGGGCGTAGTTGATCCCCTGGGCCGGGCCGTAGAAGTCCCGCCTGGTTACGAGCTCCACCAGCGGGCGAAGCTTACCGGCGCTGATGGCGGCCTGGAGGCCCGGCAGGCGCCAGTTGGGCAGGCCCGTGATGCCATCTTCCTCGACGTTGCACTGCTCGTGCAGGCTGGCGAGCCCCTCGTTGAACCACGTCGGCAGATTCGGGAAATCGTAGACTATCAGCGCGTGCGTAAGCTCGTGGACCAGCGTGCCCGTGCCGGTATTGATGTTCATCACCATCGTCCGCCCCGCCGGGCTGTAGTACCCGTAATACGGCGCGCCCCCGTCGGGATAGTCCTTGCGGGCGTGCAGCTTGTAGTTGTCCTGGCCGGCGAAAAGGAAAGTGGTTATCACCTGGTCGGGCTTCTTGTCGAAATAGGCCGCCCACATCGCCCTGGCCGGGCGAACCACGGAGGCCTTGGCGTAGGATTCAAGCCGTGAGACGCTCATGTCGCCGGCGATCACGAACGGCGGATGAGCGACCACGTTGAGCTTGGCGCCATACTGCCCGCGGATTTCCGCCGCCTTTCGGCCGCAGGCGGCGACCAGTTCGACCGGGGGATATTCCGGGGCCGCGGCGGCAGCGGTCGGGGCATTTGCGGAAGCCGCTTTCCGGAGCGGCGATTGAGGCGCGCGGGCGTCTCGAACCGGCGCTGGCGCCTGGGTTGCCTGCGGGCGCGCGGCAGCGGGCTGGGCCGACGGGCTGGCGCCGCCGGCCATGGCTGGTTTGTTATTGGGATCCGCCGCACCCACGGCGGCGGCCGCGGGCAACGGTTGCGAGAACCCGTTGCCAAGCACGACCCCAAGAACAAACCCTGCCGCCACCATCCCGGCCACATATAGAATCCATCGCTTCATGACCACCACCTCTGCCCGTTTGACGCACCGCATGAGCGATTGGTTCCGCGTTTTAGTCGATCGCGGATCGGAAAGATTGCGCTGCACCCAGGGATTGCTACCTGCCCCCAAGGGGTCCCTGGGCTTCAGAACCATTTCCCATCAGGCGTCGCGTTCAGAACGTCAGCTTGCTCCAGGGACAATCCGCAATCCGCAATCCGTCCCGGCGCGCCGGGACAATCCGCAATCGGTTCACCACATCAGGTCCGCCCTCTTTGGGCGAAGTATGCTTCGGAGTTTCTTAAGGGCCTGGATTTCGATCTGGCGGACTCGCTCCTTGGAGATGCCCATGTGGCGTCCGAGTTGGTCGAACGTGAACGGCGTGTTGCGCTCGTCCAGGCCGTAATGTTCGATAAGTACGGCCCGTTCCCGCGGGTTTAGTTGCGCCAGGACGACGTCGATGCTCTCTCGCAACTCTGACGGGTTGACGTCGTTAGGGTCATAAGTCTGCATACCCGCGGCGACGTCGAGGATACCATCGTGGCCGGTGGCGAAACGGTCGAGTTGATAGCGTTCCCGCGGCACTGATCGGGCGAAATTGCGGATGATCGCCCACGAGGCGTAGGTCGAGAAGCGGTTGCCACGAGAGTAGTCGAACTTCTCGACGGCCATCATCAGCGATACATTGCCGTCGCTTATGAGCTCGAAGAGGTTCTGCACGCCGCCAACGTGTTTCTTGGCGATGGAGACGACCAGCCTGAGGTTGGCGCGGACCATTTTGTTCTTGGCCACGTTGGCCTGGAGCAGAAGTTGCTCGATCTCGCGAAGCTGCGTGGTGCGTATGCGATTGAGGTCCAGCTTGCCGCGGAGTTTGTCGGCCTTGTACTTGAGGTAGTTGTACAGCCGAAACAGGTCGCGCTCCTGCGCCGCCGACAGCAGCGGGACCTCGTAGAGCGTTTTGAGGTAAGGCGGCAGGTTCTTGGGCATCTCGGCGTGGGCAAGCTCGTCTGACGTATGCCCGTCGGCAAAGCCGGCGTCCGCGGCCGAGTTGATGATCTGCTCGTCGGCATTGGGCAGGTCAAACTGCGGGTTGTGGACGTACCGTATCGGGCGCTCGAGCAGGCGCTGGGCCCGCATGTCGTTGATGACCCGATAGACGCTGCCCCGGGTGCGATGATACCGCATTGCAAGGGCCTGGGCCGGCACGCCTCGCAGGAACCCGCGGTAGATGGCGAGCTTCTCCTGGTCGCTAAGCCTGCGCGCCCTGGCGAGCCGCGGGAAGATCGCCTGGTCCGGATGCTCGGCGTCATGCTTGCGGATGGTGTGGCGGATGGTCTCCTTGGCCCTGCCGATCCGCCCGGCCAGACGCCGCACAACGTCGCTGAGGGTGCATGGGCAAAACTCCGCCATCCGCCGGGCGCGGCGGATGATGTCCTGCCGCTGGCCCTCCGTCATTTGCGTGAACCGCCCTGACCGGGTGAGCTGCCCTCGCCGGTCGTGCGAGAAGCGCCGCACGGAGCTTTCCAGGAACGCCACACGCCGCCGCCCGTCCGGAAAGACAAGCCGCCTGGCCACGAGCCCGCCGCGGCACCATCGCTGGATCGTCTTGGATGAAACGTTGAACCTTTGCGCTAGCGCCGGCGTGTCGTAGACACTCTCGGGATAGTCCTCCGTGGACAGGTTCGTGCTGTCGCAGATGTCCAGGATGAGCAGGAGCAGGTCCCCGCCCAGCGACTTGTAAGACATCGGCTCGCCCGCGATGCCCGTCGGCGGGCGATAGCCCGTCAGGCGATAGACGACGAACTCGTAAGGATACTCCCTGTGCGGGTCGAGGATTTCAAGCAGCCCCTCGGCCGCGTCCGCATACCCCTTGCGGAGCCTCTTGAGGCCTGCGGTCAACTCCGCAGCCAGCGCCTCCATGGACTTATTCGCATACTTACGCATTCGGCGCCGCCCTCATCCGACGACCACGGCCGGGCCCAATCGAGCCGATAACGCCACCGGTTATTTATACAGTATGCCCCCTGATGCTGAAGTTGACAAGGGCTTCTCCGAGGGAATCGGCACCGGTTCGCGGCCAAGGCGCATGCGCCCCGGCGGCCGGAGCCGGTGGGTGGTGCATGGATGAATTACGCCGGGGCCTGGCCCGGCCAAGTCACGGCGCGGGCTGGGTGGGCGCCGGGCTGAAAGGCGCCTCGGAGCCAAGCAGGGCCGGGGCGGCCAGCAGCTTGCGGAAACCGTCAGCCGTTGGGGCGATCAGGGGCGAGGCTTCCTCTGTGCCGAGGGAGTCCAGTTCCGCTGTCGCCTTCTGTTTGGCGTCGGCGTCGCCGGACAGGCGGTAGAGGCTGACGTTCGCGGCCGACTGCTGGAGCACGTAGGCCCACTTGAGCTTCGGGTCAATAACAGCCTCTTTGGCCTTCTCGTAGGCCCTCGCGGCCCAACTGAAGTCGCGCTGGGCATCTTCCTTAAGCTTGCCCGGATTGGGGACGTAATCCTTCATCTGTCCGATAACCGCGGGCGTGGTGTTCTGCGTCGGCAGGCTGGACCATATGCCGGATGTCTCCGCGACGACGGTTTGCAGGCGATGCTGAAGCAGGAGGGCCTGGACCCTGAGGTCCGCCCGCGCCATTTGCACGTCGCCAAGCATCGCAATAATGGCGGGGTCGGGCTTGAGGAAGGCATCGGCGCCTGGATCCTTGGCGTACGATTCCGTGATTTGCCCATAGGTCTCGTAGGTCTTGACAGCCTTGTCGTAGTCGCCCAGGGCCTTGGCCTCGGCGGCGGCGGCGGCCTTGGATACCTCGACGACCTGCCCCGCCAGCGTCTCCGCCTGCTTCTGGGCCTCGGTCAACTTGTCAATCTGGGCCTTCCGCGCCTGATCGGTTTCGGAGCGGCTCTTCTGGCGGGTATCGGCCATATCGCCAGCCACTTTCGCCTGATTAACCGCGGCCACCCGAACCACCTCGAACTCCGCCACCTGTGACTTGATGGTCTGCATGGCCTCTTCGATCTGCGCTATGCGGGCGGAGTTCACGCTGGCCTTGTCTTCCTTAGTCTTGGCCTCGTCATAAATCGCGACGCCCTTGATCGGGTCAGCAATCTGGCTTTCAGTGAGAAGCTTTCGCGACTCCTCGGAGATTGTGACGTTTGCAGCCTTCAGGTCCGCCTCTTCCTTGTCCAGGGCCGCGATTTTCGTGTTGGCCTCGGCGATCTTATCCTCGGCGGCCGACTGCTGCGTCTTGGCGGCCTCGGCCATCTTGCCGAGCGACTCGTCCGTGACGCTAAGGATCTGGTCGTAGCTGGCGATCCGCTTGCCCAACCCGCTGATGCGGACTGCGTCGCTTTCCACCAGGCCGGCGAGGTCCCATGCCTGTCGGCACCTCAGGCCGGCCTCGATCGACATGCGGTAGCCGCGCAGAGCGTACAGCCGGGCCAAGACAGCCTGCGCGTTGACTTTTTCGATCTCCGGCCGGCCTTCGGCCCCAGCCAGGGCCTTGGTCAGGCCGTCGATGGCCTCGTTGAGCGTCTTGTCGGCCCGCGGGTTGATCTGCCCCAGCGCGGTAAGCTGGACCAGCTTTACCGCCGCATTGGGATCCGAGGGCAGCTCGATCGGCTTGGCGAAGGGCGCATACTGCTGGCGGACCATGTAGGGCGTGTCGTTAAGCAGGCTGCACGCCCGATCATAGAGCCGACCAGCGCGGGCGGTGGCTTCTGCCAGTGGGCTGGCGGTGCTGCGGCATCCCGCGAGTAGCGCCGCGGACAGGCAGACCAAGCTCAGCGCGACGCAACCGAAACGTTTGTCCTTTTGCACGATGTCCTCTCCCAATATGTCCGCAGCCGGCATTGGCACGGCCAGTGGAATCTCGCAAGCAACTTTCTAACACACCGGAGGGCCGTTTGCAACGGCCTGCATACATCTTGTCCAACAACTTCGACGCGATATTCTCGATTCTCGCCGACTGCCCGGCGGCCCGGCCCACGGTCAGGCCCCCACCGCGGGTGGCCTGGGGCCACGGGGGCCGTCCAGGGCCTCTATAATGCCCGAAACTTCGTCCAAGGCAAGGGCGTACTGGCGAATGGCCCGCCGCACCGACACGGCTATCAGGACGACCGAGCCGCGAATCTCGACGCTCGGCTGGGCCGGGCCGAGATGTCGGCACGCGGCCTCGACAGTCTCAGCCAACTCCCGCGACCCGCGGAAACTCCACTGTCCGACCCGGCCCTGGACATCCCTTGCCGCCAGCGGGGCCAACTCGCCGTCGCCCGTGTGCCACATCAGCAGGCTCGGCTGACTCAGGCGAGTCTCGGCAATGGCCACGCTATAGCGCCGCGTGAGCCTGCGAGTTCCGTGGCCCAACTCGCAGCGAAAATCGAATGCTCGCACCGTCCTGCCGACTATCCCGCCGGCAGTTACGTTGTTAGCGCACGGGCTGTGCCCGGAGGATATCACCGCGAAGTCCGCATAACGCCTCGGCACGTCGTAAGGATCGTCAGGAAAGAACCTCAGCCCGCGCTGGTGGGCGTCGCGAGCCAACCGGCGACGCCGAAGAACCTTGCCCAGGCCCATCACCGCGAAAGAAACGCTGGCGGCGACCAGCACGCCGACCAGCACAGCCACGAAGGCGTATTGAATCTGCTCCATCGCCAAAGCCTCGCCGCGGCCAGGAAAGCCGCACGGTTCAGAAAGGCGGCTTGCTTGACTTATCAGACTTGCCAGACTTGTCCTTGGCGCCCTTATCCTTGGGCACCGGTGAAGTGGGCAGCCCGAACAACGGGTCGATTCGCTTCATCACGTGCGGCGGAATGCTCTTGAGGCCGTACTCCGGGTGCAGCGGGCGCTTCAAAGACAGAATCCAATCCAGCGTCTGCTTGTAGAGCGGCGAGGTCTTGCTGGAAAACGGCGGGCGTTTCTCCTTCGGATGACGGTGCTTGGCCTGGTTGTCCGGCAGGCCGAACTGCAACAGCAGCGACTCTTCCGGCTCATCGCGCCGGATCACCTGAAGGCCGCCCTTGGTGTGAAACGCGTCGAGGATCAGGAAGTTGGTGTAGTCCACGTTGTCGCTTCGGGCGGTAACGTTCCAGAGCTTCAGCCCGCCCTGACCCTTGGCCGAGCCGTGACAGGTCGCCGCGGCACAACTGGTCGAAACCCACCGCCAGACGCCCGAGTGGAACTCGCGCATTGAAGCCGGGTCCGACTTGATGATGATGTCGTTCCTGAGTGGGTCGCCGGGGCCGACTTCCTCGATGATGATCTTGGCCTGGCGCAAGGCCGGCAGGCGGCGGAACTTGGCGACGTCGGTTTCCTCCGCGAATTTGCCCCGCCCACGAACCTGCTCCAAGAACCTGTCGACCACGTCCTTGCGAAACTCGACTTTCACCCGGTCGTCATCCGAGAGTTCCGCCATGCGAATCCGCTGGATGTCATCGTCGCTGACCATTTGCTTCATGCTGAACGTGGCACCATCGCCGCCTGCCGAGGACCCCGACTTGTCGCCGCCCTTGGAGGGAGTCTCCTTGGCTTTCTCGGCATCCTCGAGCCTGGCCTGGGCCTGGCGAAGCAGCAAGCGGGCGCGCTCCTCGTTCTTGAGCTTCACGGCCTCTTCAAGGTGCTTGACGGCCTCGGGATAGAGCTTGTTCTCCAAGGCCCACTGCCCAAGTGCCAACTGGCCCTCGAAGTCGTCCTTCTTGAGCTTGGACAGACGATTCGCGTAATCTTCCTTAACGTCGTATACCGGCTCGATCGAGACGATCTGGTCCTTCGGATAGAACACCGTCGCCAGGGGGCGCTTGACTTTTATCCCCTCGGGAGTCTGCTCGACAACCTCGCCAATGATGGTCTCGCCGCTCTTGAGCTTGATCTGCTTTTTCTCGGCAAAGCAATAACCGCAAGCCAGCAAGAGGCAGCACAGCATGGAAAGATACGCGTGCTTCAGCATAATTCACCTCGGATAAAAGCCTTAAGGGCTATCAACAGGCGGCGGTGGGATTCGAACCCACGAATAACGGATTTGCAATCCGTCGCCTTGGTCCGCTTGGCTACGCCGCCGTTTTGTCCGCGCCAGTATAGTATCAGGCAATCCCGCGTCAACCGCTGGTTTTCAAACATCTGTCCGGCAATGTTCTCCGGCGCCGGATCACTTGCCGCCCTGGCCGGCCTTGCCGCCTGCCGTCTTCTTTATCTGCTCAAACTCGGCAGCCATGCCTCCCATTTCCTTGTCCTTGATCCTCAGGGAGTTTATCTGGATCACCAAGTTCTTCATGGCCTCGGGGTTGCTCAGGTAGCCGTCCAGGTTGCACTGGCACCGCTCCAGTTCGGCATGCCAGTATTTCGAGGGGAACTTGTCTCTGGGGAGACCCTCGGTGTAACGGCGATACAGCGCCATTGCCTCGCCATAGTTGCCCAGCCCACGCTGCGCCCGGGCCATGCCGATAATGTTCAGGTGGTCAATAATGGTCTGGTTCTGCAATGTCCGCACCAGGTTGTTCCACCCGCGAACCAGCATCTCCACCGCACGCGGCAGCCGCTCCTGCTCCTGCTGCTGATTGGCTGCGCCGCGGACATACTTATCGGCATACTCCATCGACGACATGTCCGCGGACATGGCCTGGATCTGCTCGGCGTCCTTCAACTCCTTCCGGAAGGCCTCGACCATCCTGCTGACGGCGCCCATGCTCTTGGCGTTGGCCTTGACGTCCTCGATGAACGGGCTGTACTTCTTGGCCAGCCATGCAGCCTCGCCCTTGCGGCAGGCGTCGTCCAGATCGAAGCACTTCTTGAACAGGTCCAGGGCCTCCTTGTAGGCAGCCTTGGACGAGTCGTCCCGCTTGGCCAAATGTTCGGCCTTGCCCCTGTTCAGAAGCGAGTCGGCGTACATCTGGACGAGTCCGTAGCGTTCCATGACAACGTCGCGGATGTTCAGCACCATGTTCATCGTGGCCGCGGCCAGCTTGGGCAGGATGTTGTTGCGGTCGGCGCCCGGCGCCTTTGCGCCGGCAATCCAGCTATCCAGCACTTCCTTGCCCTTGAGGTCCTCGAGCTTCACGTCGTTCTCGGCCGCCAGAGCGGGCAGGCCCTGGGCCTTTGCCAACAGGCCGTCAAAATCGCGCTTCTGCTCCAGTGCCCGCAGATCGCGCCGCATGGCTTCCAACTCAGGCAGTTTGAGAGGCTTGCCTGCCACGGGGTCATACAGGTCCTTGGCGAAGTTCACGTAAGCCGTCTGGTAGCGATCCAGCGCCTGGCGGACCTCATCGGCCTGGGCCTGGGTCACGGCACTCTTGAGGCGCTTCTCCAGCCGGATGATCTGCTCCTGAATCTGCTGGACCAGCAACTGAATAAGTTGCTTGGCCTGATCGGGGAAGGACTTCTTGAAATCCTGGATCTTGGCGATCGCCTCGTCGGTCCGCCCGAGTTCGATGAGCTTGCGTATCTCGAACTCGTGGGCCATCGGCAGGACCGGCGAATGCTCGCGGGCCGAGGCGCCATTGGACTTTCCCTCGGCCGTCAGCCTGGCTATCAGCGCCCGCAGATCCCCCAGGGCCTCCTGTTCGATCTTCTGTCGCCCCTCGGCATTGTCCTTGGAGAGCAGTTTGGGAAACTGCTCGTACTTGATGACAGCGGCCTGGTATTCGGCCTGGGCGGACCACTCCTTGAGCCCATCGGCGTTGGCCTGGAACTGCGCCTTCTCCTCGCCCCCAACCGACGCGGCCTTCTCAGCCGCCTTCTTGCTCTCGGCCAGGGCGTCGACGGAGTACTTCTTGAGTTGCTCGACAAGGGCTGTCGGGTCCGAGTACGTCTTGAGGCTGTCGTTGAGCAGCTTGCCCGTCTCGGTGATCTTCTTGTCGCGGGCTTCCGCGGAGACCTTCACCTCGGCGTCCTCGGCCGGGGCCGACGTCGCGGACGCCTCCGGCGGCAGGACGACGTTGTCCAGCTCCACAAGCGTCTCGGCCAGCCGGCCCAGAGACTGCTTGAGCCGCTCGGGGCCGCCGCCGAGCACCTCGGCCAACTCGTCGCGGTTCAGCACGATCTGGTATCGCATTTCCAGGGCGGCATGCTGAGCCTCCATGTACTCCAGCATCGCCAGGGGGATCTTCTCGTTGGCGGCGATTGCCCGGACCTGCCAGTAGAACTTGACGGCTGGTTCCTCGGACTGCCCGGCCAGCTTGATGCACTGGGCGGCAAGGTCGAAGTTCCACTTGACGGCGTCTTTCGCGGTTGACCAGTTTCCCAGCAACGTTTCCAGGGCGCGGATGTATTCCAGGCGAAGGCTCGGGGAAATCTCCTCGCCCTTTTCCTGGCGTTCGGCTAAAACGCCGTAGAGGCTTCGGACCGCGAACATGGCTGACTTCTCGGCCAGGTCGTGCTTGGGATACTTGCGGGCAAGCCTGACGAAGTACTTGGACGCCTCGACGTTGAGCTTGCGCTGGTTCATTATGAAGGCAAGCTCGTAGAGCACACCGGGCTCGATAGCCTGGGCGATCTTGGGGTTGTCGAGGTCCTTGTGATTCAGCACCCTCAGCAGGAGCTTTTCCCCCTCGGCCTTGTCCTGGGGCTTCTCGCTGGCGAGCTTGGCATAGGCCCTTGCCATGCAGACGATGGCGCTAGCGTTGGTCAGGTCGTCGTCGCCCGCGAACTTGGTATTGACCATTTCAAGGAAGGGCCTGATCAGGTCCGGGCGGTCGGCGTACTTCTCGACGAACTTCAGCAGTTCGGCCTGGGCCTGGGCGAACAGGGCCTTCCTCTTGGCGGCGTTGGTTTCCTTGACTGCCGCCAACTCGACTCGATAGCTCCGCAGCAGCACCAGACGCAGATCGACGATGACCCGTTTTTCCTCGCCCCAGATGGCCAGGGAGCCGGCCTCGAAATCAGCCAGGGCGCGGTCGATCTTCGCGTCGGCACCCTCGTCGATGCAGTTTCGAACCCGTTCGAACCACGCCCGCTGGCGCAGTTCCTTGTCCTCGTTGGGGTTTTCGGCGACCTTCTTGAGCACATCATCGGCATCGGCCCAATTGCCCAGCATGCGTTGGGCGGCTCCCGTGGCAAACATGGCCCAGCCCATAACGCCGCTGTCGGGGTCTTCGGAGAACTCCTTCATGTCGGCGATGACGTTGCGGCAGAGTTCAGCCCGCTCGCTCCCGGCTGGCAGGGCCATGGCGCGGTGCAGGCGGATCCATCCGGAGTTGTAGCGCATCTCCCGCTGGAGGTCCTCCATTGCGGGTCCGTATCGCATGTAATCGCCCATGTTCGACCGCAACCCCGTAAGCGCGCGGGAGATCTTGTCCTCAAGGATGTAGGACAGTTCCACGGCCTCCTTGGTGAATCGGAGTATAATCTTGCGGTCGGCGTCGTTGCCCAGCAGCATTCGCAGGCGGAGAATGTGCGGGCTTTCAATGCGGTACCGCCCCTCCGCCGTCGCCAACTCCAACATGACCCGATACAACTCGAGCTGGTCGCCGGCGTCGGCGCTGTCCTCCTCTTGGCCCTTCTTAACCGCGGCACGCAGAATCACGATGGCCTCGTCCATCTTCGCGTTCTGGTCTTCCGGCTTGGCCATGGCGTTGGCCTGACCCATGCGGACGCGGCCGCGGAGCGTCAGAGCCCGGAAGGACTTGTCCTCGGCCGGAATATCGTCCTCGATGGCCTGCAACAGTTCGGTCATCCCCAACTGCGAAAGCTGCTTGATGAGCCTGTCTATCGGCAGTTGCTCGTAGGCGCTGGGTATCTTCTTTTCTTGCGCCACAGCCGCGCACGACAGGCTCGCCACCGCGATTATGCCGATTGCAGCCAGCTTGGGCAGGCCGATGCGAATCTTCGTCATACCTATCTCACACTCGCTCTAGCTTATCACTTGCCCGCCGCGGACCGGCTGGCTTACAGTATTCCCTGGGCAAAGCCGATCTTGCTGAACCTCGCCCTCTTGGCCTGGTTGAACGCCTCAACGACAAACCCCCAGGGCACATCCGGGTTGGGGTATATCACCACCGGCACCTCCCCGCTGCCAAGCTGCTCCTGGCGAACCCGGAGCAGGTCGCCCAACTCACGGACGCTCGTGATAACCGTGGCCACTCCGGTCAGTTGGTAACTTGCCGACTGCCGGTCGGCGGAGGGACGCAGCCGGATCTCGATCGGGTCCGACTGGGGCGGAACTGGAGGCCTAACAACCAGCCCATTGTCGATCCGGGGCAGCGTGCCGGGTATCGCCCCTTCGGACTCTCGGAACTCGCAGGTCAGCAGGAAGAACAGCAGCAGTTGGAACGTCACGTCGATCATCGGGGTCATGGGCGGCTGGAGGTTGGCTGAGCCCTTTGGCTTTCCGGCGGGCGCCTTATGGTGGACTTTCTCGTCGCCTTCTACCGTCCTGCTTGTAGAAATCGCCATGATAGTCTCCCTTGGCAGAGCCTTTCGCCATCCAAACGGGCGATGTCGCTCATTCTTCTCATGCCCAGCCTGCCGCGGCATCACCCGCCCGGCGCGGATAAGTCACATTATCTGCTGGGCAAAACCGATCTTCTGGAAATTCGCCCTCTTGGCCTGGTTGAACGCCTCGACGACGAACCCCCAGGGCACGTCCTGGCTGGGAAATATCACTATGGGCACTTCCGTGCTGCCTATCTGCTCCCGCCGCTGCTTGAGAAGCTCACCGAGATCGTGCGGGGTCGCAATCGCCACGCCGATTCCGGTCATCTCGTAGCTGGCGGTTTCCTTGTTTGCCGAGGGGATCACGCGGATCTGGATCGGGTCCGGCGGCGGAGTGTCGGTGACCGACTGGGCAATGGAGCCCTTGTTCGGCAGCGTGCCCGGGATCATGCCTTCCGACTCGCGGAACTCGAACGTGAGGATGAAGAACAGCAGCAACTGGAACGTGACGTCGATCATCGGCGTCATCGGCGGCTGCATGCTCGCCTTCGGCTTGTCCTTTTCCTTGCTGGGCGATACATGGTGGACTGTCTCGTCGCCTTCCACCGGTTTGTTTGCTGTAATAGCCATGTTAGTCTCCGATCCGTGCCGTCAGGGCGGTGATGTTCATCTTGTTGATGCCGGCCTCGACGCCGGCACGGATGACGGGCGCCACATCCTGCCAGTTGACGCGCTCGTCGGCACGGATCTCAAGGAAGAACATCCGGTTGTCATCGCCTTCCTTGCCGCCTGCGCCTGCCGTTGGCGAAACGGTCGTGCCGAATTGCTTCTCGTAGTCGCTCCTGAGTTTCTTGATTACGTCGATCATCCGGTCAATCTCGCCGACATGGTACTTCACGGTGAGAATCTGGTAGAACTTCAACTCCGAAGCCGTGGCAGGGTCCGGGTTCAACTCCCCGGCCGCGGCCGAGACAACGTTCACCGTCACCTTGTTGGTGAACTTGGCCACCGACGACGGTATGGCCTGGCTGTCGACCGGCCTGACGAGCTTCACGTTCTTGGCATAGGTTTCGTTGGCAACCTGGCCGACAAGGATGAAGAAGATGATCAACTGGAACGTGCAGTCGATCATGGGGGTCATGTTGAACCCGACGTCACTGCATGAACGAAACTTTTTCGTTGCCATTGTCATGTACTCCTTACCCGTCCTGGCGACTGCAATGTCTAATGACGCCCGCGCCGATCAGCCCTTGGGGGCCGGGCGAAACGTCGAAATCAACTCCTGCGACTGCATGATCACCTGGTTGCTCAGCGCATCGATGCGGTTGCGCAGAATGGCAAAGACCCCTAGCGCCGGAATCGCCACCATAAGGCCCAGCAGGGTCGTCACCAGCGCGATGCCGATCGATTTAGCCAGCGCGTCCGGCGAGGGGATGCCCTTGGCCGCGACGATCGCCATGAAGGCCAGGATCATGCCCCAGACGGTTCCCAACAGGCCAAGCATCGGGCTGATGTTGCCCAGCAGATTCAGCCACTCGATCTTGCGGAGCATGCCCGAGCTTTTTTCCTCGGCCGACTCTTCCATGGCGCGCTCCATCGAGGCGTATCCGTGCGCCGCCTCTGATAGCGCCGCATGAACCACGTAGCTGAGCATGCTCGGCTCGGTGGCCGTCACCTCGATCGCTTCGCGGTACTGCTTATTGTCGAAAAGAGTCTGTATCTGCTGCTTGACCAGGTCGGGCATGATGTTGCCCTGGCGGATCGTGATGAAGAACTGGATGCACAGCGCAACCAGCACGACGCTCAACAGCCACAGCAGAATGCCGATACTCCCGCCGCCCGGCCAGACCAGCATCTCGAAGTAGTCCAGATTGCCGGAGGGCTGTATCTGCGCCAATGTCGCCCATTGAAAATCCCACATGCTCTCGATCTCCTCTGTTCTACAGGGTTCCTGTCTCGCTGCCTGCCTTAAGTGTCCTTTTCAACCCTGGCCGGCCCGGCCGGGGATTGTACTCGATAGTCCCAAAAACCGCGCGGCAACTCTTACTTCTCCGGCCCGGCGGCACCGCCCAACGCGGTCTGGGCCCTCTGGGCCCACTCGCTCGCGGCGTACCGGGCGATCAACATCCGCATCGCATTGGCGGCCGCGACATGGTTGCCCAGTACACGCTCGACCATCGCCGCGAGGTAAAGGGCCTCCGGCACCTGCGGGGTGGTAGGGTCGCAACATGCCGCAACGCGCATGAAGCACAGCCCAGCCTCCTTGAGCTTCTTGACATCCTTGGAGCCGCCCTTCTCGTATGACAACTGAAGCGCCTTGCCCCGAAGCACCAGCGCGCCTGGAAGCTCACTGCTGGTAAACCGGTTAAGCTTCGCCTTTATGCTCTCAGCCGCGGCGTCGTACTGGCCGAGCTTGATCTGGCTGGCGGCCTCCTGCAACTGCCTGGAGACCTGCTCGACCGAGACCACCAGCGGCGGGGGCGCCTGCTCGCCGCCGGGGGCGGTGGCCGGCCCTTCGCCCTGGAGCAGCATCGCCTTGTCTTTGAGGTCCTCGGCAGCATAGAGATTAAGCAGCAGGTCCTTGACCTTGGCGCGGAATATCGGATCGCCCTTGCCGAGGCGTTTTTTCAGCAGCTCCATCGCCAAGGCGTTATCGGGCGAGCCCTTGGGGGCGACCGCTTCCGGGGCCATGGCTATCACGGCCCGGCTGGCACCGGCGTCGTCGACGACGCTCAACCAGTCCGCGACGGCCTGGCCCGGCATTTTCGCCGCGTCGGCCGCGGGAATGCGGCGATAGCGGATCAGCCGACGCAGCCAGTCGAGCTTATCGGTGGACTTTTCAGCCTCGGTGTAGGCCGCGACGGCATCGGCAAACTTGCCGGCCTTGAAGGCGTCCTCGGCCTTGTTGAAGTCCCTCTGGCCGCTCAGCACCACGCGGCTGACTTCGGCCAGAGGCTTGTCGTACCTGCGCCCGCTAAGCTCGTAGGTTATCGTGCCTTTGGAAACGTCGGTGACGCGCACATTGTCATACGGGAGGTTGTTGATGGTCAGCGAGTCCGCAAAGGCCAGCCCGCCGGCCAGGCATATCCCCGCGAAAATGACAGTTGTCTGACGCATGCTATCTCCCGGAATCACTCGTCGGAGCTGATGAGCTTGAACCGGCCGGCGTTCTCTTTGGCGATGGTTTTCATTACCTTCATGGCGTCCTCGTCCTTGTTGAGGTAGAGGAACGTGTTGACGTGAACCAGCCCCTTCTTCTCATCCTTGGGGTTGTTGTCCCGCAGCCACTGAATCACGGCCTCGTTGCCGTTAAGGGCCCTGCCGTCGGCGCTGGTGTACGTCGAGCCGCCGGACATGCCCGCGAAGTCGCCGTCGCTCAGCAGGTAAACCAGCCGGCCTGGCTTGCTGGCGTCGGCATACTTGAGGACCTGGAACGCCCGCTTCAGGGCCGGCAAAACCGTGGTCGAACTCTGGGCGGTTATGTCCTTGAGGAAATTGTTCGCCGCGAGCTTGTTCTCAAGCTCCGCCGAGACCAGCCGCTTCTGCGGACCCTCGATGAACTGGTTGTCGGAGAAAAGGATGATCGTGAAGTCCTGCACCGCCTTAAGGCCGCTGATGGACTTGAGCATCTCGATACGGACTTGCTCGAACGTCGGGGCCATCGAGCCCGAACGGTCCACCACGTACGCGATGTGGTATGCGTTGCCGCCGGAGCCGAAGAACCGGCTCTTGGGTCCGCCGGCGGCGTCACTGTTGGTCAGGCCCAGGTCGGCCGCGCCGCCGTGAGCGCCGTCCGATGAGGCCGCGAGAAGCTGAACCGTCTGCTCGGTCTTGCCCTTGTCGACCTGGTCCTCCCGCTTGGTGTACCGCTTGACGACCGTCCGCCGATCATTCTCGCTCTTGGAAACCGTCGCGGTCTTGGGGTCCATCACGCCGCCGGGATTGTCCAGGCTCAGCGCGGCGTCCGGAATGATGATCTCCGGCGGAATCTTGGTGTTCACCACGACCATGACGAAGAAGAGCATGACCAGGAACACGCCCAAGTGCAGGAAGACGCTGATGACCCAGGGCATGATCGTTGCCATGGCGCCCATTACAGCCTGGCCCTCCTCTTCGGGCTCTTCCTCGCCCTGCTCGTCCTGCTCGCCATCGGCCTGGCCTTGCGACTGCCCGCCGGAATGAGAGCCGGCATGCCTGGCGTTCGGGGGCACGTGCGGACGGGGCAACGCGGCCAGGACCGCGGGCACCGTGACTTTCTTGCGGCAATGTGGACAACGAACCGCGTTGCCGGGCTGATCGTCGACACTCAACATCTTCCCGCAGTTCTCGCATCGGAAATCAACGGTCATGCTTGCATCTCCTCATCGCTGCGCTGGCGCCGTCGGCTACGGGGCATCCCGGCCGACACAAAAGCCAAAAGCCCTTGCCTGTCAGAGAACCGTATTTTTACCAGCCCGTCGCGCTGGTGGCAATCGGCAAAAAAGTCATTTGTCTGACACATGCGTTTTCTCGGAATCACTCATCGGCGCTAATTGGCTTGAACCACCCGCCGTTCTCATGGGCGATGGTTCTCATTACCTTCATGGCCTCTTCGTCTTTGCTGAGGTAGAGGAACGTGTGAACGTGCATCCTGCCCTTCGCCTCATCCTTGGGGTTGTTGTCCCGCAGCCACTGGACCACGGCCTCGTTGCCGTTAAGGACCCTGCCATCGGCGCCGGTGTATGTCGAGCCGCCGGACATGCCCGCAAAGTCGCCGTCGCTCAGCAGGTAAACGAGCCGGCCGGGTTTCTCCTTGTCGGCATACTTGAGGACCTCGAACGCGCGTTTCAGGGCTGGTAAAACCGTGGTCGTGTTGCTGGCGGTTATGTCCTTGAGAAAATCGGTCGCCGCGTCCTTGATCTCATCAGTCGCCAAGACCAGGCGCTTCTGCGGCCCTTCGATGTACTGGTTGTCGGAGAAGAGGATGATCGTAAAGTCCTGTTCCTTCTTAAAGTGGGCGATGGTCTTGAGCATCTCGAACCTGACTCGCTCGAAAGTCGGAGCCATCGAGCCAGAACGGTCAACCACAAACACGATGTGGAAACCGCTGCCGCCACCGCCGATGAACGTGCTCTCTGGCCCCCCC
This sequence comes from uncultured Planctomycetaceae bacterium, assembly GCA_964605095.1. Taxonomy (GTDB): domain Bacteria; phylum Planctomycetota; class Phycisphaerae; order SM23-33; family SM23-33; genus JAUWQU01. Next base: position 33,670 of record CAZSBS010000001.1, on the reverse strand, counting down.
GTCGCGTCGCTGTTGTCCAGGCCCAATTCGGCCGCCCCGCCCCGGGCACCACCCGACGAGGGAGCAAGAAGATCAACCCTCTTGCCGGTCTTGCCCCTCTCGACCTGTTCCTCCCGCTTGGGGTCGTCCCGCTTGACGACTCTCCGTCGATCACTTTCGATCTTGGAGACCGTCTCGGTCTTGGGGTTCATCACGCCCCCAGGATTCTCATGGACATTCACCCCCTCAGGTATGTCGATAGTAATCGGAATCTTGGTGACCACCGTCACCATGACGAAGAAGATCATGACCAGGAACACGCCCAGGTGCATGAAGGCGCTGATTACCCATGGCATGGCCGTGGCCATGGCGCCGGCGACGGCCTCGCCCTCGACGGGCTCTTGCTCCCCCGGCCGGCCATCAGCCTGGCCAGACGCCTGCGCGACGGCGGGCAAGCCAGCAGTGGCGCACCTGGCGGTGGGCGGCACGTGCGGACGGGGCAATGCGGCCAGGGCGGCCGGGACCGTGACTTTCTTGCGGCAATGCGGACATCGCGCCGCGCTGCCGGTCTGATCGTCGACACTCAACAGCTTCCCGCAGTTTTCGCATCGGAAATCAATGGTCATGATTGCATCTCCTCATCGCTGCGGCCTCGGCGTCGGCAACGGGGCGTCCCTACCGACACGAAAGGCCTGGCCTGTCGGAGAACCGCATTTCCACCTGCCTGTCGCGCCCGTTGCAATCGGCAAAAGAGAGCCAATGCCCGACCTTCGCGCCGCGACGGAAAAGCAACTGTGCTCCCGCCGGAGGCATTACCCGAGCACGCGGCACTTTGCAAACGTACGGCCGGGCCAAATCGCCCAGACGTACTCCATCGGCATGACGGGCCAAGGCGCCTTGCGGCCGCCCGATGTGGACCCGCTTGGGCAAGCCTGGAAACGGCTCGCCCGGAGAGCTAGAACCAGATTCGAACATTCACTTATATTTTCGTACGGCGCCGCAGGGCCACCGACGATGTGCTCACGCAACCGGCCTGCCATCAAGCCTGAGCAGCCAAACATCCAGCCTCTTAACCTAATCATAACGTGGCGCCCCGTGTAAGACAATGGTAATTCTCGTTCTTATTGTCGGGTTTTTGCAAGTTTCAGGGGACAATGAAGCCCTGGAGGCCCCTCGGAACTCGGGAAACGACGGAAAAGACAAGGCGGAACCTGGAAAAGGCGGAACCTGGAAAAGGCGGAATACGCTGGCAAGGCGGGCCGGCTTTTTCTATAAGTTCTATAAGCGACAATGTTCCGCCGTGAGCGGCAGCGGTCGCGCGAGGGTGGCGGAATTGGCAGACGCGCCAGGTTTAGGTCCTGGTCCCGAAAGGGGTGCGGGTTCGAGTCCCGCCTCTCGCATTGCCATTAGAAGAGGCGTCGGGGCGAAAGCCCGACGTCATGACGTCCGGAAAGGTCAGTCGCGTGCCGGCGCCGCTGCCGGCTCAGCCGACGCCGCGGGGGCAACAACCCGCTGGGAAATGAAGCTCGTTACCGCCACGTAGAAGAAGCCGAACGTGAAGATCACCAGGAACGGCGCCGTCAGCGCCGCCTTTATGTGCATCAGGCTGTGGATCGTGCAGCCGGCCATGTAGACGCCGAACAGCAGTTCGACGTACGGGAGCAGGCTTCTTTTCTTTCGGCCGCGGCTGGACAGCGGCGCGGACAGGTGCAGGCCCGTGGAGCACCCGCCGTACTTGGGCGTGCGGATGAACTCGCTTTTCCGGCCAAAGACCGCCTCCAGGACCGCCTTGGCGTTTGAGACGCTAAGGCCCACCCCTACCGCCATCAGCACGGGCAAGTATTTGACAACCTGCCGCCAGTTGCCGAACAACTCGATCTGGCTGGCGACGTAGAACACGCTGGCCGACAGCGTTGCCAAGGTGAACACACCCAGGTCGAACACGCCACGCCACATCGAGCCGCTCTCCAGCGGAACGGTTTGGAGGACCATCGCCGGGTACATCAGCACCACAAGCGTAAACATGTATATGTGCATCGTGAAGCCGGTCAGGTGGAAAAACGCCTCGATCTTGACCTTCAGCGGCAGTTTGCTGAGCAGAACCTTGGGCAGCAATTTGATGGTGGTCTGCGCACCGCCCTTGGTCCAGCGGAACTGCTGGGCCTTGAAGGCCGTCATCTCCGGCGGCAGCTCAGCCGGGGCCGTCAACTCCGGCAGAAAGACGAACTTCCAGCCACGCATCTGCGCGCGGTAGGAAAGATCCAAGTCCTCCGTCAGCGTGTCGTGCTGCCAGCCGCCGGCATCGGCGATTGCCGTTCTCCGCCACGTTCCAGCCGTGCCGTTGAAGCTCATGAACCGGTTGCTGCGATTGCGTGCCACGTGCTCGATGGCGAAGTGCCCGTCCAGAAGGATGGCCTGGGTGCGGGTCAGCATGTTGTCGTTGCGGTTGATGTGATCCCACCGCGTCTGGACGACGCAGACCTTGGGATCGGTGAAGTAGTGGATCGACCGCTGGAGGATGTCCGTCGCGGGCACGAAGTCGGCGTCGAAGATCGTGACGAACTCGCCCTTGGCGGTCTTGAGGCCGTTCTCCAGCGCCCCGGCCTTGTAGCCGGTGCGGTCGCCGCGGTGGATGTACTCGATGTCGAACCCCTTGGCCCGAGCCTCGCTCACCGCGGCCTGGGCGTACTGACAGGTCTCGTCGATACTGTCGTCAAGCACCTGTATCTGGAGCTTGTCTTTGGGGTAGTCGATGCGGCAGGCGCCTTCGATGATCCGCCGCGCCACGTGCTGCTCATTGTACATCGGAAGCTGGACCGTCACTGGCGGCAGGTCTTCGAACCGGCCCGGCGCCTGAGGGGCCTTGCGACGGTTCTTGTAATAAAGATAGACGATCACGTACCTGTGCAGACCGTAAGCCGACACCATCACGAGGCTGAAGGTGTAAATCGTCATGAAGATCGTGCTTACCAGGTCCGACCAGTCCATAAGGCTCGCTCGATGAGAGTTTTTCAACGACGCCAACGACGGAAACTTCGCCAACAACGCCAGTCGCTCTTGCAGACTAACGACTATCTTATGCCGGGAACCAGTAAACAGTCAAGGCTTTGGCGAATCGATGTGGTCTAAAATCGAAACGTTCCTACAAAAAGCCAGGCCCGAACATGGGAGGCTCTCTTGGCAGCCATCAAGGTCGCGCTGCAGGAAGTGTTCGGCTCCGACGCCCGCAATTGGTTCCAGTCGTGCGGATACATTCAAGCGTGAAATGCTCTAATTGCCACGCTTCGTCGGACGTCCAAGAGCAGTCGTGCGAACTCCGCAGCGAGGCGATCGCGCGGGCGCGGCAACTCAATGGCGAACTCCCGGACTTTTCGGCCTTCGGCCAGGATGACGATTCGGTCGGCCAGGAAGACCGCCTCCTCAATGCTGTGCGTGACGAACACGATGGTCCGCGGGTCTTGGGCCCACAGGGCCAGCAGCTCTTCCTGGAGCCTGTATCGCATGGGCTCGTCCAGGCTGGCGAAAGGTTCATCCATCAAGATGATCCTGGGGTTGGGGCAAAGGGCGCGGGCGATGGCGACCCGCTGCCTCATCCCGCCGGACAGCTCGTGGGGGAAGCACTCCTCGAGTTCCTCTCCCAGCCCGACTCGCCGCAGCGCGGCCCTTGCCCGGGCTTTCCTCTGAGCCCTGGGCACGCTTTGGACTTCCAGCCCGAGCAAAACGTTCGCCAGTGCCCTTCGCCAGGGCAGCAGGTCGCCTTCCTGGCTGACCAGCCCGGGCCGGCCTGCACGGCAGCGGCAATTCACCAGCACCTGCCCCGACGTCGGCTGGTCAAGCCCTGCCGCGATGCGAAGCAGCGTCGTCTTGCCGCACCCGGAGGGTCCGAGAACGCAGGTTAACTTGCCGGCCTCGCAGGCCAGGTCGATGTCCCGCAGTGCCCAGACCTCGCCACGGACGGGCGCGAGGAAACACTTGCTGACAGACTCGAAGCGGATGGCCTCGTCTGGCTCCGGCATGGTCACCTTTCCTTGCTCTGCCAGTGGCCGACGCGGCTGGCCAGGAGGCGAAAGACGCCGTCCAGGCTGATGCCGATGGCCCCGATGACGATGATGGCCGCGAAGGCGTACTCGTAGCTGGCCTGCTCGTGAGACGTGGCGATCATGTAGCCGAGCCCACTGCGCGTGCCCGGAAAGATCTCCGCCGCCACGATCACCCGCCAGGCGATTCCCGCGCCAAGCCGCAGCCCGGTCACAATTGACGGCACGGCCGAAGGAATGACGACCTTCGTCAGCAGCGCCCTCCGACTCGCACCCAGCACCCGCGCCGCCTCCAAGTGGGCTTGTTTGACCCCGCCGGCGCCCGCGGCCGTGTTGACAACGATCGGGAAAAACGACGCCAGCCAGATCACGGCAACGACGGCGAAGCGGAGTTGGTCCAGCACATCGTGGCGCCACGCGCCGTCGCCGTAAGCTACGGTAGCCGGGCTTGCCAGACCGAAGGTTATGATCGCGATAGGCATCCAGGCGATGGGGCTGATGGACATCGCCGCGGAAATAGTCGGCTGAAAAATCGCCCTGGCGGCGGCGCACCGCCCGATGAGCAGCCCGGCCGGGATGGCCGTCAGGGCCGCCAAGCCGAAGCCCAGGGCGACCCGGAGCACGCTGACGGTCAGTCCGTCAGCCAGGCTGGTGGCGTCGAGGTCGGGCGGCCTGCGGAGTGGGTGTGCCAACACGTCAGCCACCCGCGAGATCGAAGGGACGACAACGCTCGCCGAAGACGCCCAGTGCCAGAGTGCCAGGATCGCCAGCGGGACGATGGCGCCCAGTGCAAGTTTCTTAAGCGTCTTTGACAACGGCACGGCCATAGTGCTTTCGTCACCGGCTACTTGAGCAGGCCCTTATCTCGCAGTTCCGCCGCAGCCTGGCGACAGAGATCAAGCGAGCAGAGGTCCTGCACGAACTGCTCGCCGGAGGCCTGTTTGTACTTGCCCGTGAAGTAGTTCTGACTCTGCGCAATCGGCAGCCAGGTCTTGAGGCCCTCGATCCACGTCTCCGACGGCTCGCTGACGTAAGTCACAGTCGGTACGGATGCCTTCTCGACCTCCAGCGGATACTTCGCCCAGCGGTGGGCGCAGTCGATGCCGAGCTCGACATTGTCGCGAATCTCCCGGGTGCCGAGGTGGATCGTCTTGAGCAGGGCCTTGATCGCCTCTGGACTCGACGCAATTGTCTGCTCGCGTGTCATCACACAGCAGCAGGGATGGTCAATCCACTTGCCGGCCGGGGGAAGATCGCGAAGGTGGCAGATGATCTTGCCAACGCCCTTGTTGACGGCCAGGGCGGGGCCGGGCTGGTTCATGACGAACCCGTCGAGCGACTTGCTGTCCAGCAAGGGGATGGGGCCTTTTTCCGAGCCGAAGTTGACCATTATCACGCCAGTTTGGCCTTCGTCGAGGCTCGGCCCGAAACTCACGCCCTCGGCAAGCAGGCCGCCCTCGAATACCGCCTTTGCCACGGCCATCGGGGCCTTGTAACCGATCCGTAGCGGCCTGGGTCCGGACCTGGCGGCCGCTACAAACGACGCCCAGTCGGTCACCGGAGAGTCCTTGTGCATCACGAGCATGTCGCCGTCGGTCTGAAGCGGGCAGATGATCTTGAATGGCTGACCCTCGTCGGCGAACTTGGCGGCCGACGTGACCCCGCCAAAGCCGATATCGATCTCGCCACGGCTCAGGGCGGCCGGAATATTACTCCCACCGCCCATCTTGATGAACTGCAATCTGGCCAGAACCTTCTCGCCCTCGACGAGGTCGTAGATCTCGAACTGCTTAACCTCGCGGAGGTACGGGCAACCTCGCTGCCGGAACCTCTCGCCCTCGAGGGCTGCGACGTACAACGCGAGCTGGTGGTCGTGTCCCGCGTGGCCCACCTTTATGGTTGCGGGTACCGAATTGCTTTTACTTGTGGTGCTTTGGTCGCGGCAGCCTGGGGTGGCAAGGACCGCCGCCAGAAAGGCAAACAGCCAAACCCGCATAGCCCTTGTCATGTGTCTCATGGTCACACCTTGCCCGTTTTCAGAACTTGAAGGTCAACTGGGTGTAGACCCAATCGGCGTTGTCGTTGCCGCCCATTTTGTTGGGGCTGGTGCCGCTTACAAACGAGCCGGCGCAGAAATGGCTGTAGCCGGCCTGCAATTCCAGGTTCGCGCAGATCTTCCACTTCGCGTAAATGTCGATCTCGTTGCCGATGTTGTTTCCACTGTCGCCGCCGGAGTCTCGGCGGATGCTCTTGCCATTGCACCAGTACCAACCGTCCGTGTCTGAGGCCAAGTGGAATATGTGGTACTCCATCGCCAAGGTCAGATTCTTGCACGGCTGAACGCTGAACTTGATCTCGTAGTCCTCGATATTCTTCAACGAGACGAGGTTCATCCACCCGTAGACTCCTCCCACGCCTGCGAACATGCCGTCGAAGGTGTTAGACCTGCCGTCATGAGGCTTACGGTCGCCGGAGGCGTAGGCGAAGGCCGCGCCGACGCGCGGCTTCCATGGGGCGTCGAACGTGTAGCCGGCGCCCGCATTACCGCCGAACGCGCAGATCTCGTCGGGCCCAATCTCGCCGGTCTGCCAGGCCAGGGTCGTCGCGTAATCCCACCGCTCGACTTTGCCCTCGGCGTGCAGGCCGAAGGTGTGGCGTTTCTCGTCGCCCGTGCCCGTCTCGCCGGAAACCTTCCCCTCGTCGTCGTACTTGAGCAGGTAGAAGAGGTCCAGTATGAACGGGAGGTTCTTGATCTGGACGTATGCGGCGGCCATGTCGAAGTCGTACCACTCGTCGTTGAAGCGTGTCTGCTCGCTGATGATCCTCTTGCCGTAGATCAGGTCAACGTCCACGGCCTCTGTCTCGATGTAGAGCTTGGCAGCGTCCCACCAGTACCCGCCCACGTTGCCCCAGTCCCCTGGGCCAAAAACCCGCTTATCGCGATAGAATATCGACTGCCGCCCGACTTTGAAGCCTACCGGGCTGCCGGCGATACGCCGCCACTCGGCGTACGCCTGGCGGAGGTCGAACTGGTCGAAATGCGGGCAGTTGGTCGGAAAACCATCCCGCGCCAGCTCGCTGAGCCAGTACCGGCTGTCCTGAGCCTGCACGTAGAAGTGCGGGGCAGTCGCGCCCGACGGGCACACAAGGCGATAGTCCAGGCCCAACTGAGTACGCATCATCAGCAGGTCGTCCCTGGTGTCCGTGCCGTAGCCCTTGATGTTGAAATTGTCCTGCCACTCGTAGCGCGTCCGAACGTTCATGTCCACGCTGAGAAGGCCAGGCCCAGCGGGAATATCCTTGAGAGGCTTGAACCAGTCGTGCGGCTCGGTCGAAGGCTTCCCGACCGAACCCGGCGTCTCGGCTGGCTTGGCTGCCTCACCGGCTGGAGCCGTCGTGGCGCCATTGGCCGCAGCCAGGCAGGTTGACGAGAGAAGCATCACTGGGAGGATTACGGAAGCCCAGGCCGCCCGCCAAACACCCCGCCTTATCATCATGCTTTGACCTTCCTGTAAGCGCTCACACCTGTTGGCAGCCAACTCCTGCGGGCTTCCAGGGCCGATATAGGATGGCCTCATATACAGGAGAGTGTCAGCTACCGCCGCAATCCTACTGGCGGTCTGAAAACTGTCAAGCTGGAAAACCCCTGGCCAATGAGCAAACAGACCTCAGCCGGGCGATCCGTTCTCAGCCCTTGCCGCGGCTGGCGGCCTGGCTGGTGATCTCGATGAGTTCCTCGATTGCCAGGGAGTATCCGCGGAGAGTCTTCACCCAGGTGCGAAGGCATAGGCGCCCTTTGTCAGTGATATGGTAGGTCTTCTTCGCCGGTCCGGAACTTGACGTGTCCCAGGAAGAGGTGACCATGCCGCGCGACTCAAGCCAGGTCAGCACGCGATAGACCCCCGACGTGTCGGGCGACTGCCCTGCGAACGTCGGCATTTCGCTGAGGCGCATAACCAGCGCGTAGCCATGAAGGGGTTCTTTGGCCAAGGCTGCCAGGACCGCCGGTTGGATAAGCCGATCCAAGCTCCCGCCTTCACAGGCGCATCTGTCTTGCAAGGTGCCGGTTGTTTGCTTTTTCGTGGCCATCCTGCCTCCTTGAGCGAAGATCGTACACAAACCTACGACCGAAGGCAACTGCTTGGCTGAACAGGCATTGCCGAATCGCCGCCGCCGGACTCGCGGGATAAGTCGCGCCCGGGATGCGGATGTTTCGCCGTCGGGCGCGGCGCTTAGTCCTCGGCCCGCCGGATGGACTGGATCACCACCGGCTTGACGGGCACGTCGTCGTGGTGCCCGGCCCGGCCGGTGGGCAGCTTCTCGATGCGGTCAACCACGTCCATGCCATCGACGACCTTACCGAACACCGCGTAGCCGAAGGCGTCTGGCGTCTCGCCGCGGTGGTTGAGGAAACCATTGTCGGCGGTGTTGATGAAGAACTGGCTGGTGGCGCTGTCGACAACGCTGGTCCTCGCCATCGCCAGCGTGCCACGGTCGTTGGTCAGACCGTTGCCGGCCTCGTTGCGGATCGGCGCCTTGGTGGGCTTCTGCTTCATGTCGGGCAAGAATCCGCCGCCCTGGATCATGAAACTGGGGATCACGCGGTGGAAGATCGTGCCGTCATACTGGCCATCGTCTACGTAAAGCATGAAGTTTTCAACCGTTACGGGGGCCTTCTCCTCGTCGAGCTCGGCCTTGATGGTCCCTTCGGATGTCTGGATCGTTATCAGCATGTAGTCCTTTCTTGGTCATCAGTAGACGGTAGACGGTAGCCGGGCTTGCCGCCCCGGCGCGCCGGGGAAGGCGAAGCCGGCAGGCCTGCTCGCTTCGGCGAGCAGGAAACAATAGCTATCCCTTACTGCCCGCCTTGGCCTTGGCCGGGGCGGGCTTCGGGCCGCCCACGCGCCGGATAGACTTGATAACCACGGGCTTGGCGGGCCGACCGTTCTGCTCGGGACCCACCGTCGGGGCTTGTACGATGGCGTCGACAACCTCCATGCCGGATGTGACCTGCCCGAACACGCAGTAGCCCCAGCCTGCGTCGGTTTTACCCTCGTGGTCGAGCTTGGAGTTGTCGGCCGTGTTGATGAAGAACTGGCAGGTGGCGCTGTGAGGATCGCTTGTGCGGGCCATCGACAGCGTGCCGCGAACGTTCCGCAGGCCGCTGTCCGCCTCGTTGCGGATGGCGGCCCGGGCGGGCTTTTCCTTCCAGTCCGGCGTAAGCCCCCCGCCCTGGATCATGAACCCAACGATGCACCGATGGAAGATCGTGTTGTCGTAGAACCCCCCATCGGCGTATTGGAGGAAGTTGGCGACGGTATTCGGGGCCTTGTCAGGCCAGAGCTCGGCCCGGATTGTCCCGGCCGAGGTAACGATATCCACCACCGGGAAGCTGCCGGACCGGCCGGCACCGTACTTATCACACCCGCCCAGCACCAAGGCTGCCGACGCGACGGCCAGGGCCGCGATCCTGCCTGCATTTGTCCAGATGCGCATATGTTGCTCCTTGCGAAACAGAAAAATCCGAAATCCGAAGCACGAAATCCGAAACAATCTCAAAATACAAAAACCAAAACAAAAGCTCCAAGGCGGCGCTCAGATCCCTCACAGGCAAGTATGACGCCATCTCCCGGCGTTTTGAACATTTGAATTTGGAATTTGGGATTTGTTTCGTATTTCGAGATTCGAGATTGCCTTTCCGATTAGCGGTCGCTTACGGGCGTGCCACGCACCGCCGGCGCTACCCGACCAATCAATCCAGCTTCTGGCGGATAGCTTCGGCAATCTCCTCGATCCGCCCATGGGGATATTTCCCAGCCGGCCAGTTGAACCTGAACGCGTCGCCGGCCTTGCGGGGGATGATGTGGAAGTGTACGTGCATGACTTCCTGGTGGGCGACTGCGCCGTTGTTCTGGAGGATGTTCACGCCCTGGCAGAGCGTCGCGGCCCGGACGCCGCGAACCAGCCGCGGCAGTTGGGCCAGCATTGCCCCGGCCAGCTCGGCCGGCATCTGGTCGATCGTCTCATAATGCCCAGCCGGGATCAGCAGCACATGCCCCTCGGCAAGCGGGCCAATGTCCATGAAGGCCAGGAACTCGGGCGTTTCCAGAACCTTCACGGCAGGAATCTTACCGTCGATAATCTTGCAGAATATGCAGTTGGGGTCTCTCATGGGCCTTTGCGCCAAAGCGGAACTTTCTCGGAGCCTGAAAAGCCGGACCAGCATCATGCCCTATGCATGATGCGTAAGTTTATACCAGATTCCCGCCCTAGCCGCCATGCTTTTCAGCCCCGTTCACGGGGCTTCGCCCCGAAGGGGTATAGACCAGGGCTTCCAGCCCTGGGGAGTCAGCCCACCCCTGTTGTTTCTGTTTAGCACGCCTCGGCGTGCTTTCTGCGCGGCTTTAGCCTGAAGGCTTTCGAGAGCCTGTAAGCCCGCTGAAGCGGGCTAAGGGAAAAACAAAAAGAAGGGGTGGCGCGTAGACGCCTACCCAGGCCTAAAAGGCCTGGTCTAGACCCCCGCTGTCGCGGGGGCGAAGCCCCGTGAACGGGGCTAGAGAGGCTAGCCGGCGGTCTTGCTGAGTTTGTCCTTCAGATACAGCAAGATCGACTCGACGGTAAGCAATTCCTTCAGGTCATCAAGGCTGATCGTGGCCATGTCCGGAGCCATCCTTGAGACGCACGTGCTATGTGAATTGCTCAAGAGCTGGTGGCACCGCGGCAAGACGCCTCAACTCTATTACTACCGTGACCGGGATGGAACAGAAGTCGATTTCCTGTTCCAGCAGGACCAGGTCTTCTATCCGGCCGAGGTGAAGAAGACGGCCAGTCCCAGACGAGAGTTGGTTGAGCCGTTCAAGGCCCTGGAGCGATTGAAGATGCCCATCGGCCAGGGAGCGGTCCTGTGCCTCTGCAAGCAAACCACACCCCTTGCCCAGGACGTGGACGCCGTGCCCGTGGGAATCATCTGACATCGCCCAGGCCGGCGTTATGCGCGACCCGAATGGACCTCGCGCGGCAGACATTGCAAATAAACATAACGCCTTACGGCGTCACTACAAACGCAATAGAACGGCGGCTTGGGATTCACTCGCCCTTGCGGGCATCCCAAGCCGCCGTGTGTTTCGATCTCGGCAGCGCCATGGCTGCCGCCTGTTAGTACGAAAGGCTGTTCTTGTTACTCTTGAGTCTTCTCGCCGGCGTCGGCCTCATCGGCTGGTGCTTCCTCCGCCTGTGCCTCATCGGCCTTGGCGGTTGTGGCCTGGGCGGTTTGGGCGGCAGCGTCGGTGGCGGCTGCGTGGCGTTTGGTGGCGCGGCGTCGGCGGCGTGATGTGCCGGCGGCCGCGGCGGTCGGGGCGGCCTTGCCTTCCTCAACCAACTGGAGTATCACCTGCTCGCCGGCGTCGCCGATCCGCCGTTCAGCCAGGCGGATGATGCGGGTGTACCCGCCGGGGCGCTCGGCATAACTCGGGGCGATCTCGTCGAAGAGCTTCTGCACGATGGTCTTGTCCATCCGCTCCTCGTCGACGCCGAACATGGCCCTGTCGCGGCCCAGCGCGGAGATCACCATCCGCCGGGCGTGAAGCGTGTTCTTCTTGGCGTGCGTAATGAGCTTCTCGACGAAGCGGCGCAGCTCCTTGGCCTTTGGGGCTGTGGTGCGAATCGCGCCGTACTGGAAAAGTGACGCGGCCATGTTACGACGCAGCGAACTGCGATGGCTGCTGCTGCGGCTGAGGTTTCTGCCTGAAACACGATGACGCATAATCTGGGGACTTTCTTATTTGTCGGTTTTCCCGGTTGCCCGTGGGCTATTCGTCGTCCGGAATCTCCGGCACGGGGATATCGAACTTCACGGTCATCCCCAGCGACAGCCCGATGTCCTGGAGCTTCCTCTTGATCTCGCGGAGGGATGTCTTGCCGAAACTGCGGATCTTCAGCAGGTCCACCTCGGCCAACTGGACCAGTTGCCCGACGAACTCGATCTTGACTGCCTCGAGGCAGTTGTTGGCGCGGACCGAAAGTTCCAACTCGTGGGTCGGCATGTGAAGCTTGCGGTCCAGTTCGGTATCCACATCCTGCACCACCTCGGGCGTGCCGGACTCGACGATCTGCTCGCCGAGCTCGAAGTACTGGACGAACGGGTTGAGGTGCTTGCGGAGAATCTTGCCCGCCTCGACCATCGCCATCTCCGGCGTGATCGTGCCGTTGGTCCAGATCTCCATCACCAGGCGGTCGTAGTTGGTCCTCTGGCCGACGCGGGTGTCCTCGGTGCGGTATCGCACCCGGGTAACCGGCGAGAACGACGCATCGACGAAAATCCGCCCGGCCTCCTGGTCGGAGTCGGGGTCGATCATTTCATCGGCCGGCAGGAACCCGCGCCCGGTCTCGGCGATCAGTTCCATGTTGAACGGGACGTTGTCGGTCAGCGTCGCCAGCACGAGGTCCCTGTTGATTATCTCGATCGACGGATCACACTCGATCATTCCAGCCTTGACGGGGCCCTTGACCTCGCTGTGCAGGCGCAGGGCCCTGGGCTCCTCATTGTGGCTCTTGACCACGAGGTTCTTGATGTTAAGGATGATGTCGGTGACATCCTCCAGCACTCCGGGCAGGCTGGTGAACTCGTGCTCGGCCCCGACGATCTTGATGCTGGTGATCGCCGCGCCTTGAAGGCTGCTGAGCAGAATCCGCCTGATTGAGTTTCCCACGGTGATGCCGAAGCCGCGTTCGAAAGGTTCTATAGAGAACCTCCCGTACATCGGCGTGGACACCTCTTGATCGTTCACAACCCGCGTGGGCAATTCCAGACCGCGCCACCTGATTCGCATTCGCCTATCTCCGTATCCTTCGGGGCATTCTACAGTTGGTGCCGTTTGGCCATCCGGCTGCGGCTTACTGGCCGCAGAGCTCCACGATGAGCTGTTCCTCTACGGGGATCTGGACGTCCTCGCGAGTCGGGACGGCCAGTATCTCCGCTTCAAGCTTGGTCAGGTCGAGCTTGAGCCAGTTCTGCAAGTGCGGCTCACCAAGCTCTTCCAGCCAGACGCGTACGAGCTTCTTTGACCGCTCGGAATCCTTGATCGCAATCTTGTCGCCAACCTTGACCAGGTAGCTGGACACGCTGACGGGCCTGCCGTTTACGTGGACGTGCCCGTGGCTGATGGTCTGGCGGGCGCTGGCCCGCGACGGCGCGAAGCCCAGCTTGCAGAAGACGTTGTCCAGCCGCCGCTCCAGCAGGCTCAGCAGGGCAGCGCCCGTGTTGCCCTTCTGGCGCTCGGCGCGATGGAAGTAGCGCATGAACTGGCGCTCGAAGACTCCGTAATATCGTTTGACCTTCTGCTTCTCGCGCAGGCGCAGGCGGTACTCGCTGCCTCTGCCGCGATGCCAGCTATGCTGGCCGGGCGGCGAGGAACGCCACTGGCGCTCCATCGGGCACTTGGCGGTTTCGCACCGCGTGCCCTTGAGCATCAGTTTGATCCCCTCGCGGCGGCATCGCCTGCAAACAGGTCCCGTATAGCGTCCCATCGTTAGTTATGCTCCTTAAGCCTTGTTACGCAGCCTACACGCGGCGTCTCTTGCGCGGGCGGCAACCATTGTGCGGTATTGGGGTCACGTCCTCGATCGACAGGATCTTCAACCCTGCCGCCTGGAGCGCGCTTATCGCGCTTTCCCGGCCGCTGCCGGGGCCGTTGACCCGGACCTCCACCTCGTGGAGGCCCATTTTCTTGGCCTTGTCGGCCGCGGTGCGAGCAGCCCGCGTCGCCGCGAACGGCGTGCTCTTGCGGGAACCCTTGAAACCAATCGTCCCGCCCGAGGCGGTCGCCAACGTGTCGCCGCTGGTGTCGGTGATGGCGACCAGCGTGTTGTTGAAAGTCGCCTTGATATACACCACGCCGCGGGCGACGTTGCGACGGACCTTCTTGACTTTGCGTGTCTGGGCCATGGCTTACCGCATCTCCTTGACCGACTTCTTGCCGGCAACCGTCTTTCGCGGGCCCTTGCGGGTCCGGGCGTTGGTCTTCGTGCGCTGCCCGCGAACCGGCAACCCGCGGCGATGGCGGAACCCGCGATAGCAGCCTATGTCGCGCAGACGCGAAATGTTCTGTGATATCTGCCGGCGAAGCTGGCCCTCGATCACGTAATCGCTGTCCAGAACACCAGCAATCTTCGAGAGCTCGCCTTCCGTCAGCTCCTTGGCTCGACGGGTCGGCTCCACCTGGGCCTTCTTGCAGATATCAGAGGCGAACTTCTTGCCGATGCCGTAAATGTACTGCAACGCATAAAGCGTCGGCTTGTCGTTAGGAATGTCAACACCTGCCACACGTGGCATACGCTCTCTCCTGCCCAGGTTGTTATCCCTGGCGCTGCTTGTGCTTGGGGTTCGTGCAGATCACGCGCACTATCCCGCGACGCCTGATCACCTTGCAATTCTCACACATCCGCTTTACTGATGAGCGAACTTTCATTTCACACCTCGCTGGACCTTACCGTCCGTCGGTAAGCGCATCGGCCCCGCCGGAGCGAACCGCGACGCTATGCTCGTAATGGGCCGATGGCCGACGATCCTTGGTCACAACCGTCCACCGGTCAGCCGCCAACTCAACCGCACAGGAGCCCATGTTCACCATAGGCTCGATCGCCAGGACCATACCTTCCTTCAACACGATGTCCCTGGCACGCAACTCCGGAGAGACGAAATTCGGGACCTTCGGGTCCTCGTGCATCTCCGTGCCAATGCCGTGGCCAACAAACTCGCGAACCACGGCGAAACCTTCGCTTTCTACATATTCCTGCATGGCCCGGGCGATATTAGACCACTTCTCGCCAGGCCGGACCATCTCCAACGCGATCGCCAGAGAGTTCCGCGTCACGCCAACCAGCCGCCGCACGTCCGTCGGCGCCTCGCCGACAATAAACGTGTCGGCCGCATCGCCGCACCATCCGTTCAGCCGCACGCCAAAGTCGATGCTGACTATGTCGCCGTCGCGAATCTTCCGCGGCGACGGTATCCCATGCACCACCTGCTCGTTTATCGAGATGCAGGTAGCGCCCGGAAACGGCCCGGCGCCATACCGCCCGGGCACGCCCTTGAACAGGCACTGGGCACCGGCGGCTAGCGTCAGCCGCTCGGCTTCCTTGTCAAGCTCCAGCGTCGTGACGCCCGGAGCCGCCAGCTTTCCGAGCTGCTGGAGCACATCATGCACCAGCCGCCCAGCCAGCCGCATCTTCTCTATCTGCTCCGGCGTTTTAAGCCTTATAGCCACAATCTCGCCATCCCGGCGCCTAGCCCAGAGCACCAACTGCCTCAGCCAGCGAGGCTGTCACGCTGTCAGGCGAACCGTTGCCGTCAACCTCGACGACCTTGACCTTGCCGGACTCACGATAGTACCCGACCACTGGTTGAGTTTGGCCATAATAAGCCTTAAGCCGGTCGCGGACAACTTCTTCTTTGTCATCCAACCGCTGCACCAGCTTGGTGCCCGCACAGTCATCGCACATTTTGTCGTTCTTGGGCGGCATGTACTTCACGTGGTAAACGCGCCCGCACTTGGGGCAGCTACGCCGCCCTGTTATCCGCGACACGATCGGCTCGTCGTCGCAGGTTATCACCACCACGCCGTCCAGCGGTTTGCCAGCCGCCGACAACTGCTTATCCAACGCCTCGGCCTGGGGGACCGTCCGCGGGAACCCGTCGAGCATCAGCCCTGCGCCGCGCGAATCCGCGGCGGTGATGGCCTTGGCCATCATCTCCACGACGACGTCGTCCGGGACAAGCTTGCCGGCATTCATGTACTCAGCCAGTTTCCGGCCCAGGTCCGATCCGCCGGCCTTCTCAGCCCGGAAGATGTCGCCGCTGGACAGATGCACGAAGCCGAACTTATCCACAAGCCGCTTGGCCTGCGTGCCCTTGCCCGCGCCTGGAGGACCCATCAGCACAATTCTCATGCTCATCAGTAGGCCCCCTTGATCCTGGACGAACCGCCCAGGAAGCCGCCGTAGTTGCGCATCACCAGGTTGGCCTCGATCCTCTGGACCAGGTCAAGAGCCACCGACACGACGATCAGCAGGCCCGTCCCGCCAAGGAACGAGGAGATTCTCCAGTCGATGCCCATCTTGGCTGAGACGAACGTCGGGAAAACCGCGATGACCGCCAGGAACCCGGCGCCGCAGTATGTGATGCGCTCCATCACACGCTCGAGGTAGTCCGCCGTCCGCTTGCCGGGACGCAGGCCCGGAATGAACGCGCCCGCGTCACGCAACTGCTCGGCCATCTCCTTCGGCCTGAACTGCACCGTCGTCCAGAAGTACGCGAAGAAGAATATCATCGCGATGTAGATCACGGAGTAGGTGTAGCTGTCGTGGCTGAAGGCGTCGGCTATCGTGCGGGTGATGTCGCTGCGCACCCACGAGTCAAGCCACTTGAAGATCGCGTTGGGGAAGATCATCAGCGACGAGGCGAAGATGATCGGCATGACGCCGCCATGGTTGACACGCAGCGGCAGGTACTGGCGATTGCCGCCATAAACGCGCCGCCCGCGAGTGTGCTTGGCGTGCTGCGTCGGAATACGCCGCTGGCCCTGGGTGATGAGGATCACGCCGGCAACGACGAACACAAACGCGAAGATCAGGAACAGGATCTTCTCCGGTCCGGTCTCGCTCTGCGAACCGATGGCCGAGAGGCTCAGGTTGGCGGTATGCGCCAGGTCCAGTATCGCCGCCGGCATCCTGGAGACAATGCCCGCCATGATGATGAGGCTTATGCCATTGCCGATGCCGTACTCGTCAATCTGCTCGCCGAGCCACATCAGGAAGATCGTCCCGCTCGTCAGGCCGATAATGCCCATGACAAAAACGAGGATTGACCCCGCATACTCCGGATACACCAGCAGGTCGCCGCGGCCTCCGCCCATCATGATCTTCATCCAGACGATAGCCTGGAATATGCACAGCGGCACGGTGGCGTAGCGGGTGTACTCCTGGATCTTCTTGTACCCTGCCGGGCCCTCCTTCTGGAGCTTCTCGAGGGAGGGAAGGACGGTGGCAAGGAGCTGGAAGATGATCGACGCGGTGATGTAGGGCATGATGCCCAGGCCGAACAGGGTCGACTGCTGGAGCGAGCCGCCGGTGAACAGGCCGAAATACCGGATGGCCGAGCCGAAGACCCCCTCGGACTGCTGGCCCATGAAGGCTGCGACCTTCTCCTGGTTCAGGCCCGCCAGCGGCACGTGAAAGCCGATACGGTAGATGCACAACAGCGCCAGGGTGAACAACAGCTTGCGCAGCAGTTCGGGGATCGAGCAGATGTTCTCCAGGCCACGGCGCAGAATGGACTGGCTCCACACGGCCCACCAGCACCCGGCCAGGATAACCAGCCCGCCGACCATCGTCAGCACCGACCGCAGCAACGTCCCTGCACTATGCGCGGTGTGGCCCGCGGAGATGGCGTCCAATATCGCGCCACAGATGATTATCCCCGCGGGGATGATCAGCCAAGCCGCGACAATACCCATCGCAACGGTTACCAGCAGTCTGAAAATGCGGAAAGCCATATTCGCGAATCCTTATCGGCACATGCCGGACTGCTCGCTATACCAACTCCACCGATCCGCCAGCCTGCGCGATCTTCTCGGCGGCGGACTTCGAGAACTTCTTGGCGGCCACGGTGAGCTTCTTGGTCAACTCGCCGGTGCCGAGGATTTTCACAAGTGCGGCCGGGCCACTTATCAGCCGGGCCTTGACAAGGGCGGCGGCGTCAACGCGGGCGCCGTCTTCGAACTTTTCCTGGAGGCACGCAAGGTTGACGACCTCGTATTCCACCCGGAAATTCTCGTTGCTGAAGCCACGCTTGGGGATGCGCTTGAGCATCGGGTTTTGCCCGCCCTCGAAGCCGAAGGCGCGGTTGCTGCCCGGACGCGAGTGGTAGCCCTTGCTGCCCCGGCCTGACGTCTTGCCCTGGCCGGAGCCTGTGCCTCGGCCGACGCGGGTGCGGGCCTTGTACTTCCCGGCTGCGCTGAGGATATCGTCGAGTTTCATGAGAAGATCACTCCTCGCAGTTCGGCGATGTCCTCGGCGGTTCGAAGCTGCTTGAGGGCCTTGAGCCCCGCCTTGAGCAGGTTCTTGGCCGAGGTCGAGCCGTAGGCCTTTGTCAAAACGTCGTGTATACCTGCCAACTCCAACAGCGGGCGGAGCTTCTTGCCGGCAATCACGCCCGTGCCATCCGAGGCCGGGACCAGCACCACGGAACTGGCGCCGTGCTTGCCGATGACCTTGTGCGGAATACTCCGGCCCTTCAGGCGCAGGATCTGCATGTTTTTCTTGGCGTCGGCAATGCCCTTCTCGACTGCGACGGGCACTTCCTTGGCCTTTCCGTAGCCGATGCCGACGGTGCCGTTGCGGTCTCCGACGACGACGAGCGCCGCGAAGCTAAACCGCCGGCCACCCTTTACGACCTTCGAGCAGCGGTAGATCTGGACGACATTGTCTTCCAGTCCGCCCTCTTCGGCGAAATCTTCGCGACCTCTACGGCTTGGACGTCTTTCAAGCGCCACGATGCGTGCTCCTGTTTAAAACTCCAGCCCGCCTTTGCGGGCGGCTTCGGCCAGTTCCTTGATGCGCCCGTGGAACGGGTAACCGTTGCGGTCGAAGACGACCTTCTTTATGCCGGCCTGAACCGCCTTTTCCGCCAGGAAGGTCCCGACCGCCTCGGCCGCGGCCCTGTTGCCGCCGCGGGTCAGCTTCTCCCGCAGGGGCTTTTCCTGGCTGGACGCGGCCACCAGCGTCCGTCCGGCCATGTCGTCCACTATCTGCACGTAGATGTTCTTCTGGCTGCGGAAGATGGTCAGCCGGGGCCTGTCTGGCGTCCCGGAGACCGTCTTGCGAACGTGGCTCTTGCGCCGCAGCCGCCGAACATGTTTCTTGACACTTGGCTTCATGATCTTGGATCCTGCTAAACCGCCACCAGGCGTACTCTGGATCAGGCGCCGCCGGCACCCGCAAAGGCCTTGCCAGTCTTGCGACGAATGTACTCGCCCGCATACCGGACGCCCTTGCCCTTGTAAGGCTCCGGCGGACGGCTTTTGCGGACACGGGCCGCCAACTCGCCTACGGCCTGCTTGTCGGGGCCCTTGACGGTAAACCGTGCCGGCTCGGTCTCTCCGCGGGCTTGCGGAGTCTGCACTTCCACAGTCAGGCCCGCCGGGACATCGAACACCACCGGATGGCTCTTGCCCACGTTCAACGTCAACTTGCCGGCCTGGCACTGAACGCCGTAGCCGACGCCGTAAATCTCCATCGCCTTTAGATAACCCGTCTTGCAGCCCAGAACCATGTTCGCGATCAGGCTGCGCGTCAGGCCGTGAAGGCTCCGGCTGAGCCGGTCCTCGCTCTTGCGGCTGACCACGATGCTCTTGCCGTCGGGGCTGAGTTGGACCTCGATTTCAGGCCGGTGCGTCCACTGGAGTTTTCCCAGGGGCCCCTCGACGGAAACACAGCGGTCCTTGATGGCGACCTTTATGCCGTCGGGGATGGAAACAGGTTGTTTTCCTATGCGTGACATATCAATATTCCGCTTTACGCCGCCTTCGCGCTCTTTTTCAGTTCTCAGAGGAGAGAGTAGACCGCAAGGAAACTGCTCCAGCCTCAATTGCGGGCTCGATTTCTGTTTCCACTCTCTACTTTCTCCTGCTCTAGCTGCACGCTGATGCATGCAGCTTAGCAGACGGTACAGAGGACTTCGCCGCCGACGTTCTCCTGGCGGCACTGCCGATCGCTCATGACGCCCCTTGACGTCGAGATAATCGAGATTCCCATCCCGCCAAGCGGGCGAGGCAGACGCTCCACGTCGCAATACACCCGCCGGCCTGGAGTGCTGACTCGATTGAGCTCGACCATCACCTTCTCGCCGCGAGGGCCGTACTTCAGGTACACCCGCAGGATGCCCTGCTTGCCGTCCTCGACGCGGGCATAGTCGGCTATGTACCCTTCGTCCTTGAGCACCCGGCTGATGCCCTCGCAGATCTTCGACGCCCGGATGTTGACCACCTGCTGCCGCACGCGGTATGCATTGCGGACTCGGGTCAACATGTCGGCAATTGGGTCGGACAGACTCATAGTCTAGCTTCCTTACGTTACCAGCTTGCCTTCCTCATCCCGGGGATCTTGCCTTCGTTCGCCAGCGTCCGCAGGCAGATGCGGCAAATGCGGAACTTCTGGTAAACGCTTCGCGGCCGGCCGCAAAGCTGGCAGCGCCGGATGATCCTCGTGGAGAACTTCGGCTTCTTATTTGATTTTACTACTTGCGCTTTGGTTGCCATGCCTCAAGCACCTTCTGTTTAATTCTTGCGGAACGGCATGCCCAGGCCGCTCAGCAGTTCTCTCGCTTCTTCGTCGGTCCTGGCCGTGGTCTGCATGGCGATGTTCATGCCCTGCGTGCTGGTCAGGCTTGCCGTATCGATCTCCGGAAAGACGCTCTGCTCAGCCAGGCCCATGTTGTAGTTGCCACGCCCGTCGAAACCCGAGGCGTTGAGCCCGCGGAAGTCCTTGACACGCGGAATGGCCAGGCTGATCAGCCGGTCCAGGAACTCCCACATCCGCTTGCCACGCAGGGTGACCTTCACGCCGACAGGATAGCCCTCGCGAAGCTTGAAGTTGCTGATGGACTTCTTGGCCTTGACCGTCACCGGCTGCTGGCCGGTAATCTGGGCCAAGTGCTTGACGGCCATTTCCAGGCGAGCCTGGTTCGTCTGCGCGTCGCCGATGCCCATCGAGACCACGATCTTGCCGAGCCTCGGCACGGACATCGGGTTGGTGTAACCAAACCGCGACACCAGGCCCGGCGCCACATCCTTAGTGTACTTTTCGTGAAGGCGTGCCTGCATTGACTGCACCTTACCTTGTTACTTTCTTTACGGTCCCGAGCGTCTCGCCGCTCTTCTTGGCGTAGCGCTGCTTGGCGCCGTCCGAACCTGTGCGGAAACCCACCCGCGTCGCCTGGTTCGTCTTGGGGTCCAGAGGCAGAACATTCGAGATGTTTATCGGCATCTCCTTCTGAATGCGGCCGCCCTGGGGGTGCTGGCGGCTGGGGCGAAGGTGACGGTACACCCGGTTAACGCCCTGGATCAGGACCTTGCCCTTGGCGGCGTCGACACGAATGATCTCGCCGGTCTTGCCCCTGTCGTCACCGGCGATCACGACCACCGTGTCGCCTTTCTTAACGTGCATTGCCATACTCACACCACCTCGGCCGCAAGAGAAACTATCTTCATGAAGTTCTTCTCGCGCAACTCGCGGGCGACGGCTCCAAAAATCCGCGTACCACGCGGGTTGTTGTTGGCGTCGATGATTACGGCCGCGTTGTTGTCGAACTTCACGTAACTTCCGTCGGATCGCCGGACCGCAGTGGTGGTCCGCACGACGACGCACTTTACGATGTCGCCCGGCTTGACCTCGCCGCCGGACTGGGCTTTCTTGACCGAGCAGACGATGATGTCGCCCAGCGAGGCCGTACGCCGCGTGAAATTGCCGCGATGCGTCGAGCCGCCCAGAACCCTGATGCAGTAGACAACCCGGGCGCCCGTGTTATCAGCCACTGCCATTCGCGTTTCCTGCTGGATCACGGTCCTATTCCTCTTTCACGCCTGTGGCCATGGGCGAATCGCCGCGACGGACGATCCGAACCAACCGCCAACTCTTGGTCTTGCTCATTCGCCGACAAAGCCCGATGTCCACCACGTCGCCGACCTTCGCGTCGTTGAGCGGGTCGTGAGCGGCAAGCTTCGTCCGCTGCTTGATGTACTTGCCGTACACCGGATGCTTAACCATGCTGCTGATCTGCACCAGAATTGTCTTCTCGCCCTTGGCCGACATGACGGTTCCCGTCTTGATCTGCCTGCGAGCGCCAGCTTGTTTCTGTTGTTCTGCCATCACTTTGTCCCGTTAGCCCTTGGCCTCAGCCGAAAGTTGCCGCTCACGCATGACCGTCAGGATCATCGCAATGTCTTTCCTGGCCTTGGTAAGCATGCTGGGGTCTTCCAGTTTCTCGGTGACGGCCTGGGTGCGAACGTCGAACAGGTGCCGACGGACACGCTCCAGTTCCATCCCAAGTTCCTCGTCGCTCAACTGGCGAATATCTTTCACCTTCATCGCTGCGTTTCCTTACAAACCGTGCCGACGGTAGGCCATTCGGCAACGCACGGGCATCTTCGCGGCAATCCTACGAAGCGCGCCTTTGGCTGTCACCTCGTCCACGCCGCCTACCTCGAAGAGGACCGTGCCTGGCTTTACAACCGCCACCCAGGCCTCCGGCTCGCCCTTACCCTTGCCCATGCGGGTCTCCAGAGGCTTGGCGCTGACGGGCTTGTCCGGGAAAACCCGAATGTACACGCGGCCCTCACGGTGGAGGTAGTGAGTCGCCGCGACACGCCCAGCCTCGAGTTGCCGGCCGGTAATCCAGCCCGGATCCTTCGTCTGAATCCCGAAGTCCCCGAAGGCGACCGTGTTGCCGCGAGTCGCTTCGCCTCGGATCTTGCCTCGCATCTGCTTGCGATGCTTAATTCTTTTGGGCATCAACGCCATAATGGCACCTGTGATCTATACCTGAAACGTATTGCCTGAATCTTCCGTTTACGCCTCGGAGCCGGTCGCCGGCTGGGCGCCACCTGCCTGGCCCTGTGGCCGATCGCTCCTCGGCCCACCTGGGCCACGACGACCACCGGCACCGCCGCGGCCACCGGGGCCACCGGGACCGCCGAAACCTCGGCCCGGCCCACGACGCCCGCGAGCGCCGCCGGGCCGGTCTTCCGGCTTGACAACCAGCGGCTCCTCACCGAACTTGCCGCGATAAATCCACACCTTCACGCCGATAGTGCCGTAAGTCGTCACGCAAGGCGTAAAGCCGTAGTCAACGTCGGCGTCCAGCGTGTGAAGCGGAATCGAACCTGTCAACTGCGTCTCGGTGCGGCTCATCTCCGCCCCGCCGAGCCGGCCTGAAACCGTGATCTTCACGCCGCGAGCGCCGGCCTGCATCGTCGTCTCGGCACGCATCTTCATCGCCCGGCGGAAGCTGGTCCGCCGCTTGAGCTGTTCGGCGATTCCCTCGGCCACCAACTGCGCGTCGAGGTCGGGGTTCTTGATCTCGATGATGTTGATGCTCACGCGCCGGTTGGTCAGGTTCTCCAGAGCACCTCGAAGCTTGTCCACTTCCGCGCCCTTGGGGCCGATGACCAAGCCAGGGCGGGCGGTCTTCAGGAAGATCTTCACTTCTTCGCGGGTCCGCTCGATCTGGATCTCGCTGACGGCCGCGTAGGGCGGCTGGCGGTTGAGCTTGGCGTCCACGAATTTTCGGATCTTGGCGTCCTCGACCAGGAACTCGCCGAAGTTGCTCTTGGGAGCGAACCAGCGGCTCTTCCAGCCGAGCGTTATGCCAGTCCTGAATCCGATTGGTGATACTTTCTGACCCATACCTGCCTCGTTGTGCTTGCCTAGCGGCTTATTCTTCCTGCTCGACCACGACGGTAATGTGGCTGGTGCGTTTCATGATCGGATTCGCCCTGCCACGGTCCTTGGGCTGAAACCGTTTGATCGTCGGACCCTCGTCCACGAACGCCCGGTCGACGATCAGGTCCTCCACGTTGGCCTCGGCCTCGTTGGCGTTGGCGATCGCGCTGGTCAGGACCTTCGAGACCATGACCGCCGCCCTGTTAGGGCTGAACTTCAGGAGGTTAAGGGCGTCCTGAACGCCACGTCCGCGAATCAGGTCCGCAACCAGCCGCACCTTACGGGGGCTGATGCGGGCGTATTTATGTATTGCTCTCCAAGCCATTGCTTGCTCCATTGTCATTCGCAAGAGCGGCGCCTAAGCTTACTTGGCCGCGGCCCTTCGACCGCCACTGTGGCCACGGAACATCCGTGTCGGGCTGAACTCTCCAAGCTTGTGCCCGACCATGTCCTCGGTGACGAACACCTTGTGGAACATCTTGCCGTTGTGGACCAGGAAGTTTCGGCCGATAAACTCCGGCACAATCGTGCAAGCCCTGGCCCAGGTCTTGATCGGATCCCTCTGGCCACGCTCCTCGGCCAGTTGGACCTTCTTGTAAAGCTTCTCGTCCACGTATGGACCTTTTTTTGCGCTACGAGTCATTGCCTGCTCGCTCCTGCGTTACAGAACCAGTTGCAAACCGCGACCATTTTTGCGGCGCCGCATGATAAGCCTGCTGGAAGTCTTGCGGCGATTGCGCGTCTTGCCGCCCTTGGAAAGCTTGCCCGTCGGGCTGGTCGGGTGACGCCCGCCGCTGCGCCGACCCTCGCCGCCACCCATCGGGTGTGCGACCGGGTTCATCGCGGAGCCGCGAACCGACGGCCGAACGCCACGGTGACGGTTCCGCCCAGCCTTGCCAACACGAACGCCCTGGTTTTCCATGTTGCCCACGCGGCCGATCGTCGCGCGGCACTTGGCGTTGACCATGCGGGTCTCGCCAGACGGCAGCACCAGGTGGGCCATCCCGGCATCCTTGGCCGCCAAGCGCGCCGCGGCCCCAGCCGTGCGAACCATCTTGCCGCCCTGGCCGGGAATCATCTCGATGTTGTGTACTTCCAAGCCGGCGGGGATCTTCGCCAGGGGCATGCAGTTGCCCAGCCTCGGCTCGACGCCGTCGTCGCCGGAATAGAGCTTGCTGCCGACCTTAAGGCCCTGCGGGGCAAGGATGTATCGCTTCTCGCCGTCGGGGTATCGGACCAGGGCGATGTGGCATGTGCGGTTGGGATCGTACTCGATCGTCATGACCTCCGCTGCCTGAGCATCCTTGGTCCGCTTAAAGTCGATCAGGCGGTAGTGCTGCTTGTTGCCGCCGCCCTTGTGCCGACAGGTGATCTTGCCGCTGAAGTTGCGCCCGCCGTGCTTCTTCTGCGGGCGGAGCAGCGACTTCTCGGGAGTGGTGGTGGTCACTTCCTCGTGCGTGTTGACCGTGCTGTTCCGCCGGCCTGCCGATGTCGGTTTGTATGTTTTTATTGCCATCGTGCTCGTCCCGCGGTTTGCTAGAACAGGTCGATGTGGTATTCCCCGTGGAGAACCACAACAGCCTTCTTCCAGTGCTTGGTCGCGCTCATGCGGTTAGTGCGGGTCCGCCGCGGCTTGCCGTGACGAAACGACGTCCGCACTGACAGGACCTTCACGTTGTAAATGTGCTCTATTGCCAGCTTGATCTGGGTCTTATTGGCCCACGTGGCCACTTCGAACGGATATGCGTTCATCGCCGTCGCCTGGAAGGTGCCCTTCTCGGTCACCAGCGGCTTGATGACCACGGTGTAGGTTTTGTCCTTCTTCATCACTCAGACTCCCGAGTCGAAAGGGCACTCATGGCCTCGCTCGTGACAATCATCTTCTGGCGGGTGACCACGTCGAACGCGTTGAGCTCGCCGGCCGTGCGAACGGTGAGGTCCGCGATGTTCCGTGAGCTGAGGTGAACGTTGTGGTCGCGATCGGCCAGGGCGAGAAGGCAGGAGCGGTTGATCTTGAGGTTCTTGAGGATTCCGACGAGGGTCTTGGTCTTGGGCTCGCTGACAGCCAGGCCCTTGAGGACCATGAGGTCCTGCCCGAGCATCTTGGCCAGGATCGCCGACTGAAGTGCCCGCCGGCGCATCTTGCGGGGCAGCTTCTTGCGGAAGTCGCGAGGCGCCTTGGCAAAGGCGTTGCCGCCGCCGCGAATGAGCGGCGTCCGCATGTCGCCTCGCCTGGCCCGGCCGGTGCCCTTCTGCTTGAAGGCCTTGGCTGTCGAGCCCGCGACCATGCCGCGAGTCAGGCCGGACGCCGATCCCTGCCGCTTGTTGGCGTGGTAAGCCACGATGGCCTGCTTGAGCAGGTCCTCGTTGACGAAGCCGCCAAAGTCGTTCTCGTCGACCTGGAGCGTCTCAACCTGCTTGCCTTCGATGTCGTATACTGGAACTTCCAACATTGTTGCCATCCCGTGAACTATGCGCCGGCCTTGGCCGTCTTGCTCTTGCGAATGAACAGGAACCCGCCGTTTGCGCCGGGCAACGCGCCCTTGATCAACAGAAGGTTGTTTTCCTTGTCAACTCCGATGAGCCGATGGTTTCGGCTGGTCTGCCTGGCCGCTCCCATGTGCCCAGCCATCCTCTTGCCCTTGCGAACCTTCGCGCCAGTGCCGCGGTTGGTGCCGTGAGAGCAAATCGAGCCAGGGCTGCGGTGCTTGCGCTCCACGCCGTGGCTGGCGCCGAGGCCCTTGAATCCGTAACGCTTCATGCCGCCCTGGAAGCCGCGACCCTTGGTCGTGCCGATGACGTCCACGAAAACGACGCCGTCGAAGGCATCCACTGTGATGCTCTGGCCCGCCTCGACCCCGTCGGCCGGAACTGTCAGGCGAGCCTCCCGAACGAACTGCTTGGGGCCGGACTTCGCCTTGGCGGCGTGCCCGATCTGCGGCTTGGTCGCACGGTGAGCCTTTACGTCCCCAAAGCCGAGTTGGACGGACTCGTATCCGTCCGTCTTGGCGCTCTTGACCTGAAGGACGCTGCACGGGCCGGCCTGGACGACCGTCACGGGGTGCAATACCCCGCCGTCGTCGTAGACCTGCGTCATGCCAATTTTTTTGCCCAGAATCGCAGGCTGCATGGTCACACCTAGGCCTTGATCTTGATGAACACGCCGGCCGGGACGATCAGGCGGTTCAACGCCTCGATGGTCCGAACGGTCGGCTCGTAAATGTCAATGATCCGCTTGTGCGTCCGCATCTCGAACTGCTCGCGGGACTTCTTGTCCACGAACGGGCTTCGAAGCACCGTGTACCGCTCGATCCGCGTCGGCAGTGGGATCGGCCCGCAAACTCGGGCACCCGTCCGCTCGGCGTGATCCACTATCTCCTTCGCCGAGGAATCAAGAGCCCGGTGATCGTAGGCTTCCATTCTTATTCGTATCTTGTCCTGCGTCATGGAGAAAGACTCCAGTCCGATAATAACGGGAACATCACTCGATAGCGCCGAGTCGTCTTAATCTACGGTTTTTTCGCGGTCTGTCAATTACCTGTGCCGAATTTTCTTAAGTTTTTCCGCAAGTTGGGCAAAAAAGCCCATCTTCGAGCACTAATAATACTTCAAAATGCTCTCGGCAACCTGTGCCGGCACGGCCGCGTATGTCCGCGGCTCCATCGTGCTGGTGCCCCGACCCTGCGTCAAAGACCGCAACTGGGTCGAGTAGCCGAACATCTCAGCCAGCGGCGCATCGGCTGAAAGAACCCGGAACGAACCACGCTGTTCCATTTCCCGAATCGCGGCGCGCCGGCTGTTCAGGTCGCCCGTAACCGCGCCGAGATATTCATCCGGAACCGTCACCTGCAAGAGCATGATCGGCTCCAGGAAAATCGGGTGGGCCTGCTCGCTGGCTTCCCGAAAGGCCATCACCGCCGCCTGCTGGAACGCAAGTGCAGAACTGTCAACAGGATGCGTCTCGCCGTCCAGCAGCGTCGCCCGGATGTTCAGCATAGGGTAGCCAGCCAGCGGGCCTGAAGTCGCCGCGTCGTTGACGCCCTCGGCTACGGCTGCGACAAACTCACGCGGGATCACCCCGCCCTTGGTCTTGTCCTCGAAGATGATCGGCTCGGTCCCGGCTGCCGGCGTGTACGGCTCCAGCCGGAGTTGGACCACGGCGAACTGGCCTCGCCCGCCGGTCTGGTGGATGAACCGCCCCTCCGCCTGGGCCGCTGCGCGAATGGTCTCTTTGTACGCCACCGACGGCTTGCCGACGCGGACATCCAAGCCCATGTCACGCATCAACTTATGGTGAATAATCTCCAGGTGCAACTCACCCATCCCACTGATGGTGGTCTGGCCGGTCTCGGGGTTGTAATTGTACTTGAACGTCGGATCCTCACGCCGCAGCGTGTTGAGGGCGTCGACCATCCGCTGCTTCTCGGCGTTGGTCCGCGGTTCGATGGACATGGTGATCACCGGCTCCGGGAACTCCAGCCGCTCCAGCACGATCTGGTGCCGCGTGTCGCACAGCGTGTCGCCCGTCAATGAGCCCTTTAGCCCCACTACCGCCACGATGTCGCCCGCCTTGGCGTCGTCACGGCGGTTGCGCTGCTTGGCATGCATCTCCCACAGGCGGGTGATGTTCTCCTTGATGTTCCGCGTGCTGTTGAGGACACGGGTGCCCGGCAGCAGCGTGCCGCTGTAAACGCGGATGAAACTCAGGTCGCCGTGCTGGTCCGAGGTGATCTTGAAGACCAGGGCCGAGAACGGCTCCTCCGGGTCGCAACGGCGGGTGATTGCCTCCTGGCTTGTCAGGGAGGCGTGGCCTTGAACCGGTGGCACGTCGAGCGGGCTGGGCAGCAGGTGGACCACCGCGTCAAGCAGCGGGCGGACGCCCATGTGCCGCAGGGCCGAGCCGCAGAAGACCGGCTGGCACTTGTTGTGGATCGTGCCGATCCGCAGCGCCCGCAGGAGATCCTCGGCCTCGACGGGCTTATCCTCGATGAACTTGGCCATCAGGTCGTCGTCGTACTCCGCGGCCTGCTCGATAAGGTCGTGGCGGGCGAGTTCCGCGTGGTCGGCGTATTCGTCCGGAATGCACTCGACGCGCAGGGTGGTGGCGATCTCGGCCGGATCGTAGAAATATGCCTTGCGGGCAAGCAGATCGATCTGGCCGACGAAGTCATCTCCGCTGCCCATAGGGATTTGCATCACTATCGGGTTGGCGGCCAGGCGCTCGCGAATCTTACTGACAACCATCTCGAAGTCCGCCCCGATCCGGTCCATCTTGTTGATGAAGCACAGGCGCGGCACACGGTAATGTTCGGCCTGGCGCCAGACGGTCTCGCTCTGGGCCTCGACGCCGCCAACCCCGCAGAAGACCGCCACCGCCCCGTCAAGCACGCGAAGGCTCCGCTCGACCTCGACGGTGAAGTCCACGTGCCCGGGCGTGTCGATCAAATTGACGGTGTGGCCTTTCCAGTGAAGCGTGGTGGCGGCAGAGGTGATGGTGATCCCGCGCTCCTGCTCCTCGGCAAGGTAGTCCATGACCGCCGTTCCCTGGTGGACCTCGCCGATCTTGTACGTTCGGCCGGCGAAGTAGAGTATCCGCTCGGAGACGGTGGTCTTGCCGGCATCTATGTGTGCCATGATGCCGATGTTCCGGATTTTTTCCAAGCCAAGTGCCATAGTCAGCGCGCGCAGCTTATACCGTTTGTACTTGGGGACCACTTCCATGCCGCCGAGAGGCCTCAGCGGTCGCCGATCTTCGAGCCGGGCCCAGCCTCATGCCGGGCAGCACGACCTTTTGGCAGATCGGCCAGGTTGTCTTATCTCATGCGGCCGGCGAAAGCCGCGTCTGGGAGACGCGGCCTCGGAACCTGCCTTATCTGAGCCCCGGCAGCCAACCGGCCACCGGGGTCGTCCGCCCTGGGCTTTCGGGCCACGCAGCCCGTTTTCGCCAATGCTTCCGCGGACGATTCAGTCAAAACCTTATTGCGGCCTATGAAGCTCGGCCGCCAGGTTGTAACATTCTTGTTGCGACAACTACGTACGACTACAACGACAACTTCTTGCTGGCCCGGGCCTTACCAGGCGAAGTGCGCGAACGCCTTGTTCGCCTCGGCCATGCGGTGGACGTTTTCCCGCGTGGTCATGGCTGTGCCCTCGCCGCGGTATGCCGCGAGCAGTTCGTTTGCCAGGTGATTGGCCATTGGCTGGCCCTTGCCGGCGCGGATGGCATCGCGGACCCAGCGGATGGCCAGCGAAAGCTGCCGCTTGCTGTTGACCTGCATCGGCACCTGGTAGGTCGCGCCGCCGACTCGCTTGGAGCGAACCTCGATCAGGGGCTTGACATTTTCGATGGCCTTCTTGAAGACCTCCACCGGAGGCTCCTCCTTGACCTTGCCGGCAATGATGTCCATCGCATCGTAGAAGATCCGCTGGCTGGCCCACTTCTTGCCGTCCAGCATGAGGCAGTTAATGAACTTGCTGACCAGCTTGCTGTGGAACTTCGGATCAGGCTGAAGCGTGGTCGTCGAGGATGTGAATCTCTTGAATGCCATTGGCTTTTTCCGCTATTGCTCGATGTTGGATTTTTCGATTCTTACCGTCGGGGCCAGGGACGCCGTTACTTCGGCCTCTTGGCGCCGTACTTGCTCCGGCCCTGGCGACGGGCCTCGACGCCGAGGGAGTCCAGCGTGCCGCGGATGATGTGATACCGTACGCCCGGAAGGTCCCGCACCCTGCCGCCACGAACCAGCACGATGCTGTGCTCCTGGAGGTTGTGGTCTATGCCCGGAATGTACGCGGTCACTTCCTTGCCGTTGCTCAACCGGACCCTGGCTACCTTTCGCAGGGCCGAGTTGGGCTTCTTCGGCGTGACTGTCTTGACCAGCAGGCAAACGCCGCGCTTCTGCGGGCAGCTTTCAAGGGCGACGTTTTTCTTCTTCGCCTTCTGAATGACGCGCGGCTTGCGAACCAATTGATTAATCGTAGGCATCCGTCTGCAACCTCTTTTCCTCTCCGGCGGGCTTTTCAATCAGCAACTTGCCTGCCGGGATGTCGTGTCGATCCTCTTCAAAGGATCTCTGGGCTCTTTAACCAAAACCAACCAAGAACCATCCGGCATCCGACTTATACCGGCAGTTCAACAATGTCATCCTCAGCCCTACTGGCCCGTCAGGGCCTGCTGGACCGCCTGCGTGATCTGGGCCTCGGTCATTTCTTCCCGTTCGGCCGCCATCAACTCGTGCAACTCGACCTTACGCTTGATCTTCATCTCCATGTACGGCTTGAAGCTCGTCCCGGCCGGTATCAGGTGCCCGAGTATCACGTTTTCCTTCAGGCCGCGAAGTTCGTCGACCTTGCCGGCCAGTGACGCCTCGGTAAACACCTTGGTGCTTTCCTGGAAGCTCGCGGCCGACAGGAAACTTTCCGACTGCAACGACGCCTTGGTGATTCCAAGCAGCAGCGTCTTAGCCGTCGCGGGCTTCGGCCGGCGGGCCTTGGCAGGCGTACCGCCAAGTGCCTCGGCCTCCATATTCGCCTGTTCGAGCTTTTCTCGAAGCACCACGTCCCCCTTCAGGAAGGACGTGTCGCCCGCATCGATGATCTTCATCGACTGCGCGAGTCGTTGATTCTCACCGCGGAAGCGGAATTTGTCAACAACTTCTCCGGGAAGAAGATCGGCATCGCCGGTGGATTCCAGCCGGACCTTTCGCAGCATCTGCGTAAGGATGATCTCCATGTGCTTGTCGTTGATGTTCTGGCCCTGGCCGCGGTAGACGGCCTGTATCTCCGCCAGCAGGTACTGCTGGAGGGCCTCCTCACCGCGAATGGCGAGAATGTTGTGCGGAACCAGCGGGCCTTCCGTCAGCCGGTCGCCCGCCTCGACATAGTCGCCCGTGTGGACCAGCAGGTGCTGGTCGTGCGGGACGTGGTGCTCTCGCTCCATGCCGGATTCGCTGCGAACCACAACGGTCATCTTGCCGCGCCGTTTGTCCGTTCGCAGCTCGACCCGGCCGGAAATCTCAGCCATGGCGGCAGGGTCTTTCGGGCGCCGGGCCTCGAAGATTTCCGTCACGCGAGGCAGGCCGCCGGTGATGTCCTGCGTGCCGGACATTTCTCGCGGTTGGCGCGCCAGCAACTGCCCTGCCTGGACAGTCTCGCCCTCTTCGACCTCGATACGCGCCTTGGAGGGCAGGTAGTGGAAGTCGAGAATCTTGCCGCCCTTGTCCTCGATGACGATTCGCGGGTGCTTCTCGCCCTTGTGCTCGACGACGACGAGCCTCGGCCCGCCGCCGGTGCGCCTGGCGTCGACCTCGACTCGGACGGTCTCGCCATCCTCGATGTCCTGGAAGCGGACGATGCCGCTTGCCTCGGCGAGGATCGGGATGCGGTGCGGGTCCCAGTACGTCAGCCTCTGCCCGGCCCGGACCTTCTGCCCGTCCTTAACCAGGATGTGCGTGCCGTAGGCGACCTTGAACTTGTCGAGCTCGCGGTTCTTGTCGTCGAGGATGGCGATCTCGCCGTTTCGCTTGAGGGCCACGTAGCCCTTTACGCCGCCCTTCTTGTCGTCGCCGGACGATGGGTCGGGCACGGCGTTGAGTTCGTGGTACTTGATGGTGCCGGCGACGGTGGCGAGCATTTCCGACTCGACGACCGCGCGGGTCGCGACGCCGCCGGTGTGGAACGTACGCATGGTAAGCTGCGTGCCTGGCTCGCCGATGGACTGCGCGCCGATGATGCCGACCGCCATGCCTTCTTCCACCAGCCTGCCGGTGGACATGTCGCGCCCGTAGCACTTGGCGCAGACGCCCAGCGGGCTCTCGCAGGTCATCGGGCTGCGGACGCGGATGGTCTCCAGCCCTAGGTCCTCGATCTTCAGGGCCATCTCGTAGGTGATTATCTGGTTTTCCTTGACGATCGTCTCGTCCGTGACGGGATTGACGATGTTCTCGCGAGCCACTCGCCCGATGATCACGTCGCGCAGAGGCACGTCGATCTGCTCGCCCTTGTACGTGACGGACTTCGTGATGCCCTGGAGCGTGCGGCAGTCAAGCTCGTTGATGATGACGTTCTGGGCCACGTCGGCAAGCTTGCGGGTCAAGTAGCCCGAGTCGGCTGTCTTCAGGGCGGTGTCGGCCAGGCCCTTGCGGGCGCCGTGAGTCGACGAGAAGTACTCGAGCACCGTAAGGCCCTCGCGGAAATTGGCCTTGATCGGCGTCTCGATGATCTCGCCCGACGGCTTGGACATAAGCCCGCGCATGCCGGCGAGTTGGCGGATCTGGTCGATGTTGCCGCGGGCGCCGGAGTCCAGCATCAGCCAGACCGGGTTGAGGTAATTGGGGTCGTCCGCGCGGACGTCGCTTTCCAGCGATTGCAGAAGGGCCTTGGTCAGTTCCTCACGGGTGTGGACCCAAACGTCGACGATCTGGTTGTAGCGCTCGCCCTCAGTGATGGCGTCGGAGTGGAAGTCCTTCTCGATCTGGTCGACGCGATTTTGGGCGCGCTCGAGGATCTCCGGCTTGGTTGGTGGGATCTTGGCATCGGTGATGCCGAACGACAGGCCCGCAAGGGTCGAGTACTTGAAGCCGAGTTCCTTGATCTTGTCCAACAGTTCCAGCGTCGGGCCTTTGCCGAGGGTCTGGTAGCAGTCGCTGACCACGCGGCCCGCGCCCTTGGAGCCCAGCGGGTAGTTGTAGTACGCCAGGCCCTTGGGGAGGATGTCGTTGAACACGCACCGGCCCGGGGTGGTGATGATGCGCCCATTGGCGGGCTTGTAGCGCCGGTCGACCTCGATGACCAGCCGGTCTGTCGGCACGCGGAGCACAATCTTGGCGTGGCAGCCGATCAGGCCCAACTCGTATGCCGTCATCGCCTGCTCGGGCTTGCTGAAGACGGGGTAGCTCTCGCCGTCCTCGTACTTGACGCGCCGGACATACGGCTTGACGTACTCGCTGCCGTGGTCGCTGGTCAGGTAGTAGATGCCAAGGACGATGTCCTGGCTGGGCGACATGATCGGCGCGCCGCTGGCGGGCGAGAAGACGTTGTTCGTCGCCAGCATGAGCACGTGGGCCTCGGCCTGGGCCTCGATCGACAACGGGAGATGCACAGCCATCTGGTCGCCGTCGAAGTCGGCGTTGAAGCCCTTGCAGACCAGCGGGTGAATCTTG